>CAYSYX010000146.1:0-18895 GCA_964435055.1 uncultured Polyangium sp. | reverse complement strand
GGTCAGGGAGCGGAGCCCCCCATCACAAACAAAACTCTTCGCGGAGCGCGCTTGTGAGCGCGCGGAGCGAACGTTCAAATCACCGCGTGCGTGTTCAATTCGCCCGCGTGCAATTCAACGGACGCGCATTCACTTCCACCAACCAAATGGGGGGTTTGGGGGGCAAAACTCTTCGCGGAGCGCGCTTGTGAGCGCGCGGAGCGAACGTTCAATTCAAGGCGTGGGGCTTCAATTCACGGCGTGCGTCGCGGAAGAGCCGACGTCTTGGGCTTCGTTGGAGCTCCAACGGCCGGAGGAGGAGGCGGCGCAGCGTGCGGTTGAGGCGTGACGGTAACGGTTTGTCCCGCCCCGAGTCGCGCGACGAGATCCGTCAGATCCACGCCCGTCGTCGCTCGAAGCTGCTCATTCAGCGCGATCGCCTTCTGCGCGAACGTTCCGTCTCCCGACGGAAGCACCGAGAGCGATCCGATCTTCACCGGCACACGCGATCCCGCGATGTGCGGCAGCAGCGGCATCATCTGCTGCAACGCGAGCAGCTCGAGCGCTCCCGGACCCGCTTTGCGAATCTCTTCGACCAACCGATGCAAAGCCTCGGCTTCGGCTTTTCCAAGCTCGACGATCCGCGCCGCTTCACCTCGTGCCTGTTCTTCGAGGTTCCGGCGTTCGGCGTCATGCGGCTGAATCACGTCCGCTTGGAGCTGTCGTTCGACTTGAAGCGCACGCGCCTTCTGACGATTGATCTCGGCTTTGACCTGCGCCATCTGCGCGAGGACTTGACCGCGTGCTTCTTGAATCATCGCTTCGCGCCGTGACAAACCGTCCTTCTTGCGTCGTTCGGTTTCTTGTCGAGCAATGGCCAAGTCCGCGTTGATCTTCGCGACCTCGCTTCGCGCCCAGTTGGCCGCCTTCTGCTGCGCCGCTTCCGCCTGCATACGCGCCTCCACGACGCTCGCTTCCATACGCACGCCGGCGCCACGAATACGACCGATCGAATTCAGATAGTTCGCATCGTCGGTGACGTTCTGGATCTTCAGCGTGTCGAGCATCAAGCCCATGCGCTGCATGTCGTGTTCGGCTTCTTCGAGGAGTTTGTCCGCGAACGCCGTTTTGTCCTGGTTGACCTGCTCGGGCGTCAGCTGAGCCAACACGCCGCGCACGTTGCCTTCCAATGTTTCTCGGGCAATCTCGGCGATTTCGGCCCGCGATTTTCCAAGGAATCGTTCGACCGCATTCGACAACCGCGGCTCTTCACCGGGGAGTTTTACGTGCGCAACCCCCTGCACGTTGAGCGGAATGCCGCCGCGCGAGTATGCCCCTTTGACGAGGATATCGACGGGGATGTTGTTGAGATCCATCCGATCGACTCGTTCGAGCAACGGAATGCGAACGGCCCGACCACCGCGCACGGATCGATAACCGATTTCACGGCCCGGTATCGAATGCGTACCACCCGACAAGACCAACACCTCGTTCGGCGAGCTGACGAGGAGCAGGTTCTTGAGTGTGTACACGACGAACCCGATGACGACGACGGCCGTGAGTCCGAGGACCATGACGATCTCCATCATGTGGACCTCCCTTCCCCGCTGAGGATCTTGTGAGTGTCGATGCCCATGGCGTGCGACGTTTCTTGGAGCACGCGCGCAACGGCCGCCGGGTAACTCGCGAGCAGCGCGCTGTAGGCTTCGACGTCCGAGCCGGCCACGACGTTGACCTGACCGATTTGCGTTTGCGCCACACGCGTCGCGGCGGCGGTGATGAGTTGTCGCAGCTGCTGAAGCACGTACGCGTCTTTCGCGAGCGGACCGGCAGTGGCCCATTCCTGCGCGACAAGCCGCAAGGCTTCGGCGGTCGCTTTGCCGTTTTCGACGGCCGGTGCAGCTTCACCACGCGCCTTGAGCTCCTGCGCTTTGCGATTCGCTTCGGCCGGAAGAATGACGTCGCAGTTCAAACGCAGTTTTTCCAATTCGGCGCGTAGCGACTGCAACTCTTGTTCAGCCAACGCGCGTTCCGTTTCCGCTGCGATCTCCGCTTCGTTCTCGATTTGCTTCGCTTCGGCTTCGAGCTTGGCGATCTCGCCACGATAGTTGTTACGAACTTGAGCGATCTCCGTTTCGGCTTGTTTCGTAGCCGTTTCCGCCGCTTGTCGAGCCGCCGCTTGCGCCTCCGCGACCGCTTGGTTCGCCGCGTTTTCCGCATTCGCCGCATCACGAAGCATCGTGGCGATCCGGCCGCGACCCAAGTTCGCCAAGTAATGCTGATCGTCCGCGACGTGCTGCACCTTGAGCACATCGAGCTCGAGGCCGAGTTTGTCGAAGTCGTCCCGCGCGTTTTCGACGAGCGTATCGGCGAACTTCAGCCTGTCCTCGTTTACCTCTTCAGGCGTCAGTTGCGAGATGACCTCGCGCAAAACGCCTTCCAACGTTTGTTGCGCCGCGACCGCGATCTGCTCGGGCGATGTGCCGAGAAACCGTTCGACCGCATTACGGACGCCCGTGTCGCTGCTGGCGATCTTCACGTTCGCGATCGCATGCACGCTGAGCGGAATTCCGCCTTTCGAGTAGGCGTTGTGCACCTGCACTTCGACCGGGAAGAGCCGCATATCCATGCGACTGACCGTCTCGAGGAACGGAAGACGAACCCCGCGACCACCGTGGAGGATCTTGTATCCGCTGACGGTTCCATCCGGTAAAACGTGCCGGCGACCGCTGAACACGAGGATCTCGTTCGGGCGGCAAATGAAGAGGAATTGCCGCAAGATCAGGACGATGATGCCGAAGAGGACAATGATGCCTCCGGCCGCGAACAACACGACAATCGCCTGATCCATGTCGGGCGCCCCATCGATGGGTGGTGAAACCGATCGGGGACGCCGCTGCGCATCGATCGACGCGAAGAGAACGTTGCCGAAAACTGAGTACGACATGCGCGGAAGACTATCAGGCAACGGGCCCGCGCATCTCGCGGTACGCGCAAAGATTCGTGCACATGAATGAACGAATCAATCCCAACGCTTGAAGGTCGAACCGCTACAAAAGTTCAGCGGGAGACTTCGATACGCGCGCCGTCGTGCCATCGATTTCTTCGACGATGACCTGCTCTCCACGCGCGATGTCTTCGCCGTCGGTTTTCGCGACGAGATCAACACTTTGACCTCGAAGGACCACGCGAATCTGCCCCGTCTTCTGCTTGCCCACGGGCACGAGCACGCGCCCGACGGTCCCGCGCGCCTGCGTCACATCCGTCGTCGTCGACACCGAAGAACGCATCACGAAACGGAAGACGAACGTCGCAAAAAGCCCCGCTGAAATCCCCGACGCCGCCGCGAGCGCAAAGACGATACCCGGCGTCGCGAGGTTCAAATAGTGCAGCAGCGATCCGGTCATCCCGAACGCGAGCGACGTGAAAATCCAAAATCGAAACGAGAGAAAAAAAGCTACGAAGTCAAACGATTTGCCCGCACCGTCGTGCGTATCGCCGTGACCGTGGCCGTGATCCGCCGAGACATCATCCGCCCCACCCTTGCCTCCCATGATGGCTTGTAAGCCGAGGATGCCGAGTCCAACGATCAACGCGAACAAATACGCGAGCCCCATGGGCACGTAGGATACTCCGCCGCTCGTCGTTCACGATCCTTTGAGCGTCGATTCGTACACCTGCCGAACGCGATTCGTCACTTCGCGATAACGCGCGAGCAATTCATGCGATGCGCGAGCTCCACGTCGATCCCGAATCCCCATGCGCCGAGCGAGCGGAAGCAATCCGGGTGCGGTCTCTTCGACGAGCGACGAAGCATCGGCGTGCACGATGCGAATGCGGCCCTGAAGCTTGCGCAAGAACGCGTGACCGTCCCGCAGCAGCTCGGCATGTTCCGGCGACAGGTACCCGGCCTCCGCGAGCAGCTCGATCGCCATCGCGGTCTCGGTCGTTCGAACGCGTGGATCCGCACCGTGGAGCATCTGGAGAAACTGCACGCACAGGTCGATCTCGAAAAGTCCTCCCAAGCCGAACTTCAGATCGAAGCGACCTCGGCGCTCCTGCGACAACTCCATCTCCATCCGCCGACGAATACGCCGAAGCTCATCCGCGACATTCGTTGGATCACCAACCATCACGTACGCCGCCGCATGCGCGATCTCCATCGCCCTCGCACCGACCTCCGCATCACCCGCCGCGACACGAGCGCGCAGCAACGCCAAACGCTCCCACACCGCCGCCTCGATTCGATGCGCATCACCCCCGCCCGAACGATGACCGTGGTAACGCGCAAACGCATCGATCGACGTCACGAGAAGTCCTTGGTTTCCCGAAGGACGAAGACGTGTGTCGAGGTCGTATCCGGGCCCCGCCGGATGCAGCACCGAGATCAACTTGATCACGCGGCGAGCACATCGCGCGAAGTACGTATGCGGATCCGAACCGGCAGGTGCCTTGGCCGGATCGAACAGGAACAGCACATCGAGGTCGGAGCCGTAGCCGATTTCACGCCCTCCCAACGTGCCCACGGCGAGCACACACAAGCCTTGAACAGGCTGATCCTTGGGTGTTCCCAGCGCATGACGCGTGGCTGCTTGCAGTGAAACGTCGGCGAGTTCGGACAAGACGTACCCCACTTCGCGCGGGCTCATCTCACTGGCCAGGTCCGCCAAACCCACGTCCACGACGACGCGCGCTTTGGTTCGTCGCAACGCACCCACGAGCTGTTCGTCCGGGTCATCGTCCAGCGATGGTTCCCGTTCCGCTTCGGCGAACTCGACATGCACCGATCGCATCGTCGGTATGCCTCGAGAAAACCAGATTCGATCGCCGAGTTCGGGATTACGAACCAGCACTTCCCCGAGAAATGCGCTTCCTCCCATGGTGTCGACGAGGCGCCGAATGGCGCGAGGTTCATGCCCGACAAACTTCAGGTAAACGCCGGGATGACGCATGCGCATGAAGAGCATCCGCAACGTGCGTGTCGCAAGCTCGGGATCGGCCGCATCGGCCACGGCATCGAGCAGCGTGTCGGCGAGCAGCGGATAGGTTTCGCGACTTCGAGCACCGAGCAACGCGTCCGGACGAATGGACATCTCGAAGAGCGAGCGCGCGACTTCGCCCCAACGTTCGGTTGCATCCGGAACAAACGCGAGATCGATCTCGGCGGAGACGCGACGCCACGCGGCTTCGAAGGCCGCGACGTTGCCATCGTCGAGGGCGGCGATCGCTTCGGTCCAGCGCGATGGAGCGGGTGCACCATCCGGCACGAGCGAACGAAAACGAACGGACACGCGTTCGATGTGCCGTTCGAGGTCCGCGAGAAATGCTTCGGTCCCGGAAAAACCCAGCAGCCGCGCCAAACGCGACGAAGCTTCGTCATCCGCGGGCCAAACGTGCGTTTGTTGTCCCGAGGCAAACTGCACGGCGTGTTCGGCCCGGCGAAACGACAAATACGCATTGGCGATTTCACGCGCTTCGCGATCGGTCACGAGGCCCGCACCTCGCAAACGACGAAGTCCATCCAGCGTTCCTCGAGCACGTAGACGCGCCTCACGCCCGCCCCAAATGAGCTCGAGCGACTGAACAAAAAACTCGGCTTCGCGAATGCCGCCCGGACCGAGCTTCAGATCCCGCCCCGAAGCACTCGATAACTCCGCCCGTGAACGCTGCACGAGCTTGGTCATCTCGAGAGCGATCGAAGGATCGACGCGGCGACGCCAAACGAACGGTTCGAGCGCGGCGAGCACTTCTTCACCGAAATCCAAATCTCCCGCCACGGGCCGCGCGCGTAGCAATGCCGCGCGTTCCCACGTGCGCCCGAACGACTCGTAATACCGCTCGGCGGCAGCCAACGAATTGACGAGCGGTCCGCTCCGACCTTCCGGACGTAAACGAAGATCGACGCGCCAAACCCAACCGTCTTCGGTCACATCTTCGATCATCGCGGTCAAACGTCGAGCAACCCGCGACCAAAAGTCGTGCAGCGTCAGGGTCGACGCGCCATCGAGCACGCAGCCGCCGTCATCCGTGTCGTAAAAGAAAATGAGATCGACGTCCGAGCCGACATTGAGCTCATTACCGCCAAGTTTGCCCATACCAATGACGACAAACCTCGCGGGAGAACCGTTGTCTTTCTGCGGTGCTCCAAAGCGCCTGACGCAATGCGTTTTCGCCGCTTGAACCGCGCAATCGATCGTCACATCGGCCAGCGCCGAGATCTCTTCCGACGTGACATCGACATCCGCCCCGCCGAGCGAATGCGGAAGGAGCTCGCGCAACGCGACGCGCATACGTTCTTCGGTGGTGAATCGACGCAGCTCGCGGGCGACGTGATCGGCATCGTCGTCATCACCGATCCTCGCGCGCAATCGAGCCACGAGGCCCGCGTGATCTCGGGCGATGCGGTGGCCGTCCGTGACGATTGTCTCGACAATCTCCGGCGATGATTCGATCACGCCGGCGAGAGCCGGATACGCGCTCGCGAGCAACACGGCGTAAGCAAAAGCCGCGGATTTGGCGTCGATTTTTTCGCCGAGACGCTCACTGAAGACCGCTGCTCGATGAGGATCGATTCGTTGGGCGAGCGTGAGCAATCGAGAAGCCGTGGGCATCGAGGTCCGCAAAGTAGCACTCGATGAACTGGCCGGTGTTCTCACTCGCCCGACTTTCCAAGCATCTCGTGGACGACATTTCCGGATCGACCGAGCGCTTGGCGAAGGTCGATCCAGCTCCTATGCTCGCCGGGTGCGATTGCTCTGTATCTCGGACATTCACGGGCACGCCGATGCACTTTCGGCGGTGCTCGCGGCGGCTGAACAACGCGGATATGCGCAGGTGCTCGTTGCTGGAGACTTATGTTTTCCCGGGCCTGCGGCGCTCGAAACATGGCGGCGCCTGACGCAAATTCGGGCCGTCATGGTGCAAGGTCTGGGCGATAGAGCGCTCGCGATGCTCGACACGACGAGTGTGGTCCCGAAAAACCCACACGAACAGGCGCGTTTGGAAAGACTAACCGCGACCCGAACCGAGCTTGGAGAGCTGATCCTCACGCGATTGCGTCGTCTGCAACCCATGCACCGCATGGATTTGGAGGACGGAAGTGAGCTGTTGCTCATCCACGGATCACCGAGCGATCCGTTCGAACCGTTTTCCCACGACATGACCGATGACGAAATGAACGCGCTGCTCGGCGACGATCCTGCCGACATCATCGTTTGCGGCGGATCTCATGTGCCTTTCGATCGCATCGTCTCGGGTGTTCGCATCATCAACGTGGGCAGTGTGGGTGAAGCGCCGAGCGGAACGAGTCGAAGTGGACAACACGCCGACTTCACGATCATCGAGACCCACAAAGCGGGCATCGAAGTCGAGCAGATCGTCGTTCCACTCGGAAAAGCGGCATAGAACACCTCATAAGCGCGATTCCTTGGCTTTTAACGTTCCCAAGGGGTACGTCGCGCAGTTATGATGGGTTTGGCAGTATGAGAGGGCCGCACGAAGATGATGGCGAAGCCACGCGGGTCGCCCATATCAAAGAGCTCCAAGACGAGCTTCGGGCGCGGTCTCAGCGTGATCGTGCCTATCTGATCGTGCTCCAAGGCTCGAACGTCGGGGAGATGCACGAGATCGAGCGTGGCGAGATGGTCCTTGGTCGAGGACAAACCGCCAGCGTCCGCTTGAACGACGAAGGCGTCTCGCGAAAACATGCCCGCGTCATTCGATCCGGCGACAACTACATCATCGAGGACCTCAACAGCTCGAACGGCACGTTGGTCAACGGCACCAGCGTTACGCAGCGAATCCTCGAAGATGGCGACAAGATCAGCCTCGGATCGATCACGATCCTCAAGTTCACCTACCACGATCATCTCGACGTCGATTTCCAGCAGCGCATGCTCGACGCCGCGTTGCGCGACGGTCTGACGAAAGCTTTCAACAAGCGTTATTTCATCGGCCGACTCGAGACGGAGCTCGCGTACGCCAAGCTCCACGTCACGCCGTTGTCGCTCGTCATGTTCGACGTCGATCACTTCAAACGCGTGAACGACACGTACGGACATCTCGCGGGCGATTACGTGTTGATGCGGATCTCCAAGATCACGCAAAACACCGTGCGGACCGAGGATGTGTTTGCTCGTTACGGTGGTGAAGAATTCGCCGTGCTCTGTCGAGGCGTGAATCTGAGCAACGCAGGGATTCTTGGTGAACGACTGCGATCGGCGATGGAGCTTTCGACGTTCGAGCACGAAGGGACGCGTATGCCCATCACGATCAGCGTGGGCGTTGCCGCGTTCCCCGAGCTGCAAATCGAGACGCCCGAGCAGCTCATCGGAGCGGCGGACGAAGCCTTGTACCAGGCCAAACGGACCGGGCGTAATCGCGTGCTGCTCAAGCACGGTACGACGTAAAACCGCTTCATTGATCGAGCGCCACGCGCAGTCCCTGGACAAACGAGCGGACAAGACCAACTCGTTCGTGTTGCAACGATCCCAGCTCCAAGCGCCGCGCGATCGCCGTTCCCACGACGACGCCGTTGGCTCCCATGCCTCGCGGTCCGGCCGCCGCCCGCGCGCTCTCCGCACCGTCCACGCCGAATCCAACGACGACAGGCATACCGAATTGCATGCGCACAGCTTCGGCACTTCGACTCATCGTCGCAACATCGGCGACGCGCGTCCCCGTCACCCCGGTCGTCGATATCGCATAGACAAACCCTCGAGGGGCATCCGCCGGTGGAATGGATAACCGCTGAATCACATCGAGACGCGCGGCACGGGTCGTCGGCGCCACGAGAGGTACGAGGCCCAAACCGCGCTCCGCAGCCGCGTGTCGTAAGTCGCGAGCCTCCTCCGGCGGCAGATCCACAACCAGCAACGCATCGAACCCTGCCGCTCGCGCCATGTTGGCCACGCGCACTTCGCCCGTGACAAACACCGGGTTGTAATAAGTGAACATCACGAGCGGCACATCCGTTCGCACGCGTATCGCTTCGGCCACGTCCATCACGCGCTCGAGCGTCACGCCCGCCGCGATCGCGCGACGCGCCGCACTCGCGAGCACAGGACCATCCGCGATCGGTTCGCTGAACGGTACGCCGAGTTCGAGCAAGTTCGCGCCCGCCTCGATCGCCGCCAGAGCCAGCTCCACCGATTCGTCGAGCGATGGATTTCCGACACAAAAATAAGCGCAAAGAGCCTTCTTTTCGGCCCGATCGAGATCCACGAAGCAACGATCCAGACGATGCATCAGGACCTCCCTCGCGTCGCGAGAAGCGCCAAGTCCTTGTCTCCACGCCCGGACAAACACACCGCCAAACGCACCGCACGCCTGCGCAGCTGAGCCTCACGACGAGCAACATCACGCAAAGCCGCGAACGCATGCGCCGACTCGAGCGCCACGAGGATGCCTTCAGCCGTTGCGACATCCCGCAACGCGTCGATCGCTTCATCGTCCGTCACAGCCACGTAGGTCGCTCGATTGGCATCACGAAGAGCTGCGTGTACCGGACCAACGCCCGGGTAATCGAGGCCCGCGCTCACGGAGTGCGTCGTGACAATCTGTCCATG
Organism: uncultured Polyangium sp.; assembly: GCA_964435055.1. GTDB lineage: Bacteria > Myxococcota_A > Polyangia > Polyangiales > Polyangiaceae > Polyangium. The sequence continues at coordinate 9,350 of CAYSYX010000146.1, read as the reverse complement.
TTCGTCACACAAAACGTACGTCTTTGCCCCATGAAGCACTCCGATGCGCCCACGGTTCAACGTCGCCGCATGCTCGCGCGTATCGAGTCCCCGTCCCGCCGCTTCGACGCCGACGAGTTTTACGTCCTGGTCACCGACAAACGCCGTCCACATCCCGATCGAATTCGAACCGCCGCCAACGCAAGCAACGACGACGTCGGGAAGGGTTCCTCGCGCCAAACACTGCTCGCGGGCTTCATCGCCGATCACTCGCTGCAATTCGGCCACGAGAGTCGGGTACGGATAAGGTCCCGCCGCGCTGCCGACGCAATAATGCGTCGTGTGCACGTTCGTCACCCAATCGCGCATGGCTTCATTCATCGCATCGACGAGCGTCCGCGAGCCCGTACGTACAGGAACGACGCGTGCGCCCAGCAACTCCATGCGCGCCACGTTCGTCGCTTGGCGCTGCATGTCCACTTCGCCTTGGTACACGTCGCAGGGCAAACCCATGAGCGCCGCGGCCGTCGCCGTCGCGACACCGTGTTGCCCCGCGCCGGTCTCCGCGATGATTCGCGTCTTGCCCATCATGCGCGCCAACAAGACTTGGCCGAGCGCGTTGTTGATCTTGTGCGCCCCCGTGTGACAGAGGTCCTCTCGTTTGAGCCACAACGATTGGATCGACGTTCCATCGGGATCGAGTCGTCGAGCCAATCGTCGAGCGTCGAACAGCGGCGTCGGGCGACCGACGAAGCTGCCGAGCAGTTCCGCAAACTCATTGCGAAATGCGGAGGTGGGAAGAACGTCGACGACAGCGCGTTCGAGTTCTTCCAGTGCGGGTACGAGCGTTTCCGGGACAAACCTCCCGCCGAAACGTCCGAACATTCCCAGGTGGGCAAAGGATTCCACTCGCCCAAAGATGCGAGCGGCAGAGCGCGACAGGCATCAGGAGATGCCTGAAAAACCTACCAGACGGAGCATGCCTTTGCGGGGCGCATGGGCGCGCCTTCGCTGCACGAGAAAGCCTGGCCGAACTCAGACATGCTGGACACCGATCCGTTGACGCGGAACTTGGGCGGCGAATGAGGATCCGTCTGCACGAGCATGCTCATGTATTCGTCGCGGCCTTTTGCACACCAAGCTTGTCCGGCGGCCAGGAAAAACTGCTGATCCTCGGTAAAACCATCGGCGACCGCAGTGCTCGCAGCCCCTTTGCGCGAGGTTCGATACGCGTTGAACGCGAGCCTGATGCCCCCGAGATCCGCAATGTTTTCACCGAGCGTCAGCTCGCCCTTCACCTTGAGCCCCGGCAACGCCTCGTACGCGGAGTACTGCGACGTCACGCACGATGTTTTCTCCTCAAACTTTTTTCGGATCTCCGGTTGCCACCAATTTTCGAGGTTTCCATTGCCGGCAAATTGCGATCCTTCGTCATCGAATCCGTGCGTCAGTTCGTGTCCGACGACCATGCCGATCGCGCCCAGGTTCACGTACGACGCGGCCTTCACGTCGTAAAACGGCGGCTGAAGAATACCGGCGGGAAAAACCATCTGGTTGCGTGAGGCCTCGTAATACGCGTTCACGTCGGGCACGTTCATCAACCACTCGCCGCGATCAACCGGCTTGCCGATCTTCGCCATCACCCGCTTCTGCTCGAACGCGTACGCAGCGAGGGCGTTTGTCGCGTACGATTTGCGATCCACTTTGAAGTCGTACGCACGCCACTTTGCCGGATACCCAATCAGGTACTCCATCATCTGCAGCTTCGCGAGCGACTTCTCCCGCGTCTTATCGTCCATCCAATCGAGCGACTTCACCTCCGCGGCAAACGCCTTCGAGATGTCGAGCACCATGAGCTCCGCAGCGCGCTTCGCTTCGCTGCTGAAAGCTTTCGTCACGAACGACTGGGACACGATCTCACCCAGGGCGCGGTTCGTATTGTTCACGCAGCGTTTCCAGCGCGGCTTCGGTTCCTTTTGCCCCGTCAGCAACTTGCGCAACGTGAATGCTTCATCGACGAAAGGTTTGGACAGAAGATCGGCCGTCGCTCGAGCGATGTGGTACGCGAAGTAGCTCTTCCACGCGTCCGGACCGATGCTGCCCAAGAGTTTGTCGACGCCTTCGAAGAACGCGACCGACGTGACGTTGAGCTGCTTGATGTCGCCGATGTTCAACGCCTTGAAGTACGTGGCCCACGGGAAGTGCGGCGCCTTCTTCTCGAAATCGTTGCGGTTCAAAAGATTGTACAGCTTTTGCGGATCTCGCCGTTCGACCTTCGTCTTCGACACCTTGGCGATTTCCGTCTCGACTTCGACCACACTTGCCGCAGCTTTCGCGGCGTTCTTCTTGTCAAACCCCACGAGCACGAGCATCCGCTCGACATGTTCCGCGTACGCCTTGCGGATCCGCTTCTTCTCGTCGTCGTCCTTCGTGTAGTAGTCGCGATCGGGCAAACCCAAACCGGCTTGATCGAGGTACGCGATCACGCGCGTCGCATCGCCGTAGTCCTGTTCGCCCGAGATCGTGAAGATCGGGAAGATCTGCTTCTGGTGCAGCTCGGTGACGAGGTTGGTGACATCCGCGGACGAACCAATGGCGCGAGCTTTCGCGATCATGTCCTTGATCGGCGCAACACCGGCGGCATCGGCTGCCGCTTCATCCATACAAGCCGCGTAGTAGTCGCCGATCTTTTGCGTCGGACCGTCGGCGTTTTTCGCCGCCCCGGCCTCCTCGAGAATCGTCTTCACCGCTGTCTCGTTGCGCTTGTTGATCTCACTGAACGAGCGCGACCACATCGCCGCATCGGCCGGAATTTCCGTCTTCGCGATCCAGTTACCGCAGGCGAATTGATAGAAATCTTTGCAGGGATCGGCCGTGCGATCGATCGCGTCACCATCGAGCCCAACAGCCGCCAGCGTGACGTTCACCGACGGAGGACCTTGGTTTGGCGGGGGAATGACCAGGGGCACAGGCCCCGCACCTTTGGACAATGGCTCGGGCCTCGATGACGCACAGCCGAGCGTGAAGGACAAACCCACCGCTGTTAGAACGACGCTACCCAATCGCATACGAAACTCTCCATCACTCGACACATGGCGACGACGCGTAGCGCGAACGTCTACGCGTCATGCCTTTGGACGCCGATTCAATCCGGATGTGAACGCGAAACAAATCGCATTTGCTCAGGAACGAGCGCGATGTCGCCGACGACGTGAAACGAACGCCAACAACGCGATTCCACCCGCCAAAAGACGCGAGGACGCGTCTCGAGCGCCGACGACTTCACACGCACAGCTTCCGTCATCGCCCGTACCGCCACCACCCGCGCCGGCACTGCCGCCGGAGTTCGTCCCGGTACCACCGTCGCCGCCCGCGCCATTGCCCATTCCTCCGGCGCCTCCCGAAGCCATGCCTCCGCCAACGCCCATGCCGCCGGTTCCGCTGCCTCCCGTGCCGCTTCCACCACTTCCGCCATCGCCGTTGAGCTCGTACGCGCCGATGTCGATCTTGCCGACGATCATGCGTCCTGTGGACGAAGCGGGATGCACGTAGTGAACCTTGGGGGTCAAATCAACGCCCGCGCCCATGCCCGGCGCTTCGCCGGCATCAGCGCACGGTGAACCTGCCTTGATGTGGTAGTCGAAGGCCGCTTGATTGACGAACATCGGATCGCCTTGAAAGTTCGAGGCCAGCACCGCGTTGCCTTGCGTGATGACGGTACCCGGGCCGACGATGATGTTGTTCCGGACAACCACGGGATCGGTCACGCCGGGATCGATGTTGAAGAACGTGCCGCCGTTGGGCCGATCATTCACGAAGGTGTTGTTCACGATGAACAGCTCCGTGCTGGGATTCGCGGGATCCGCGCCTTCGCGTCGGTACGAGATGATGGAACTGTTGTCGGTGTTGGGGCCTTGCTGGATGAGGTTGCCGATGATGAACGAACGTCCACCGTTTGGCAGGTCAATCTCGTAACTGTCGGTGCCGTCTTCGCCGGTGAGGCGGTTGTAGAGAACCCAGTTCTCCGCAGCGCGTGACTTGAGCAGATGGCCGATCTTGGCGTGGTGCGAGTAGTTGTATTGGAAGACGAGTTTGCCGACGTGGTTGATGTAGAGGTTGTGCGATTGGCCGTCGCCGAAGCCGTTGTTCGCGAACTCCGTGTACTCGATCGTGATCGTGCTGTTCGCGCTGTTGCCGGCGAGGATGCCGTCTTCGTTGTCGTGGAAGTAGCAGTGACGAACGGTGAGGTTCGCGCCTTCTTGGCGAATGCCGGCGCCGTTTTGATCGACCACTTTGGCGCCGAAAAATTCGATGTTCTCGACCGTCGTGTCGTTGCCCGAAATGACCCAAATCGCTTTGCCGCCGTAGTTTTTCCCGGCCGCATCGAGCTTGGCGAAACCTCCCATGCCTCGCAAAGTCAGGCCGTTCTTGTTCACGGCGCAAACATCGCCCGCGTACGTGCCCGCATCGATTTCGATGACGTCTCCGTCACTGGCCGCCGCGACGGCCGCACACGGCGCCGCGTATGTTTTTCCGGGACCAACCTGAAGCGTCGCGGCCGATACCGTGGAAGCTCCACACAGACCGGCGACAATCAAGAAAGCTGCTGAACGTTTCATCGAAGACCTCACTCTTGGTTCAACACTTCGCGCGCCGCTCGACGCGCTTCCTGGACAAACTCCTGCATCATCCGTTCGTCTTTGATGCCCGGCGCAGACTCGACACCGCTCGCGACATCCACGCCTCGCGGGCGTACCTGACGAACCGCTTCGGCGACATTTTCAGGACGTAGGCCGCCGGCAAGAATCACGGAACGTTCACGCGCAAGCGGAGCGACGAGGCGCGGATCGATACGTACGCCGGTGCCTCCATGTTGCCCGGCGACGCGAGCATCGACGAGCAACAGATTCCCAGGGTACGTCTTGGCAAACTCGACGTCTTCCGCGCTTCCTATGGCGACAGCCTTGAACGCTCGCGGTCCAACAGCCGAGACAAACTCGGGCGATTCGTGACCGTGAAGCTGAACGAGATCGAGCGGAACATCTGCGGCGACTTGCAGGATGCGCTCGAGCGATTCATCGACGAACACGCCGACGAGTCGTGCGCGTCCGTTCACGACATGCGCAATCGTTTGAGCACAAGCGATGTCGATACAGCGTGAAGATGTGGGGACGAAGTTGAGGCCGAGCAGGTCGGCGCCCGAATCGACAGCTCGTTCAGCGTCGATGGGCCGCGTGAGGCCACATATTTTGACGTGAAACGAATCGCCCGCGGGGATCACTCGATTCCGAGGAGTTCTTTGACCTTGGCGATGACTTGCGGCGCCTGGATCGGCTTGGTGATGTAGGCGTTTGCGCCGAGTTGCAGCGCACGTTGCCGATCTTCCTGTGAGCCTTCGGTGGTGATGATGATGATCGGCGTGTCTTTGTGTACCGGATCGGATCGAACTCGTTTGACGAGCTTCAAGCCATCCATGATCGGCATGTTGATGTCGGTGATGATGACGTCGTACTTCGTCGAAGCGAGCTTACGCAGGCCATCCACGCCGTCATCCGCCTCGGTCACGCGCAGGTTCTTGAGTCGCGCCAAAGCGAACACCAAAAGCTGCCGCATCATGGGCGAATCTTCGACAATCAGGCAGGAGTACTCGGCCATGAATCAGTCCTCCAGGTCGAGAAATGCCTGGACGCCAGGCACCTTGCGACCTGCATCGGTGAAAAGCCGCGCGCTGACGAGCGCGAGGGCAGCCTGCGTGCCCAGGAGTCGAAAAAGCTCTCCATCCTGGTCGTCGAAGGCCGTCTTTTGAGGCAGCGTACCGAAGACCGCAATGACGCCGATGGGAGAACCTTCGATGAGCAACGGAACCGCAGCAGCGGGTTGCTCAACAGTCCCCTTCGATACGTCATTGTCGACGTCATAAAACAACTTACCCGAAGTGAATGCACGACCAATCACGTGGTCGTCCACCGCCAGCGTAGCAATATCTGCGAAGTTCTGGCCTTCACTTGCGACAGCAACGAGATCTTTTCCATCTTCCGACGCGAGATACACGCCAAACTTCGCGGCTCCAAGGAATTGCGCCAAAAGTTCCTTGATGTTTCGAAGAACGTTTCGAACGTTCGCCGAACTATGCAATTGCGAGGTCGCGACGTACAGATTCGCCAAACTCGCAAGTTCATCTTCGGCGGCGGCATGACGAGCAGCAAGCCGCTCATCGGTCTTCGTCGAAACAGCCGTTCGTTGCAACAAGGCGTGTTTCTCGGATTCGAGTTCTTCAATCTTGTGAAGAAGTTCCCGAATCGCCGTGTCGCTCGCGACATGCGCACGCAAGCGATTGTTTTCGGCTTCGAGCGTCGCGATGCGGCTTTGCAGGCGCTCGTTGTCTTTCATCAGCTCTTCCGTCAAATCGGCAGCTTTTCGGAAGAACTGCTGGATAAATAGCTCCCGCTCCTTCTTGAGGTCTTCCAAAGGCGCTTCGCTCGATGGCGTAGCTTGCTCTTCGTTGGCGCTCATTCTTCCAGGGATCTCCAGCGCCTCGGACGGTAGCACGCTCCACTCGTCCACAGGAAGCCCCGACCTGCACCAACGCGAACATCACTTTTTTCGCGGCCTTCGAGACATGTACACCCACCTGGTGATCGAGTCTCCGAGCACGAGGGGCACGTCTTGAAGTGCGTGTACACGACGAACCCCGACGAGCAACATCGCCGCCCGCAGCTCCGCTTCGACTTGATCCAGAAACCGCGCGGCACCTTCGCGACCACCGTTCATCAACGCTTGCAACACAGGCCGCGCCATGCCCGCAGCCTCCGCCCCAAGAGCAATCGCTTTCGCTGCATCCATGCCCGTCGCGACTCCTCCGGTCGCGATGATCGTTTTGAATTTCGGTCGCGTCTTCTGCGCCATCATCACCGAAGCGGCCGTCGGCACTCCCCACTCGCGAAACGCTTCGCCCAATGACCTCGCCGCCCCCTGTGCACGCTCCGTTTCCACCGCCACCCAACTCGTTCCACCGGCTCCCGACACGTCCACGTGCCGAACACGAGCCTTCGCCAATTTCTTCAGCGCCTGAGCACCAAGACCACATCCCGTTTCTTTCGCGATCACCGGCACACCAAGCTCGCGCGTCAATCGCTCGAGAGCTTCGATCACCCCGCTGAAATCTCGATCGCCCTCAGGCTGAACAATCTCCTGCGCGGGATTGAGATGCACACACAACGCATCCGCACCGACGGCATCCACGAGCTCTCGGACCTGATCCGTCGACAACGAACGCGCTTGAACTCCACCGATATTTCCAAGCACGAGCGTTGAAGGAGCGACATCACGCACGGCATACGTATCGACAGGTTGTCCCTTGAGGATCGCGCGCTGACTGCCCAGGCCAAACCCAAGTCCACGTTCTTCCGCCAATTGTGCCAGCTCGCGATTGATGTTTCGCGCCTGGTCTGTTCCCCCCGTCATCGCCGCGATGATGATCGGCACGCGAAGACGCTTGCCGAACAACTCCACCGACGTGTCGATGTCGTCGACCGACAGTTCGGGGACGGAGTCGTGGACAAACTCGACGTCATCGAAAAGAGTCGTCTTGGCGCGAAATCCGACATCTCCGGAGACGCAGAGCTCGATATGGTCGGCTTTGCGGGAAGAGATCGATTTTTCTTCGGACCCGGAATTTGTATGTGCCGTCATTTGCGCAGCTTCCTCTTGTGCTCGCCGATGCCGACAAGCAAGCAAAACGCAGCGTGCAAATCGAGTTTCGACGCGGCGCTGCGAGCAGCATAGACTGGGTTCATGGAACTGCCTGCCGAACCTCGCATCCGCTGGATGCTGCATCGAACTGCAGAGCTGCTCGAACTCGGAGCCGAACCCGTAAGCGGACTCGTCCTGCCCACGGAAGAGTTTTTCCCGGACGTATTCGATGGTTCACCCAAAGCCGTCGTCGCGTTGCTTCAACGCATCCAAGCCCATGCGGGTTTGTCCGACGTCGACATCGAACTGCAATTCGTCACGCCGGAAGGCGAAACAGCGAGCGCCGGAGGATGTGGCTCGGGCGCTTGTGGACCCGGCGGAAAGATCGAAACCAAACTCGATCGCGTCGGTCGGCGCAAAGATGGTTCCTACGTGATTTCCGTGGGTACGGGCGAGGTCGGACACCCGATTGTCCTGACAACCGTCCTGGCCCGATGCGTCGCCAGCGTCTTCATGAGCGAAGCAGGCGGCTACGATGATTTGAGGCCCAACGATCGCGAACCGGTGACCGATCTGGCCGCGACGATGCTCGGTTTCGGCGTGCTCGTGACGAACGGTTCGCACGTCGTCGTCAAAGGTTGCGGCGGCTCGAAAATTCATTCCGCCGCCAAACTAACGACCGATGAATTGTCCCTCGCCCTCGCGATTTTCTGTCGCAGCTTCGGCGTCGACATGCGCATCGCGCACAAGCACCTCGATGAAGTTCCCCGCGCGCACTTCGCGAACGCGGAGACGTGGGTTCGCGCAAACGCCACCGTCGTTCGACGGCTCAAAGACGATCCGGATGGGATTCGCAAAGACGCGTTTGTCTTGGACCAAGCCGAAGGTTGGATGTCCCGCGTGTTCGGGTTTGGTAAAGGCAAACGCGGACCCACGGCGGATGAAACGCTCGCCGAGCTCGAACGATCCCTGCCGGCAACCAAAACGCGCAAATCGGTCGATCCCGAGCGCGCGAAGAAGCTCGCCGAACTTCGCGCCCTCGTCGACGAAAGCCTCGATAGCCCGTGACCAAACGCCTCTGGGACAAGGGCGGCACAGCCGATGCCGCCATGCTCCGCTACACCTCACGCGACGACTGGAAACTCGATCAACGCCTCCTCGCGTACGACCTTGTCGCGACTCGCGCACACGTGGAAGGTTTGTTCCGCATCGGCATTCTCTCCGCGGACGAACGTTCCGCCATGACGAACGCCATCGACGAGTTGGTCCAGCAAAACGACACGGGCAAACTCGTCTTGACCGAAGCGGATGAAGACGGACACACGGCGATCGAAGCGGCGCTCGTGGCGAAGCTCGGCGACATCGGAAAGAAGGTGCATACGGGGCGCAGCCGCAACGATCAGGTGCTCGTGGCGGTGCGTCTTTACGAACGTGATGCGCTGGACGATCTGGACGAACTTTGCCTCGACGCAGCTCGCGCACTTCTCGACTTGGCGAAGCAGGAAGCGCTGACGCCGTTGCCGGGATACACGCATTTGCAGCGCGCCGTGCCAAGCTCGGTGGGTTTGTGGGCGGGTAGTTTTGCCGAAGGATTGCTCGATGCGCTGATTCCGTTACGCGCGGCGCGCGAGCTGGTGAATCGTTCGCCCTTGGGAGCTGCTGCGGGCTATGGCGTGAAC
>CAYSYX010000145.1:0-18921 GCA_964435055.1 uncultured Polyangium sp. | reverse complement strand
CGTTATGCCGCATCGATTGATGATTGATTCAGCTGTCCTTGCTCGTGTGAATCGAGCGCTCGATGCGATCCGTCAGGGTCGCATGGTGATTTTGGTCGACGACGAAGATCGCGAAAACGAAGGCGATCTGTGCATGGCCGCGGAGCTCGTGACGCCCGAGGCGATCAACTTCATGGCGAAGTACGGTCGCGGGCTCATTTGTTTGGCGCTGGATGAAGACCAGGTCGAGCGGCTCAATTTGCCGATGATGAGTGCGCCGGGTCGAGGTGGACCGCCGCTTGGAACGGCGTTTACGGTGAGCATCGAAGCGCGCACGGGCGTGACGACGGGCATCAGTGCGGCGGATCGAGCGCGTACGATTCAGGTGGCGTGTGCGAGTGACGCGAAGCCGAGCGACCTTGTGACGCCGGGCCATGTGTTTCCGTTGCGAGCGCGTCGCGGAGGCGTGCTGGTGCGTACCGGACAAACGGAAGGTTCGGTGGACTTGGCGCGTATGGCGGGGCTTCGTCCTTCGGGCGTGATCTGCGAGATCATGAACGACGACGGCACGATGGCGCGAATGCCGGACCTCGAGAAGTTTGCCCAGGAACACAAGCTCGAACTTCTGTCGGTGGCGGACTTGATCCAGTACCGAATGCAGACCGAACGGCTCGTGCGCAAGGTTGCCGAGCGTCAGATGCGTTTGGACCAGACCGGGACGATGTGGTCGGCGGGCGTGTACGAGATTGTGGGTGAATCTCGGCAATACTTGGCGTTGTCGAAGGGCACGATTGACGGGACGAAGCCGGTGTTGTGCCGAGTGCATTCCGGGTCATTGCTTGCGGATTTGTTCAGCTCGACGTTGTTCGAGGGTGGGTCGAATTTGCGGGAAGCGATTGCGACGATCGAGGCGGCGGGCGCGGGCGTGATTCTGTACATATCGCCGACGATCGATATCGGTCGCGAATTGGGAGGCAAGTCGGCGACGAATACCGAGGAGCCGGTGGTTTCGCGTCCGGCGACGTTGCGCGAGTTTGGCTTGGGCGCACAGGTCTTGTCGGATTTGGGTTGCCAAAAATTGCGCTTGTTGACGAACAGCCAAACGAAGATTGCGGGTTTGAATGGGTTTGGCTTGGAAGTGGTCGAGCGCGTGCCGCTCGTATCGATGCGTGGTGAGGCATAGAAGGTGAAGCGATGAGCGTGCAGAACGAGCAAAAGACGCCGCGGTTTGTCGAGGGGCATTTGGTGGTTCCTGCGGGGGCCAAGTTTGTCCTCGTGGCGAGTCGTTTTAATCATTTCATCGTGGATCGGCTGGTGGACGGAGCGCTCGATGCGTTGGTTCGTCACGGTGGATCGGCGGCGGATGTGACGATCGTGCGTGTGCCCGGGGCGTGGGAGATTCCAGTAGTCGTCCGGCGCATTGCGGAGAAAAAGGCTGCGGCCGGCATCATTGCGCTCGGGGCGGTGATTCGAGGTTCCACGCCGCATTTCGATTATGTTGCGGCGGAAGTCACGAAAGGCATTGCGCAGGTCTCGCTTCAGACGGGCGTGCCGGTCGCGTTTGGCGTGCTCACGACGGACTCGATTGAACAAGCCATCGAGCGAGCGGGGACGAAAGCCGGCAACAAGGGTTGGGAAGCGGCGGTGAGCGTGATTGAAATGGTTTCGCTTGCCGGAGCGCTGGACTCCGCGGGATACTGAGAAAAGAATTCATCCATGGGTGCTCGATCGACAGGCCGTGAGGCTGCATTGCAGATGTTGTTTGCGCTCGAGAGTGGAGGGTCGATCGAGCGGGTCATTTCGTATTTTTGGCGTCTGACGCCGGGAGATCCGGAGGGACGCGACTATGCGGATGAATTGGCGCGCGGGGTGGCGAACGAAATCGACCGCGTGGATGGAATGATCCGCAAAGCGAGCGTCAATTGGCGTCTCGAAAGGATGGCGCGGGTCGATCGGAATATCTTGCGTATCGGCGCTCGGGAATTGTCGCAGAGCTCGGACGTACCGCGTGCGGTCATCATCGACGAAGCGGTCGAACTGGCAAAAAAGTTTGGCACGGAAGAATCGTCGTCATTCGTCAACGGCGTATTGGATCGCATTGCGGAGGATTTGGGCCGCGTGGATCGGGATGCCAAAGCGAATAAGGGAAAACCGGGCGGTTTTTCCGGGCGACGCGGACCGAAGCGGGGATGATCGGATCGCACGGGTCGACTGAAATCAACCGGCGCGGATTTCATTGCCGACATATCCCGGCGTGATTTTGTCGATCCGACGTTCCAGTGTTGTTCATAGCTCATTCGTCCATTCGTGGGGCGGCTTGTCTTTTGCCCGGCAAAATCGACATGGCCCCCTCGATTTGACTAGCCGCCGCCCACAAACTTTGTTCAAGTGCGCGCCCATGAAAAACGTTCACGTGTTTTTGTGTATCGCCCTCGGCGCCGCATCGCTCGTGGCTTGTGGTCCGAGCAAAATCGACCAATGCAACGCGTTCATCGACAAGGCCAATGCGTCGCAAACGACGATCACGGGCTTGAACCTCGATAGCGAGGATCCCGCGGTGCTCGAAACGGCGGCCGGGAAAATCGAAGCGGACGCGAAGAAGGTCGAAGGCGTCGAGCTCAAGGACGAAAAACTCGTCGCGTTCAAGGGTGACTACGTCAAGAGCCTCAATTCATTGGCCAAGACGGTCCGCGATTTGGCGTCGTTGCAGAAAGACGCGAAGGATCCGGCGAAAGCGGCCGGCGTCGAAGAGAAGGGCAAGAAGATCACGGCGGATGCCGAGAAGATCGAAAAAGACGAGAGCAAGCTCGTCGACGATATCAACAAGTATTGCAGCGGCGGTTGATGTCCGTTCGGGCCGATGGTCGGCCTTATTCACGCGTCCACGCATCCAGCTTCAATTGATCGACAATCCATTGCGATTGCCACGCGCGTTCGCGCCAAAATCCTTCTTCATCGAGCGCCGTATGGGCGGCACAAAATGCCGCCACGGCTGGTTCCTTGTCCAAAAATGCCAAGGCATCCAGCAAATATCCCACCGCCAACGCCGATCCCGATGTACCGCCGGTTTGTCCTTCGAGAGCTTGCGCGAGGGTTTCGACGGTCTGTGCCCGGGCGATTTTTTCGGCAAGCGTATCGTCGTGGGCTCGACGCAATGCTTCAATGACCGGGGAACGTGCATGAAGAAGGGCGGATTGTCCAAACAAACCGAACGATTCTTCATTCCATTCATCGATGCGCCGCAACAGGCGGCCTCGTTCCGCGACGAGCTTATGCTGCTCCCGTAGGATATTTCCGTCGAGCTCCACGAGCCAAAGTTCGGCGGCGAGCCATAAGGACAAATCTTCGCGCCGGCACGCGTGAATGCCTCGGGCGCAAGGGGAAAGCGAGGACTCTGCCGTGACCCAAGCGCCCGGTTCGGCGTTCGGAGCGTCGAATGGTTTAGGCCAGACAAACTTGGAGTAAGGGCCGACGGTTCCGGAGGCGAGAAACTTCCAAGCCAACATCAGCGTTGCTCCTCGTTTTTCCAGCGACGAAAGCCGGCGAGCAAATTCGCTTCGGTTTCCGGGGCGACGGGTTCGGGTTGGAGCGCCGAAATGGTTTGTCGCGTCATCAGCATTTGTTCATGGTATGCGACGCAGGCGCCACAGGTTCCAAGGTGCAGTTCGAATCGATCGCGTTCTTCCGCCGTCAACACGCCTTCGAGGTAACTCGTGACGAGCTCGACGATTTCCCGGCACGTCGGATGGGTGGGGACGACCAAACTCATTCGACATTCCTCCCGAAATGAATTTCGAGCACCGCCCGAACTTTCGATCGCGCGCGATGCAACAGCACGCGTTGATTACCTTCGCTCAATTCGAGGATTTCGCCGGTTTCTTCCGCGGTCAAACCCTGCATGTCACGCAACGTGATGACTTGGCGTTGGGCTTCCGGTAAATCGTCAATCGCGGCGGCCACCAAATCCAGCGTTTCTCGGGCCAATAACCGTTGCTCGGCGTCGCGCCACGGCGAAGGCGGACTCGACCAATGCCCCGCCCATCGTTGGTCCGGCTCGAGGAATCGATTCGAATCGACGGAGGGTTCTTCATTCTTTGTGGAATCGAGTGCGGAAAAGGCGATGTCTCGAGCGTCCCGCACGGCTTTTTTCTTGGCGACGTTGACGGCAATACGAAATAACCACGAACGAAACGTCGACCTTCCTTCATATCCGGCAATTCCCGAAAGGACACCCATCCACGTTTCTTGAGCGACGTCTTCGGCCAGGCTGTCGCTCTTTACGTACGCCCGAACGAGGCGCACCACGCATCGATGGTATCGTCGAATGAGCGCTGCGAACGCAGCTTCTTCGCCTCGACGAAGTCCTTCGACGAGCGGGATGTCTTCATCTTGGACCATCGAAGGGACCCCCCACGCGCACCTTCATGCGTTTTTCGCGATATCACCTTCTACGGTCAGGTGCCAAGCCCTTTTGTAATCGTTGTTCAAGGCACATTTGGCACCGTCCAATTTTTTTCGTCGACTCCGTGTAACGATTTCGTGACTCGCGGACACTGCCGGTTGCGAGCGAGACGCCGGCGTAAAAAGCGTCTCCCGCAATAAACCGTTGGCCGCAGCCTTGGGGTTGCAGGTGGAGTTGCGTCATGTGTTCGAATCGTCTTTTGCCCGCATTTGCGTCGTCGTTTGTTTCGAGCCGTATTGGAAACGCCTTGCGCGCGTGCTTGTTGCTCGCGGCGTTGGCCGAACCTGCCGGGTGTATGGCTCAGGCCGTTGATGAACAACCGGAAATCGCTACGAACGAAGAGGCTCTGTGTCCGGCGCCGGGAGCGACCGTCGCCGTTGGGTCCCCGCAGGTTGTCTTTCAAAACGCGTATCCTCAAAATGTCCAGGTGACGCAGGCGATTGCGGGCGATTTCAATGGCGATGGCCTGCTGGACGCCGTATTCATTGCCGACGGCGACAAACAGCGCTTGGTCCTCATGGTTGGCAATGGGTATGGTGTGTCGCAAGGAACCATTTCGACAATGGCGGTTCCGTGGGGACTTTACAACCCGCAAAGTGGTACGTCCCTTGATTACGACAATGACGGCGACTTGGACATTGCGTACGTGACTCAAGGTGGAAATTCGTTGGTGATTGCGCTCAACGATGGTTCGGGATCATTTTCGGTGGCTACGACGTTGGCGATTCCTTCGACGTACGGTATGCGTCGAGCTGCCGCGGGTGATTTTGATGGAGATGGTCGGACGGACATTGCAATTTCGGCGAATACATCGCGTACGATCCGGATCGTCCTCAATACGCCGACCGGTTTGTCGCTTCAACCGGCCATTTCGACGGGAAATGGCGCGCCGCTCGACATCAGCGCCGCCGACTTGAACCGCGACGGGCAAATCGACCTCGTGGCGGGTTTGTCCTTCGTGTCGCAACCGTTCTTTGTTTTGCAGGGAAATGGTGACGGAACATTTACCCAGGTCGCTGCGCCGTTACCGAAGAACCAAGGGATCAATGGAGCATATTCCGTGGGCCTCGTCGTGGCCGATCTGGACGCCGACGAGGGCGCGGATGTGGCTTATGTCGATGCGAATACCCGATCGGTGCATGTATTTCGCAACAATTCGGGCGCCGGTGTTTCGTTTGCAAATGAAGCGGATTCGGGCGGCGGACCCTATTCGCTCAATTCGGCGTCGCTTGGCGACATCGCCATGGCTGCGGGGGATTTCGATGTCGACGGGCGTCCGGATTTGGCGGTGATCGGCGATATTTTCACGGTCGGAGCGCAATTGCACGTCCTGCGCAATACGGGCGCACCCGGCGCGCCCCTTTCGTTTGCCGCTTCGGCCGGACCGTGGCTCGTGAATTCCAATGGAAAAACGACGACAAAGCCACGCGGATTTGCGGTCGGACCGTTTCATGCGTCGAGCTGTGGAGCAAGAGCCGATGTTCTGTTTTCGTCGAACAACGACACCGTGTCGGATTGGAGCGTGCAATACGTTCCGAATACGACGGAATGACATAACGAAGCATGAGGGCAACGTTTGTCCAACTCCTACCAATCTCAGCGGCTCTTCGTAGTGCGTCTTGTCCGCATGACCGCAAGTCCCACTGCAACGACACCAATCGCATAACCGTTGCCTGAAGACGCTTTACCTGGGGTCGTGCACGTGCAGCTCGGTTCGACCGTGAGCGGATCGGTCATTCCCGAAAAATTGCCGGCCAAATCAAAAGCACCCAATCGGGTATTCACGGCATCGCCGTCGGTGTCGAAATCCCAATTGTGCGACGAACAAATGGCGTGGCCGATCAGCGGCGTGTCGCTCGGGAAAAACGCGTCGACCGGCTTTCCCGTCAACGTTTGTGGATCCAGCGTCGATCGACCGGCAACATCGAGCACCAGCACGGTTCCTTGGTGCGAGACCTCGAGCGGCACGTAAAGTTCTTCGCCGCAAGACGATAACGAGCTTCCACTGGATTTGGTTTCGCCCATGGTGAAAACGGGTTTTTCCGGAGGTGTCGTGTCGGGACCTTCGGTGACGGTAAATGTCGAAATGACGCTGGGAAAACCATTGCAGTTTGTCAGTTCATACGTGACTCCCATCTCGAGGTCCGCATTGGGCTTGATGACCCCGGTGCGGCCGAATTGCGTGAATGTCGTGGGAACGGGCGTACCGTCGGCCTTTTGCAGGACAGCCTGATCGCAGCCGAATTGTGTGGTCCAGATTTTCGTATTTGCCGGGACCTTCGTATCGGTCGTGTTTGGGACCGTGGGTTCGGCGATGGCGCAATCACATGCCTCCGCGGCGGTGGAAAAACTTGCGGCGGCAAGTGAAATGCCAACGACGGTGGCCATCGTCGTAGCTGAGGAAATGCGTGGAAATGTTGAGGTTCGAATCGTGCACTGCATGGCGTTCTCCGTTGATTTGAATAGCAAGGTGCGCGCCGCGGAGCAATGTCGTGTCGCGTAAAGACAGGGCGCTCGTGGCGGTCATCCCAATCCACGAATGACGTGATAAACACCCAAGAGAATTGCTCCAATGGTTGTTCCAAGTCGCATATTGCGCAGGTCCTGAGGGGCGCTCTTGATGCGTGCCAACGCGACGATGCCCAGGATGACCATGATCGGTCCCAGGCTCAACGCGATATAGTTTCGCCCGTTGATCTCGAACTTGATGGCAAATGCGACACCACCGACCACGAGTGCGCTCAGCACGAGCGGATCGATTTTCGGTTCGGGTTTGTCAATCCCGGTCATGGTGTTGGAACACTTCAGGCACACGACACCGGTGATGGCGGCGTTTTCCACCGCGGAACCGCATTGAATACATGCACTCATGAGTACCTCGGGATCATCTGGAACGAATTTGGGCTGCACGTTGTGGCGTGAGCCGGGAGCCGTTTTTGAAGCGATTGCGTAACCCGCGACGTTAGCACACGCATTTCACGAGCGGAAGTCCCTGGTCGTGCATAATTTGCACGGGACATTTGCGCTGCGCCGCGTGCATGCGGAGGCGGCACCAAGCCTTCATGTCCTCGTTTTCACGCCTGCACGATGGAACTCGGCGCGAATCCTTGGCATTGTTTGGATGGCGCCGTGAGCATCGGCCCATCTGAAGGTCCGAAAAAGTGGGTTCTTTTTGCTCCGCTCGCCTGAGTCGTGGTACGGTGCGCCCATGCATCGCTTGGCTGTCTAAATTCCGCCGGATGATGCAACGAAGATACTTTTGGCGCAGGTTCGTTATGGATGGACAAACAGGTGACAGCAGGCAAACGCTTTCGCAATCCGACGATGAAATCAGAAGCCATTACGGTCAATACGCAGGCGCGCAAATTGCGCTTGTCGTGCGTACGGCGCAAAAAACGGAAGTCATCATTCTCGAGCCAAACGTTCCGATAACCGTTGGTCGTGCTCCCGCCGCGGGCATTCATTTGAACGACATGAAACTCTCGCGCGAGCATGCGCGATTTACTTGGATTGACGATCGGGTTCATCTGGAAGATTTGGGGTCCAAAAATGGAACCCATATCGGCACTCGACGTGTTCAAAAAGCCATCCTCGACATCGGTGATGAAGTGGTCATTGGGGCTTCATCTGTGCGGGTGCAATTTTTGGGGGACATGGGACAGCCCTTGGCCCTCGTGGGGGAAGAACGATTTTATCGGCGAGTTGAAGAACAAGTATCGAAAGCCATTGAATTGAGGCGTCCGTTTGCACTTTTGGCCGTTCGCGTCGTGGACAAACATACGGAATTGCCGCCGGCGAATGGAGTTCGTCCGTGGCTCGAGTCGTTGCAGCGCAGTTTGCGGAATATCGATCGTATTGGTCTTCATGGCGCCGATATGGTCCAGATTCTGCTCCCCGAAACGAATTTCGAGATTGCCGAAAAAACGGCGCGCCTCATTGCCGATCCGCAAATGTCCATGGATATCGCCATGCTCGTCGGCGTGGTCATGCACCGGGGTACATCGCTGGGCGTGGATGAATTGATTGCGCGTGCGCACCAAGCCGTTCGTTGCGCTTCCGTGCGCCGGCCGGTGGTCATTGCGAATGAAGAAGCCTGGAGCACGGCGGGAGATGCCGACGATGGAGAGCTCGTGGCGGGCGCGAGTATGCGCGAAGTGCTCGACGTCGTGCAACGCGTGGCTTCTTCACGATTACCGATTATTTTGCTCGGAGAAACGGGAACGGGCAAAGAAGTGATTGCGCGCCTCATACACGAGCTGGGAGCACGAAAAGACCAACGCATGGTGCGGGTCAATTGCGGCGCCATTCCGAAGGATTTGGTCGAAAGTACGCTTTTCGGGCACGAACGTGGGGCATTCACGGGCGCGCAACAACAACAAAAAGGGGTCTTCGAAGAAGCGGATCGAGGAACGATATTTTTGGACGAAATCGGTGAATTGCCGTTATCCGCTCAAGCCGCGTTATTACGAGTTTTGGAGACCGGGTGTTTTTGTCGCGTGGGATCCGTGCGTGAAATTGAGGTGAATGTTCGAGTCGTCGCCGCAACGCACCGCAATTTGGAAGCCATGGCCGCCGAGGGTACATTTCGCGCCGATCTTTATTATCGCTTGGGAGGCATTACGATTGAAATTCCGAGTTTGTCGCAACGTCGCGACGATATCGAGCCCTTGGCGCGCCGGTTTCTGCGTTTGGCGAACCAAAACAATGGCCGGCATGTATCCGGCATCGACGCCGAAGCCATGGAGCTCTTACGAGCGTATGCGTGGCCGGGAAATGTGCGAGAATTGCGAAATGCAATCGAACGGGCCGTCGTCGTCGCGCGCAGCGCCTGGATTTGCCCGGATGACCTGCCCGCGCGAATCCGAGCTGCAAAGCCGGATCTCCCGCCCACGCCGCCCACGCCGGCACCCGCGCCCGAAGCAATGACCGACGGTACTCCCTCGGCCGATGAACGCGACGCCCAGCCCGTGCGCGACCATATCCAACTGGTCGAAGCTCGGATCGTGCGTGATGCGCTCATGGCTGCCCAATGGAATCGCACGGAAGCGGCGAAACAATTGGGTATTCCCCTGCGAACCTTGTCCTACCGAATGAAGGTTTTGGGAATCAAAAAACCGGTGAGCTGATGGTCGAAATTGTCGTGCCAAACGAAGGCACCGGCTGTGTCGGGCGCAGTCGGTGCCTTGTTCGGTTTCACCCGAGGCCGCGTCGCATCTCATTGCGCTTGCGTCGAGCCGTGAGAATTCGTTATGCGGCCATTGCGGAGAATCGCATCAGGGCGCGTTGGGATCCGGCTCGGGAGTCGGCTCGGGAGTCGGCTCGGGATTCGGGTCGGGAGGCGGCTCCACCTCACCACCGCCCTCCGTATCCGGGTCACCGTTCTTTTCTTCCTCGCCCGTGCCTTCTTCGTCTTCGGTCGGTTCTCGTTCATCACCGTCGTCTTCGCCGAACCCTTGATTGCCACCCGGCTCGCTCGATGTGTCCACCAATGTCCGGTATCCGGCATGTTGCACTTGGGCTTCCGTGACATCGTCGGTCGAGCCGATACAGCCCACCGTCGTAAAGATAATCGCGGTAACGAGGGCAAGATGAGCTTGTTTCATGGGAGACTCCATAATTCCTGAATGGTTTTACCCGGATTGCGGGCTCGCCACCGTCAGGGGTTCGGTTGGCGATTGCGTCGTCGTGACGTAAATCCTTCAATGCAGCCGGCATGCCAACCCGTTTTTCGCCAGTTTGGTATTTGCCGTTACTGTTTTGAGGTTTCCGGGCTGCGATCAATTGCCGCTCGGCAAATAGTTGCCGGCAAACGATTGCCGAAAGACTTGCCGAGGTTGCGTCGAGCCTTGTGAGAAACGACCGGGGTGACGGGCGAGGCGTGATGATCGCGCCAACCCATGCATTCAGAAGGCGGCGGCATTTTTCGAGCCTACAATCGCTAGTGATTCGATTGCATCGTCGTGCGCCGCGGTGATACAAAGACGTCATGTCCTTGTCTTCGCGTCCGAATGTTTTGATCGTTGGAGCTGGTCCCGTAGGCCTTACGCTGGCGTGCTCGCTGCGCCTGCACGGCGTCGATTGCCTCGTCATCGACAAAACGTCGGGCCCCGTTCGTGAATCCCGCGCGACCGATATTCACGCCCGCACGATGGAAATCGGCGCCACCCTTGGCATTACCGAGGCACTACTTGCCCGCGGCAAACGATCGCATGCCGCCTGGTTTTATTCCAAGGGTCATCGCGTCGCCGGATTTTCCACGGACGAACTTCCCAGCCCGTACCCATTTATTTTAGGATTACCTCAATTCGCGACCGAAGAAGTTTTGCTCGACAGACTCGAGCAATTGGGCGGTAAAGTTTTGCGCCGGCATTCTTTTGGTTCGCTCGAGCAATCCGACGACCGAGTTCAAGCGACGATCGTCGATGATGAAGGCAAAGAATTCGTGATCGACGTCCCGTGGCTCGTGGGTTGTGATGGCGCGACGAGCCCGGTGCGGCATTGTTTGGGCCTTCCGTTCGAAGGCGATACGTATGAAGAGTTGTTTCTCTTGGCGGATTTGCGCATCGATTGGCCGCTGAGCAAAGACGAATTGCATCTTTTCCTCACGGAAGAAGGTTTCTTCATGGTCTTGCCCATGCCCGACGGTTGGGTGCGGGCTTTTGCGTCGGTGCCTCCCGGGCGAGAGGAATTGGTTGCCGATCGACAAACCTTCGAGCGCTTGATTCGCGAACGGGTGGACGCGCCCTGTGAAGTGGTCGAAGATGGCTGGATTGCGCAATTTCGTATTCATCGGCGTATGGTGCCTCGTTATCGGCAGGGCCGCGTATTTTTGGCCGGAGATGCGGCGCATATTCACAGTCCCGTGGGTGGGCAGGGCATGAACATCGGCATGCAGGACGCAATGAACCTCGGATTCAAATTGGCGCTCGCCGTGCGAGGTTTGGCGCGGCCCGAATTGCTCGACAGTTATGATATCGAGCGGCATCAGGCGGCGGCGCGAACGCTTCGGGATACCCATTTGGCGACGACGTTATCGATGTTTCAGAGCCCATTGCTGCGTATTCCGCGGGATTTGATGGGTCGAGCGACGCTCGGCTGGACGGGTTTGGCTCGGTGGATGTGCGAGCTCGTGGCCTGTTTTCATTGCGACGTGCGGGATAGCCCCGCCGTGAATTCCATGCGCGGTTCATTGCTGTCGGCGGACGTCGTTACGGATTTGTCGACGGAAGAGCCGAGCGTGGCCGAGCATTTGTCCTATTTCACGGGTACGCGGGCGGGGGAACGAGCGCCGTACGTGCGTTTCGGTGAGCAAAACGAAGCATCGAGTTTTGCGCTGATTTCACCGAATGAACACACCTTGCTTTTGTTCGATGGATTGGCGCTGACAAGCGAGGGATATCGCAACCTGACGAGCATTGCGCGGCACGTGGAACGAGTTTTTCCGGACGTCGTCCGCCCGTTGGTGATCGTTCCGGATGCTCGACGTCCGTCCGAATTGGCTGCGGACATTCGCGTCATTGCCGATCCCGGGGCGAAACTGCATAAAGGATTCGCGGCGGACGCTGAATGCGCATTTTTGTTACGCCCCGATGGATATGTGGCATTTCGTTGCCAACCGGCCGACGAAGCGCAGATCGTGGAGCATTTGGAAAAGATTTTCGTTCGGCGGGTTTCCTGACGCGTTGCAAACCTTTTCGAGGTTTATCGCGCATCGAACTTGTCGCAAGGTAATTCCACGACGTTTTCCACATTGAATTCGGCCGTCGAGTTGTCATGGATTTTCCGTAGCAATCCCGGTTCGTAAAATCGTTCGGCGCAAAGGGCGAACGGCTGGATCAAGCTTCCAATCCGACAAACGGGGAAAGACGCCGCCGCACACGCTTCCGGCCCCAAAAAGTCGAAATGGCCCGATGGGGCAAACACATAACCGACATCGTGTCCATCGATGGCTCGCACCGTCGCTATGGTCTCTCCGGTGTCGATTCGACGCCATTGCAATGAACCGTCGTCGCCGCTCGAAACGAGCATTTCGCCATTGGGGGAAAATCCAACTTCGAAAACCGTGCCGAAATGATCTTCCCACGAATGAATGAGTTCCCCATTCGTTGAATTCCACAACCGCACCGTATGATCGGCCGACCCGGAAGCGAGCTTTTGCCCGTCGGGGGAATACGCCAGAGCATGAACGATGTCCGTATGTCCTTTTAATTCCAGGCTGGTTTGACTTGTCTTCACGTCCCAAATGCGAATGGTTTGGTCGAGTGAACCGGAAGCAATCGTCGTCCCATTCGGCGGCGCTGCGAGAACGATAACGGGTCGATAATGACCAATGTACGTTCGATTGATTTGTCCGGTGCTCAGGTCCAAAATACGGATGGTCGAATCGAATGGCGCGCTTGCCAATGCACCACCATCGGGCGAATAGAGAATCGAGTATCCCGCTGAAATGTTTCCTGCAAACCGATTCATCTGTTTGCCCGTGGCCAATTCCCAAATGCGGATGGATCGGTCCGCGGATCCTGTGGCCAAAACCTTGCCATTCGGCGCATAAGCCAATGACGAGACGGCATCCGTATGTCCTTCGAGAACGTGCAATACGCGCCCGTTCGTCGCATCCCAAATACGCGCGGTGAGATCCGTGGATCCCGAGGCAAACGAATGACCGTCGGGCGCAAACACGACGCTTTTGACGGAACCGGAATGACCGGGCAGAGGTGATTTCAATTGCCCGCGTTCGAAATCCCACCACCGCAAACCTTTGTCATTCGAGCCGGAAATAAGGCTTTTGCCATCGGGCGCATAAGCGAAGGCATTGACGCTCGACGCATGCGGTTCGAACGCATGAATGAGTTTTCCCGTGGTCGTATCCCAGAGACGAACCGTTCGATCCGCGCCGCCCGTCGCCAAGATTTTGCCATCCGGCGAAAAGCGTACGGCGCGTGGATAATCGGTATGACCGGTCAGGGTATGGAGCACGGCGCCCGTGGTAGCATGCAAAATGCGTACGGTGGTTTTGTCGCGGACCACCGCAATGGTTTTGTTATCGGGGGCAAACCCAAAACCATGCGCCGGCGCGTCCATGGTCACGAATTGCGCTGATTTTCGTGGGTTGCTGGTGTTTCGTAACCATAAAGCATCATTGTGGTCTGTCGCGGCAATCCATTGCCCGTTTGGAGCGAAAGCCGCGGAATACGCCTCTTGTTCCAACACGAGCTTATTCGTGGCCACTTCCAAGAGATTCAGCTGATTGCCGAGCACCAGGGCCAGCGTTTTGCCGTCCGGCGAATACTTTGCCCATTGCGCACTGTTGGGGACCTCCATGGTGCGGAGCGTATTGCCGGTCGACGCGTCCCAAAATCGAAATGCATGTTCGGCCGCAGCGGAGACGATCGTTTTCCCATCGGGCGCATAATCGAGCGAGAGAACGGGTTGCGTGTGTCCCTCGAGTTTTTTCAAGACTTCGCCGGTCGATGCATTCCAGAGCCAAATGGTATGATCGACGCTGCCCGAGGCCAAGGTTTGTCCGTCCGGCGAAAAGGCCAATACTTGGATGGCTTGGGTGTGGCCGGTAAAACGAGCGACCTCGACCCATTTTTCGCCGAAGAAGGAAATGTTTCGACCGTGAGCGACCGCCAGTCGTCGACCATCGGGCGACCAAGCGAGGGAATGGACGGGCCCGGTAAAACCATTCGGAACATCGAGAACGACCGAGGTTTTTTGATGCCGCTCCATGTCTGCCAACGCGCGATCGAAGAGCCGCTGCGCTTGGGCGGCTTGTCCCAATTTCATTGCCACTCGTCCGGCCGCCATCAACGCTTCACCATTGGGTCGCCATGCCGACCACGCCGCGAGATATTTTTCTTCGGCAATGCTCAGCGATGCGGCATCGTTGGCTGATTCGGCTGTTCGCGCTTCCGTCAGAAGCCGGTGCATTTCTTTTTTTGCGTCGGCGGTATCCGGAAAAACCTTGTCCAATTCGTCGCATTTGGCTTTTGCTGTTGACGCCGCCGCTCGCGTTTCGCCGGGCGCTCGAGGATCCGCATCGATTTTTGCGGCCAATGTGCGAGCTTCCGAATAGTCGCCCAATTCGACGAGCGACGTGACCAACGTCGCCCATGTTGTCGGCGCAGACGCGGGACAGAGCCGATCCGCTTTCTTGAGGACCTCGACGGTCCGATGCAGTCGCCCCTGGTCCAGCAATGGTTTTACCTTTGCGCGCAGGTTCGTGGCGACAACGCATGGATCCACGCCCGCGGAAGCGCTCGACGCGGGGGCGGGTACGCCGACACCCGTATGCGCGGGGGACCCGGAACAGCTTGCCAAAACCGGCAACACGAGCGATGTGAGCGTTATGAAGTGATGGGATTTGGGACCCATGACATCGCATCTTAAGCGAATGCGGTCGGGAATGGAAGCAATTGCGCGAGGTGATGAGCGGAAGGGGTGGGTTTGTCGCAAGAAATCGAGAAGGCGCTTTACGGTCCTTCTTTGAGTTTTACCGTGCCGATTTTCACGTCGTCGCCAAACAACGTCTTCGATCCGTCGCCATCGACCGCCCCATAATACAGCGTGACATCACCCGTGCCTGCGGGCGGCGCTTGCCATGTGAACTTCCATTGCAGGATGACGGCGGGTTCGTCAAGGCTGACGATCGTATGACAATTTCCGTAGGTATACGTGGTAAAACCCATGACGAGAGCATCGGGGGCCGGTGCATTGGCGGGACAATTTCCGGGCACGGCATCCGATCGAAATACACCTTGAGGGTTGCCGTTGACGTCTTCGGCGGTCAGCGTAAAACCATTGATGTTGTTGTTGTTTCCAGGAGCGCCCAAATTGTCGCTCGGAGTCATCGTGCCGGCTTTGGACATGATCGCGGTCATGGCGTACGTCGTGCCCGGTTTGTAGGCATCGGCGCCGCCGACTTTATCCCAAGCGGGCGTGGGCACGATGGCAAAGTCGATTTTCCCCTGCTGCTGTTTGTCGTTGATATGGCAATGCGCGCAGGTAATGCCCCAATCCTGCGCCGACCCATTGGAGTAAATGTCGCCCGCGCCCGGTCGTTGCGCGTCCGCGGCCCAATGCCATTCACCCGATTGCGGAAAAGCGCGCACGGAATCCGCACCCATCGACGCTGCCAGGACCAATCCGAACGTCGCCATCCATTTCCAGTATCTCATGTTCATCCTCCGATTCAATTGAATTGCAAGGTGCAAGGCGTATTCATGCCCGCGCTCGTGAGCCACGTGTGGATGGCTTGATAGTCAGGATCGCCTTTTTTGAAGAGGTGAATGCCGGCGTGAGCTTTGCCTCCCACCACCGGCTGGGCGATCAATTCCGACGTGTCGGCCATTGCCGCCGTAATGGGATTGCCCATGTCGTCAATGGCAAATCCGCGGGCTGAATCATAATTGAGTTGCCATTCGGTCGTCGTGTGTTTCGCCGTGCACGGACACGAAATCGACCCCGTACAACCGGCCGAAGCGACTTGGCCGCCGCAAAGCGCCGCGTCCGTCAGCATTTCGCCCGCATGACGCAATCGTCCGCGCGCGTAGACGCGAAATGCTCGCCCCTGTTCCGTTCCGTGACAACCGATCATGGAGCATTTGCGATCCAAAATCGGTTCGACATTGCATTGAAAAAAGCCGAAATCGAGCGCCGGCAGCGTCGCCATTTCAATGGGCTTGCTCGTTGTCGTTCCGCACGCATTCGTATCGGTGCACGTGCGTGTCGCGACATCGCCATTGCCTCCGGAATCCCAGGACGTGCATACCCATGCTTCAATGCAAGAGCCCGATCCCGTCGAGCTCGACGTCGTTCCGCCCGTGCCGCTTCCGCTGCTCGACCCATTGCCTCCCGATCCGCATAAATCGTTGGTACATGCCCCCGAAGAAGCGGTTTTCCCATCCTCCGAACTGCAACTCGACAATCCCAATGCACAGCCGAGCGCGCCAATCCAAAACATTGCGAGCCATCTCTTGTGAAACATGAAGCCCTCTTCCTTGTCGACGGAATGAATCCGTCCAGCAAAACAGCAGAGCCGATGGCCCTTACGTTTGTCAAGCGCCGTGTCGAGGGGCAATGAATCCCGGGATATCAGACGGCCATCAGTCCACGGGATTGCCGCGTCGACCCAATGCAGAATTTTTCGGCTTTCTCGATGCCGTCGACATGACGCTGCAATCGTCCCTGCCGGGGCGACCCATGGCCGCGCATCGTCATCGAATCGTCGCATAAAATGGTTTGGCATGGCAACCGTTCCATTACGATACGAGTGCCGAGCGGCGCGTTCATGCAGATCGTTTTTTTAACCTGCCGACATAATGTATGAGGTTGCTTGCACGTTTGAATAAGTTGTGGAAATAACTTTGGTTACGCAGGCTCGACACGCATGGACGAGCTCATTTGGAGAGCGAACATGAACAATCCGCCGATCATCAAAGAGACACCATTTGTGCGAGAAACCGTTTCATCCGAGCTTGTACGGCTGCTCCATCATGTTGGAGTTCGACAAGCGTTTGGCGTGGTTGGTGGAGCCATCTCCCCTTTCTGTGAAGTGCTTTCACGCAGCGAGATTCAGTACATCCACTTCCGCCACGAGACCGCGGCGGCGTTTGCCGCGCTGGAAGCTTCGCTCGCGACAAACCGTCCCGCGCTTGTCTTTACGACCGCCGGCCCGGGCATCACCAATGCGCTCACGGGCATGTCCGCAGCGCGGTGGGATGGAGGCAAAGTATTGATGGTTTCAGCATGTACCTCGCCTGCGCACCGTGGTCGAGTGGCCACGCAAGAAACCGGGCCGACCACGTTGCCGGGAGTCGGCCTGTTTCTCTCGGGCGCACCGTTTCATTTCGCAACGATTCTCGACCATCCCGCGCAGCTTGGGGCGGTCGGCGCGACGCTCGCGCGTGGGTTTGTCGCGCCGGGCGGCTTCGTTGCTCACGTCAGTTTGCCCATCTCGGTGCAGCGCGATCATGTAGCCAGGCTCGGTTTGCCCCACCTCACCATCGAGCATCCGGTGACCGTTTCTCGCGACGTCGTCGAGGCTGCCGTGAAGATGCTCGTCGGTCGTCGCTTCGTGGTTTGGCTTGGCTTCGGTGCGCGTCGGGCCGAACGGCAAGTACGCGCGTTTGTCGAGCGAACCGGGGCCATGGTGATTTGTTCACCGCGTGCCAAGGGCATCATTCCCGAAGATCATCCGAATTTCCTCGGTGTTACCGGCCTGGGTGGTCATGACGAAGTCGACCCCGAGCTCGCGAAAATCGACCCGGAGTATTTCTTGGTTCTCGGCACGCGCATGGGCGAGTCGACTTCGTTTTGGGCCAAAGACACCGTGCCTCGAGCCGGGTTTTTCCACGTGGACATCGACCCGTCCGCATTCGGCGCCGCGTACCCGGACGTACGCACGCGAGGTGTCGTTTCGGAGATCGCCCCGTTTGTCGAGCAGCTCCTTGCGGTCTGGCCCGACGACGGCCGTGTTTCAAGCCATGCGGCTCGCGCTCTTCCCGCGCCGCCGGTGCACGAGTTGCGTTCGGCCGGCCCGGTGCGCCCGCAGGTGGTTCTTGCCGCGCTTCAAGCCGAGGTTGTCGAGACGAGCTCCGCGACGGTTCATGCGGAGAGCGGCAACGCGTTTTGCTGGGCGACAAACCTTCTGCGGTTTCCCGAGCCGAACCGGTACCGCGTCAGCACGGGCTTCGGTTCGATGGGTCATGCGACCACGGGTGTGGTGGGGGCGGCGCTGGCCCGTCGGGGCAAGGCCGTCGCGCTGGTTGGTGATGGAGCTATGCTCATGATGAACGAAATCAGCTCGGCGGTACAATACGGGGCCGATGCCGTGTGGGTCATCCTCAATGACGCGTGTTATCTGATGTGTGATCAGGGGATGCG
Source organism: uncultured Polyangium sp. (assembly GCA_964435055.1). Lineage (GTDB taxonomy): Bacteria > Myxococcota_A > Polyangia > Polyangiales > Polyangiaceae > Polyangium. Next base: position 593 of record CAYSYX010000145.1, on the reverse strand, counting down.
GGCGGCGGGCATGGTTCCATTTGGCACCGCATTGCCGCGCACGGACTTTGTCGCACTTGCGCGGGCGCTTGGTGCCGACGGCATCTTGGTCGAGCGTGAATCGGATGTTCGCGGCGCAATTCGCCATGCAATGCAGGTGCGGGGGCCATTTGTCGTCGACGTGCATATCGACCCGCGCGAGGTTGCGCCTTCGGGTAAACGCAATCGCAGTTTGATGCAGCAAGGCTTCGATGCGGCTGTTTCGGAGCATTGACGAAAATCGTCGCGAACGAATTCCAAAGCCAGGGAGTGAGGAGGACGAATCATCATGTCGAGCATCAATACCGGTATTCTCGGGTTGGGCACCTATTTGCCGCCCATGATTCGAGAAAATGATTATTGGCCGCCTGCGTTTTCTCAGAAGGACGAGCAACGTCGCAAAAACGACGTCGTCGACCTCAAACGCACAGCCGCCGGGGAAGCCGCCGACGTGCCGAAAGAAATGGCGGAGGCCATGCTTGCCCATATCGGTGATCCTTTCCGCGGCGCCAAACGGCGTCACGTCATTGCCGACGCAGTAGCCGCCGACGTGATCGAAGGCCTTGGCCTCGGCG
>CAYSYX010000144.1:321-19005 GCA_964435055.1 uncultured Polyangium sp. | reverse complement strand
GTATCGAATGGGACACCGCGAGTTACGTGGAGTTCGTGGCGAATTCCGAGATCTTCGACGATACGGTTGCACTCGACCTCTCGATCTCGAACGTGACGAGCTCGGATGCGAACTTTGATTCCTGGGTTTTCAGCGGGGCGAAGTTATGCCGTGCGGCATCCAAGATGAGCATGCAATTGCCCGGAGATTCGAGCTGGGCGCTCAAACCAATCAACGACAACAACAACGACTGCGGATGCAATAATCCGGGATGGTACGCTCAGGGTATTTTTTACAGCGGCACCGGGTTTGAATGCAGTCCCCCGTGCGGGTGTCACACCGGCGGCCTTGTCGGCGTGAAAGACTACGGCGCGGATAAATCGGGCGTCGTTTCCTGGGAGACACGGATTTTCGTGCTTTGATTCAACCGACGCCTGGCCCGAGGTTGCAAATCCGCGACGCGGGCATGAAGCCCGATTCGAACGGCGCCCACCCTTGCCGGCTCGAGGCTTCGTTCAGCCAAACCAGTTTACGGGTGCGCGAATGACGCAAAACCAATTCGTGCGCCGCATCGACATTCCAGCTTGTGTCTGAGGTTTTTCCGTGCTACCGGGGAAAACCCGATGGAATCGTTCGATGAATCGCTCAAATTTTTGATTCACGACGAGCCGGAAGATTTTTTTCGGTTTGGCTTTGCGGACCCGACGGTGACGGTGGTTCGTCCGTGTGAAGTTGATTTGCCTTCGCGGGATCGAGACATCGACGCAAGTTACTTGATCCTGCGTAATGGGCGAAAGGAGGTGGGGCACGTCGAGTTTCATCGGAAACACGAAAAGCTTCGGGCGTTGGCGATTGATATTGCGGATGCCCAGGTTCGTCTTTTTCGCCGCGAAGAGTGTCACGTTGTGACGCATGTTTGGGATTTGTATGGTTCGCGCAAAACGCCGTTGTTGACCGAGCGTTCGCTCATGATGGGTCCAAAGACGCGATCGGGTTATGTACGGATCAACCTTCGCGCGATGCCGTGGCAGCAGCTCTTGGAACAAGGGCCGGCCGGGTTGTGGCCGCTCGTGCCGCTCACGAAGGACGGAGCGGCGGAGCAGGCGGTCAAAGCAGCACGAGACGCCATCGTCTCGAGGAAGCGTAGAAAATCATCGCAGCAAGCCGACCATCTTGCGGTATTATGGTTCGTCGCCGAAGCGGAAGACGTTCCCACGAAGCTGGTTCAGTTGTACATCCAAGAGGCGCAACTCATGGAAAGCACACTTTACAAGAGCATTTTTGCCAAAGGTGAAGAGCGCGGCCGGAGTCAAGGTTTGTCACAAGGTTTGTCACAAGGTTTGTCACAAGGTTTGTCACAAGGTTTGTCAAAAGGTGCCGTGCGAACACACGCCAGCATCATCATCAAGCTTCTGACGCGCCACCTTGGACCACTCGAACCCGGCATTCATCAACGCCTCGCTTCCTGGCCTCATCCTGAAACGCTCGAAGTCTGGGCAGATGAAGCCATCGCGCTCACAGACACAAACGCTGCGCGCCGGCTGCTTGAAAAAATCCTGACGACGCCTGTACCTCCCTCCACCGACGGTTCGTCTCAGGCTACGTAGACAGGCCCCCGCCCGGCCTCCTCATCCCGTCAACCCGCGATACCGCCGCGCATGCTCGACGTAATGGTCGGCCCCGTATAATCCCAGGCCGCCTTCTTTATCCGTCACTTCGCGAATGATCTTCGCCGGATTTCCTCGAATGAGCGATTTCGGCGGAGCCGCGAATCGCGGCGGCACGAGCGACCCCGCGGCAACGACCGAACCTTCCCCAATTTCAGCGTTGTCCAACAAGATGCTGCCCATGCCAATCAAACACCGATTGCCCACCGTACAGCCGTGAAGAATCGCTCCGTGGCCGATCGTCACTTCATCCCCGATCACCGTAATTGATACGCCGTCCGTCAAGTGCATGCAGACCAGGTCCTGCACGTTCGTCCGGGAACCGACACGAATCGATCCGATATCGCCCCGTAAAACACATCCGAACCAAACGCTGGATTCATCCCCCACCTCCACATCGCCGATTAACGTCGCGTTTGGCGCGACATAAGTATCTCGACCCAGCCGAGGCGTATGCCCCCCATAAGGCAAAATCAAAGCCACCGCTCAACCTCCGGCCGAGACGATGGGCAAAGACCTTTTGGCAGCTCCCGACGAACGCGCCGGAGCTGCTGCCTGCAGAGCCGCTCGAGGGCGCGCCTGCGCTCGACTCGCTTCCGTCAACTCGCCTTGCAAGGAATGCTTGTTCGCTCGAGTGATTTCCACTGCAACGACATCACCGCGTAATTCGCAATCGTCCGCACCCGTGATGTGGACGATTTCATTGCGATCCGTTCGTCCCGTCCACGCCGCCAAACCTTCTTTACCCGGCCCTTCGACCAAGACCTTTTGCGTTGATCCTTCCAAACCTCGCAAATACGATCCCAAGATCTCTTCGCTCACTTCGAATAGCCGCGCCAAACGTTCCGACTTCACCGCTTCCGGCACGTCGTCGTTGAGTTTTCGCGCCGGCGTATAAGGCCGCTCGGAATATTTGAACCCAAACAATCCGCGATAACCGACCTCCCGCACGAGCGACAAAGTCTGCACGAAATCGTCTTCGGTTTCTCCAGGAAAACCCACGATGATGTCCGTCGACAATGACAGGTCGGGAACTCGAGCCACGAGTGATCGCACGCGCTCCAAGTATTCGGCTCGCGTGTAACGACGAATCATGCGCTTGAGCATGCGGTCGCTGCCGGATTGCACGGGCAGGTGCACGTGACGCGCCATCACGGGCAGTTCCGCATGCGCTTCGATGAGCGACGGCGTGAGGTGGCGCGGATGGGGGCTCGTGTAACGCAGCCGAGACAAACCCGGCACGTCGTTCGCAATACGCCGCAAAAGAGCCGCAAATTCGCTTTCGTCGGGATCGTTCTCCGACGCGCCTTTGGCCTTCGGCAACTTCGCCGCCGGATCACGATAACTGTTGACGGTTTGTCCCAGCAGCGTCACTTCGCGAACGCCCGCCGTCACCATCGCTTGGATCTCACCCACGATCTCGTCGCTCGGACGATAACGCTCCGGACCGCGCGTATACGGGACGATGCAGAACGAACAGCGTTCATCGCAGCCTTTCATGATCGTCACGTACGACGTGGGCGACGTGGCCGTGAGCGCCGATGCGGCGAGGAAACTGGGGGCTTCGAGGTCGAACACGGTCCGCACGACCGGCGGTGCGCCAAGACCGATGTCATCGAGCAATCGGGGCAGCTCCGGGATGTTGTCGGGGCCCAAAACGAGGTCGATTCCTTTGGCGCGGGTGAGGAGTTTTTCGCCCTCTTGTTGCGCGACACAACCGGCAACGACGAGGACCATCTCGGGATGTTTTTCTTTCCACTTCGCCATGCGCCCGACTTCGCTGAGGAGCTTCTGTTCGGCTTTTTCGCGGACGCTGCACGTGTTGAGCAGAACGACGTCGGCGTCGTGCCAATCATCGACCTCGACGTAGCCTCCGCGGCGGAGAACCTCGTGCATGCGGTCGGAGTCGTGGACGTTCATCTGGCATCCGAACGTCGTGATGGCGTAGCGGGGCATGGGTGGACGGTGGTGTAACAAAAGCGTGGGTAAACAGCCAGGGACTGCACGATAAATCCTGTCGGCACCGAAATTGTCGGTTCCGTGCCGGCAACAGTTGCAGTGAGCGGACGAAGTCGAGATCATTGGCGCCCAAAAGACTTGGGCGGGACGCGCAGGGCCCGCCCGTCGACTTTGGTTTCGCATGGTTTGCCCCGGGGACAAACCGCATGAAACCACTCGAGGAGAAGCCATGTCGGGGAAATTCGAGACGCTCGTGGATATGTTCGAGAGTTCCGTGAAGAGCTACGCCGGGAACGACTTGTTCGGCGTGAAGCAAAACGGGACGTGGACGTGGACGAAGTACGGTGAGGTCGGCAAACTCGTCGACAATTTCCGTGCGGGTCTCGCTTCGCTGGGCATCAAGCGGGGAGACAAGGTCGCGATCATCTCGAACAACCGCGTCGAATGGGCCGTCGCTGCGTATGCGTGTTACGGGCTCGGAGCGGCGCTCGTGCCGATGTACGAAGCACAGCTCGACAAAGAGTGGGTGTTCATCATCAACGATTGCGAGGCCGTCGCGGTCATCGCCGCCACCGACGAGATCTTCAGCAAGTGCCAGGAAATCCCGGCAAAAGCCCCGAGCCTCAAGCACATCATCGGTCTTTCCAAACCCGCGAGTGATCCGAAGTCGTACGCGGCTTTGCTCGCCGCAGGCGCGAAAGCTCCGGTTCCCTCGATCAAACCCGATCCGAAAGACACGTCGTGTTTGATCTACACCTCGGGCACGACGGGCAATCCCAAAGGCGTGATTCTCTCGCACGGCAACATCATCTCGAACATCAACGCCGTGCACAACATGCTGCCGATGCGTACGGACGATCGGAGTTTGTCTTTCCTACCCTGGGCCCATTCATTCGGACATACGTGCGAACTTCACGGACTCGTATCCGTTGGAGGTCAAATTGCTTTGGCCGAGGCGGTGGACAAGATCATCGCGAACTTGGCGGAAGTTCATCCGACGCTGCTGTTCTCGGTGCCGCGTATCTTCAACCGCATCTACGACAACCTGCACAAGCAGATGGCGGGCAAACCGCCGGTGATTCAGTCGCTCTTCAAAGCGGGCATCGCGGCGGCGACGAAAGCGCGCAAGCAAGGCGCAGGCTCGCTTGGGCTTGGCGAAAAGCTCAAGCTCACGCTCGCCAAGAAACTCATCTTCAAGAAGGTCGTCGAGAAGCTCGGCGGAAAGATGCAATACGCGTTCAGCGGCGGCGCAGCATTGTCGAAGGAAGTCGCCGAGTTCATCGACGCGCTCGGCATCACGGTTTACGAAGGTTACGGTTTGACCGAGACAAGCCCCATCGCAACGGCAAATCGCCCGGGAGCACATCGTATCGGCAGCGTGGGCAAACCCATCGAACACGTGAAGATCGTCATCGACAAGGAAGCCTCGGGCGATCCGAAACACGGCGAAATCGTCGTGCACGGACCGAACATCATGCAGGGCTACCACAACCGCGATCAGGAGAACGCCGAGGTGTTCACATCGGATCGCGGCTTCCGCACGGGTGATCTCGGGTATCTCGACGACGACGGGTACCTGTACATCACGGGCCGCATCAAGGAGCAGTACAAGCTGGAAAACGGCAAGTACGTCTCGCCCGCGCCGCTCGAAGAGTTGCTCAAGCTGTCGCCGTTCATCCTCAACGCGATGGTGTATGGCGACAATCGTCTCTACAACGTCGCGCTCGTCGTCATCGACCCGGAATACGTGAAAACCTGGGCTTCCGAGCAAGGTTTGTCCTTCAAGGACAACGACGAGATGTGCAAGAACGACGCGGTGAAGAAGCAAGTGATGAAGGAAGTCGAGCACTACTCGAAGGACTGGAAAGGCTTCGAGAAGGTTCAGAAGATCACGCTCACCGCCGAAGACTTCACGACGGCGAACAACATGCTCACGCCTTCGCTCAAGGTGAAGCGACGTTTCGTGTGGCAGAAGTACAGCGCGCAGATCGAAGCGCTATATGCCGACGGCCAGAAAGCCAAAGCGGCGAACTGATCCTCCAAAACATCTTCAATTGACGCCCAGAACGCCTCGCCCCTACGCTCGCGAACATGCGAATGCGAGCGTGGGGAGCGGTGTATGTGGCGGGGGCATGTCTGCTGAGCGGATGTGCGAGCTCTCCCGGAGTTCGGCAAGCCAAACAGAGCGATCCGATCATCGTGGTGACGGTGCAAAGCACGCCGAACAAGGCGAAAGAAAAGGTCGCCCTCGCGAAAGCGGAGCGGGCAAAAGCGCTTGAAGAAAGCGAACGAGTCGCGGGAATTTTGGGTGTCCTTGGGGGTACCGGCTCCAACAATCCCAATGAAGTTTTCGGCGGTGTCGTGGGCGGTGTGATCGGCGGCCCGGACAGTGGGTTTGGCGGATTTGGCGGATTGGGACTCAGCGGAACGGGCCTTGGCGGTGGTGGCACGGGCGTGGGAATCGGCGGGCTTGGCAGCATCACCACGTTCGGCCGTGGAAGCGGCACGGGTTCGGCGTATGGCGGCAGCTTTGGGATCCGAGGATCGAGCGAACGCGCACGCGTGCAGATCCAGCCGGTCAAGGTGACGGGCGCGTTGCTCGAAGACGTCGTGCAGAGACACGTCGACGAGCGTCGCGACGACCTGCAGAAGTGCCACGACCTCGAACGGAGTTTGTCGGGTACACGATGGGGTACGTTGATGTTACGGTTCAACATCGACGCAAAGGGACACGTGGACGATGTGCAGGTGTACGAGTCGACGTTGACTTCGCGCGACTTGGAGAGCTGCATTGCGCACACGATCGGGACGTTCGAGTTTCCCCCGCCAAACGCGAATGGAACGGTCCAGGTGCTTTTGCCGATTCGATTTTGATTGAGGGGTTTCGGAGAGAATCGAGACCGGATTCACCATAACGCGGCATTCATTTCGAATTGCGAGGTTGTGAGCGGTCGTCCCGTTGCCGCTTCATACCTCGTCAAACAACTTCGTCGTCATCGTCGTGCAGAATCGCTTCCGCGCCGAAGCGAGCGCGAGCATCGAGAACATCCGCTTCGGTCATCCACTTTCGCGAACATTCTTCGAGCGGCGCGGCTTCAAAGACGTCGTGTCGTGATTCGCCGTCGCCATCTTCGAGCACGCGAACGACTTCATGATGAAACCCGCAATCGATACACAAAACGCGCATACCGGAACCCTAATACAAACGGCTGCTCGATGGGAGTGCAACGACCGCCCCATCGCGGACGCGCTCGACGAATGTCCACGGCACTGTTTTGACAACAACCGCGTCCCATGAATACGCAACGCGCTTTGGAGAATCGGGTGCAGGCGACAAAATCTCCCAATGGGTTTGTCTGTGCCCGAACACAGAACCCAACGAGTGCGCCACTGAGGCAATTCTCGTTGCCCATCCCAACGGTTCGTCGGGTATTGGTTTGGCTTGTCGACGCTCGCCTCGCCAAACCTTTCCTCTTGACAAACGGTTTGCCCGGGTAACCCTCACGAACCGTGATTCGAAATCGCTCGGACCAACTCGGCACGAACATTCTGCACGACTTGTTATCGCTTCGAGGCAGCGCTTGGCGGGAGACGGAAGTTCCGCCGGGTTGATTAGGCTAACGTACGAAGTGCCTGCATCGGCAGTCGTTTCACCGGACGATCAGGAGCTCATCATGGATGTTCAAGCCTGGCTCGAAGAATGCGATCGCAACTTGGTACAGGAGCACCGTCGAGAGGCTCGTCGCGAAGAAAACGTCGCGATGTTGCGGCATCCGTTCGAGCGCCGTCTTCGTCGCGCGCTCACGAAAGCGGAACAAGCGGCGTTGTCAAGGCATTTGGACACGGACGGGGCCATCCATGTCAGCGATGTCGTCCTTGATCTGTCCCCCGACGAACTCGCGAGCTGTCTGGCCAAGACAAACGACAGCTGACGCGTGTGCTCACAACGGGTCGCTCGTCCCCGCGTTCGCGAGCGCATCCAGCTTCCGACCTCGTCGTCATGAACTGCGGCGGTCAAAGACGACGGCGTTCGCCCAAATAGTGCCTTACGCGTAGGGAATCCCCCGGAGCGAACGTCTCATGATGTCGCGTTTTGGGATCGGACTCTTCGACGACGTTTTTTTCAAGCAACGTTGGGTCCCCATCCATGCCGATCGGAAGGCCGGAAAGGAAGGTCATACAATGCCTCGCAGCGAATGGATCAAAATAGCCGCAGCCACTTGCACCGTGATTCTCGTCGGCTGTTCGAGCCCCAACGAAACACCTTCGTCAACATCGAGCAGTTCGAGCGGAAGCAGCACCAGTGGAGGTCAAGTTTTACCGGACAACCCCAATGTATTGCTGGTCATTGCCGACGACTTCGGTGTCGACGCAAGCGTCTGCTACAGCGTCGGGACGAAGCTGGGAAAAGCGCCGCGAATCAAAGAGTTATGCGATCGCGGTGTGGTATTCGACAATGCGTGGGCGACTCCGACGTGTTCGCCTACCCGCGCGACGATTCTCACGGGACGACATGGGTTTCGCACGGGAATTGGCACGCAAATCATCGGCAACATGTCCACCGCACTCAGCCTTGACGAATTCACGTTACCTCGAGCCATTGAAGCAGGAAATCCAGGCACGTATGCAAGCGCGTGCATTGGCAAATGGCATTTGTCCAATTCGAGTAATGGCGGGGCCAATCATCCGAACATAGCGGGTTTTCCTCATTATGCAGGTAGTTGGGAAGGAGCATTGCCGGATTATTTCGCGTGGCCACGAACGGTCGATGGCGTAACCGCCAATATCGCGGAATATGCGACCACGGTCCAAGTCAACGATGCGCGTGATTTCATCAATCAGCAAACCGGTTCGTGGTTCGTCTGGCTTGCTTTGAATGCCCCCCACAGCCCATTCCACCTCCCGCCGCTCGATTTGCATACCTACGACTATCTCGACGGGCAGCCGTTGCCAATGCGCCCCGTCGAGCATTACCAAGCCATGATCGAAGCCATGGACACCGAGCTTGGTCGATTACTCGACAGTTTGCCCGCGAATACACTGGAAAACACGTGGATTATCTTCATCGGTGATAATGGTACTCCCCGCGCGGTCGTCGAAGATCCGGCCTTGGCGCCGCATGCCAAAGATTCGCTTTATCAAGGCGGTATTCACGTACCGCTCTTTGTTGTCGGACCGGGCATCGTTCAAGGAGGTCGCCGGGTCAGCGCCCTGGTACATTCCGTTGATATTTTCAGCACCATTCTCGATTTGGCAGGAATCGATAAAGTCAAAGCCTTGCCCGCGGGTCTCAAAATTGATTCGGTCAGTTTGAAGCCGTATCTCGAAAATCCCGATCAACAACCGCTGCGATCATGGGCGTTCACGGAGCTGTTCGGAAGCGCAACGATGGTGGACGAAAATGGCAAAACCATTCGCGACGAAGCATTCAAGCTCATCCGTTATGAAGACGGCCATTCGGCACTTTACGATTTACGGACGGATCCAAAAGAAACGACGGACCTGATTGCGGCGGGAGCGCTTTCCACGGAAGCGACGATGCACCGACAAACGCTCGAATCGGCAATGGATACGCTGCTGGCGTCGAAGTAACCCGACGCATGCCCATGGGAATTGGGCCCGAACGACCGCTCCCTCGGCGTATGTCCCAAGCCCCTGGTCGTCGCAGCGCACTCTCCGCCCTTTCCTTTCACCTCAAACGATCTCGTCATCCCACCCGCACGATCGTTTTGACTCCAAAACAATTCCCCCGGGCGATCCGTGTTCCCAAATGACAAACGCCCCCGATCCGTGAGGACCGAGGGCGTCTTTCGACCTTGGAAGGTCTTACTGCGTTACACGACGATCAGTGCGCCGTCTTCGCCGCTTCGTCGCTCTTGATGCGCATTCCGTAGAACGAGCGGTAGACGAAGAAGGCCGAGATCGCGAACAGAACGAACGCGACACCCATACGAGTGCCGGCGCTCTCTTCCGGAATCTTGATCGCGAGCTCGACGGCGAGAACACCGAAGAGCGTCGTGAACTTGATGACCGGGTTCATCGCGACAGACGACGTGTCCTTGAATGGATCGCCGACGGTGTCACCAACGACGCACGCTGCATGCAAGGGCGTGCCCTTCTCCTTGAACTCCACTTCGACGAGCTTCTTCGCGTTGTCCCAGGCACCACCGGCGTTCGCCATGAAGAGCGCTTGGTACAGACCGAAGAGAGCAATCGAAACGAGGTAGCCGATGAAGAAGAACGGATCGGCAAACGCAAACCCGAGCGTTCCGAGGAACACCGCGAGGAAGATGTTGATCATGCCCTTCTGTGCGTATTGCGTGCAGATCTCGACGACCTTCTTGCTGTCCTCGATGCTGGCTTTCTCGGCACCATCGAGCTTGATGTTTGCCTTGATGAACTCGACCGCGCGATACGCACCCGTGACGACCGCTTGGCAGGACGCACCGCTGAACCAGTAAATCACGGCGCCACCGACGATGAGGCCAAGGAGGAACGGCGCGTTCATGATCGACAAACGCTCCTTCGCCGCGACGGCGCCGAACGTTGCTTGCAGCTCCATGATGATGGAGAAGATCAACGTCGTGGCACCGACGACGGCCGTACCGATGAGCACCGGCTTGGCCGTGGCTTTGAACGTGTTGCCCGCACCGTCGTTCTCTTCGAGGAAGTGTTTGGCTTTCTCGAAGTTGAGGTCGAAGCCGAAGTCCTTCTTCACCTCTTCTTTGATGTCCGGGATGCTCTCGATGACGCTGAGCTCGTACACGCTTTGCGCGTTGTCCGTGACCGGACCGTACGAGTCGACGGCGATCGTGACCGGACCCATACCGAGGAAGCCGAAGGCCACAAGGCCGAAGGCAAACACCGGCGCCGTGTCGGCCGGCATGACAAGCGACAAACCTTGGAGAGCCACGTAGTACGCAATGGCCATCAAGAGCGCGATCGTGATGCCGAGCCAGTAACCGCTGAAGTTACCGGCAACCATACCGGAGAGAACGTTGAGCGACGCGCCACCTTCGCGAGACGACGTGACGACTTCGCGCACGTGCTTGCTCTCGGTCGAGGTGAAGACCTTGACAAACTCGGGGATGATCGCGCCGGCGAGCGTACCGCAGCTGATGATCAGCGAGAGCTTCCACCAGAGCGTTCCGTCACCGAGGTTCGGGATGAGGGTGTTTGACACGACGAACGTGAGCGCAACGGAGACGATCGACGTGAGCCACACGAGCCAGGTGAGGGGCGTCTCGAAGTTCATCTTGTCCGCGCTGCCCCAGCGGCTCTTGGCGATCGTTTCGTTGATCAGGTAGCTGCCGACGCTGGCGAGAATCATCACGATGCGCATCGCGAAGATCCAGACGAGGAGTTGCACCTGCGTCTTGAGGTCGGCGACGGCGAGCATGATGAAGGTGATGAGCGCGACGCCGGTGACGCCGTACGTCTCGAAACCGTCGGCGCTGGGACCGACCGAGTCACCGGCGTTGTCACCGGTGCAGTCGGCGATGACGCCGGGGTTACGTGCATCGTCTTCCTTGATGTTGAAGACGATCTTCATGAGGTCCGAACCGATGTCGGCGATCTTCGTGAAGATACCGCCGGCGATACGAAGCGCGGACGCACCGAGCGACTCACCAATCGCGAAGCCGATGAAGCAAGGACCTGCGTATTCACCCGGGACAAACAGCAGGATGATGAGCATGACGAGCAGCTCGATGCTGATGAGCACCGTGCCGATGCTCATGCCTGCTTTGAGCGGGATCGCGTAGGTCGGGAAGGGTTTGCCCTTGAGGCTTGCGAACGCGGTGCGCGAGTTGGCGAAGGTGTTCACGCGGATGCCGAACCACGCAACGCCGCAGCTGCCGGCAATACCGACGAGGCTGCAGAAGAGAATGAGCGCGAGTCGTCGACGCCGAAGTGCTTGAAGTAACCGTAATAAACGGTGATGACGGTCCCGATGAGGACCTCGAGCATGACGATGAACTTGATCTGCGTGATCAGGTACGTCTTGCACGTTTCGTAGATCAGCTCGGAGATCTCCCGCATCGACTTGTGCACGGGGAGCTTCTGGAGCTGCATGTAGATGGTCATTCCGAAGACCAAGCCGAGCGCGCAAACGCCCATGCCGGCCATGAGCAACGCTCGACCATTCATGCCGCCCGCGAAGGAGACGGAGCTGAGGTCCGGAAGTTTGAGGTTCGCTTCGTCAGCGAATGCGGGAGTCGAAATAACGATGGCGAGCAGGGCGCTCACGACTGCCATCGCGCCGGACATGAATCCGCGCGACGGAGCGTGGCTCGCAGAACCCTTGACGATCATGACGGTGTGCCTTCCTTCAAACGAGGAGACCGCCAACTTGGTTGGGAAAAACCCGCGGCGCTCCCCTGGGTTCCGAGGGGTTGGCCGCCTGCGCATAGTCGCGGATGAGAAGTTTCCGACGGAAAACCAGTTCCGTGGACCGAACTCAATCGAAGATTCACCCGCGGATGCTAACGCCGACGCTTCAGCACATCCTCGCCCTCGACGAGTATTTCCCCGTCGAGGCGCGCGCTAGCTACCACACCTCTCGTGGTAAGTCGAGATCTTCATGATGGTTTGGAGAGACGCACCGGCGGGAGAGGCAAACCGGCAGTTGTAGCGGAATCAGGTGGGGCGTTTTTCGCCGCTGTTGTCACTCGGCGAGTTCTGTCCGCCGGTGTTCACCGCCAAGAGCTCCGCGACGAGATCGCGGCACTCGGGCTTGTTGCGCACGTGCTGCAAAAGCAGGTTCGACGCTTCGCTGAACGACTTCTCGAACGCCAAACCTTCGCGCGTCCGATGCGCAACCTTCTCGCGACCTTGCGCCAAGTCTTCTTCGAGCGCTTCGGCATAACGCGTGAGTTGGCTGCGCAGTTCATCGATCTGTCGACGCAGATCCCGCGCGGTCGCTTCACGAGCGTTTTTCTTGGCCTCATAACGACCAAGCTGTTCGCGCTTGGCTTGCGCCGTCGCGGCAGCTGCACCCGATCGCTCGAAGACCGTACGATCGAAGCTGTTTTGGCGAATGGCGAGATCCGCTTGCGCACGAGTTTCAACGGCCAAACGTTCGGCTTGGGCGAGCTCGGCCCGCACCTTGTCCGCGTCATCGCCATCCACCGCGGCTTCACGCATCACGCGTGACTCTTCGTGCGCAAGTTCTTCGACCTTACGACCGATTTCCGCACGAAGCGCACGCCCGCGTCGCTCGAGCGCTTCGAGCTTACGCGTGTGACTTGCGACTTCGCCTTCGAGACGATTGGCCTTCGCGGCGAGATCCCACAACTGCGCCAAACCCGTCGAGATATCCGGCGGCGAATTGCCGGACGGATACGCACGAGCGACCATACGCGCGAAGAGCGCCGTACGGTTTGCCCATTCGGTCACGCCCGCGGATTGCGGCGGAGGCGGAGGCGGAGGCGCCGCGACCGCGTCGCCCGATTCGATCTCCCACGGTGTACTGGGCAAACTCCGTTGAAGGGCCTTCAGTTCTTCTTGGAGATGGTGAGCGTCCCGGTAGCGCTTGCGAATGTCCTTCTCGAGCAAACGCATCGAGATGGTTTCACCTTGCGGGTGTGCGTCCGGACGAATCGATCGCGGCCTGCGCGGAATCGCCGTGCGTTGCATCTCGAGGAGCGTTTCGCGATCGTTTGCCCGGAACGGGAGTTGTCCCGTGAGCATCTCGTAAAACAATACTCCGAGCGCGTACAAATCCGCGTGCGGCGTGGCTTCTTCTCCGCGCGCTTGTTCCGGCGCCATGTACTCGGGCGTTCCGAACACCGCCCCCTTCGGCGCAAGACGCGGGTCACGAGCGATCGCGGCCAGACCGAAGTCGAGAATCTTCACGAAGTCTTTCCGTCCGCCACGTTGCGTGAGGAGGATGTTGTCGCTCTTCAAGTCGCGATGAACGACACCGAGATCGTGAGCACGCGCGAGCGCGGCGCACATCTGTTCGAGAATGTCGACAGCGCGAGCGATCGGCATCGGACCTCGCGCAAGCTCGGCGCTGAGCGGTGTGCCGACGAGATACTCCATCACCAGATAGAGCTCGCCTTCTTCTGTTTCACCGATGTCGTGAATGTCGATGATGTGCGCGTGATCGACGCGATTGGCTGCTCGAGCTTCGCGCAGCATCCACTGTCGAAGATGCGTCTCGCCTCGCAAGTCGGGGCGAATGAGCTTGAGTGCAACGACGCGATCGATGAGCACGTGACGGGAGCGGTACACGACGCCCATGCCACCTTCGCCGATCCGCGTTTCGAGACGGTACCGGCCGGCAACGACCTTGCCGATCATCGGGTCCGAACTTGCGGATTTCGGGGCTGCTGATCGCTGAACCGAGCGCTGATCCATGTTCGTTCGTCTTCTCCTCGAGGTCAGGGACGACCACCGCGACGCTCCGCGGGCCTCCCGCTTCGTACGTCACGACGAACATCTTTGCGAGATGTTCGGCACGTGCGTTTCGAAGCCTTACGGCAATCGTCGGGGATACTAACAGGCGATCTCGTAGCTCGTCGACGGGGCTTGATGACCTCTGGAAAGTCCTGGTAAGGTCGCGGTGAAACTTCCGGCCTTCAGCAACAGTTGCGCATCACCATGCCCGGACCGATCGAGAGCTCAGGCGACATCGAGATTTATTGCCATCCCACGACGGCATCCAGCCGTGGGTCGGTGCCGCATTTCGAGAAAATCACCAGCGGAACTCGACTCGCGCTGCTCTTCATCCCGGGTGAACTGGCGCCCCCTTATGCGCTGAAGATCTTCTCGCCCTCCGGCTCGAACATCCTCGACACGCTTGTCCGTGATGCTCCGACCGGCGCGCCGCAAAGCCCGCCTCCGATCGAGTTTGTCGTGTCCACCAACGGCGTGTACCGCATCGAGATTCGCTCGACGAACGGCCGCCAACGCGGCGAAGCTCGAATTCGCGTCGGCTGAAATCGGCCCGCCAAACCTTTCACATCCAAAGCAAATACGCGACGAGCGGAGTAGCCGCCATTCGCAACGGCTCCGCCCACTTGACCCACGATCGCCCTTCCATCACGGCGCCGAGAGCCCCCAAGGTCACGGCGAACCACACGGCGAAAACGGCTTTGTTTTGAGCAGCAAGCGTATTTGCTTTGAACAGAAACAATAACGAAACGCCCGTCGCGACGACGAAGGCCGCGATGAAGTAGGCCAACGCTCCGCGACTTGGACGAACATGGTACTTGGGTCTGTCCGGGTCGATGTCGAGCTCGGCGGCAGGCATGCCTTCGGGTCGCCACTCGGGGGGCATGAACGGGGCCTTGAGTTTGTCCAGGGTCCGCGGAAGCGATTGCATGAACTTCACGATGTCGCGAAACGGGGCGATGGCGCACGTCACGGGATTGAACGACGCAACGGGTTTTACCGTACCATATACCGGCTGATCCTTTTCAGCCTCGAACGACCCGAACAAGCGATCCCAAATGATCAGAATCGCTCCGTGGTTTTTATCGAGGTATCGGCCATTGCAGCCGTGATGCACGCGATGATGCGAAGGCGTATTCAGGACCCATTCGAGCGGGCCGATTGTCCGGACAAGCTCGGTGTGCAGGAAGAACTGATAGACCGTATTGATCCCGACGACCGTTGCGAACATCGCCGGGGGAAAACCCACGAACGCGAGGGGCAAATAGAAGAGGCTCGATATGGCGGGTTGAAATGGGCCTTGGCGCAAAGCGACGGCAAAGTTGAAGTCTTCGCTTTGGTGATGAGGGGCGTGGCCGGCCCACGCAAAGTTCATGCGGTGCGAGACACGGTGAAACCAGTAATAAAGAAAATCCTGGGCGAAGAAGAGGATCACCCAGGCCCAAACGTTGTCCATTGCGATGTCGAATAAGTGGTGCGGGAACAATCGCGCATAATTGCCGACGATGAACCAAGCGGCCAAGCCGGAAAAGACGGTCTGTGCGAGACCCAGCATCAAGTTGGCGGCCACATCGGCGGCGCGGAAAATGCGTTGGTTTCGGCGCCATCCGACGAGGGCTTCGATACCGATGAATAAGAAGTAGGCCGGAATTGATAAAACGATGATGTTCACAATGGTTCGACCGTACCACGGGACGACGGACGGCGACCAGAACGCTGCATCAAAAGCGCAGACTCGGGCGCTTGGATGTCACTTGCCCATCTTGCGTTTGAGCGCCGCGAGTTCGTCGTCGATCTCGGCTTCTTGACGCTTGCGCGATTTTTCGGCTTCGCGCAGTTCTTTCGCGCGACGTTTTTCCTGCTCCACCGCCTGTTTGCGCGCTTCTTCTTCCGCTTTCGCCTGCTCTTCCGGCGTCGGGTCACGGAAAGCTTTGCTCGCATCTTCGACGGCCTCGTCGAATAATTTTTTCCCGGCACTCAGGCCAAAACCCACCACGACCGAATCCATGAGGCGCTTGATCATCGAAAGCCTCCGCGACGAACGAGCCGCATCGAAGCTCGCGAACACAAGCAAAACGCCGATCGGGTCAATTGTCCAGCCCGCCGTCGCGCAAATCATGGCATTCTCGACTCGGGTCACGCTTCCGGCACGGCGCCGTCGTCACCTCAGAAAACCCATGCGTAGACTGCTCTCCTTCGTCTTTTTTGCGCTTCCGCTTTTGCCCTGGGCCTGCTCGGCGACAGGCGATCGAAATACAGCGGCTGGTACGTCCGGAGGAACTCCCGGACAATGCGGTCAATGCGTCGAAAAAGTCTTTACTCCCTGCAACTCGGACGGTACCCCGGGGACGGCTCAAGTTTGTCCCGACGCATGTGTTCCGGACAAAGGGTGCGCCAAGTGCGTGCCGGATTCTCTGCAATGCGTCGGTAATGAAGTGCATGCGTGTTCGGCCGATGGATCGAATTACGATCAAGTCGTCGAAACATGCGATGTGCTCAATGGTCAAGCCTGTTCCAATGGCAAATGCACGTCCGCCTGCATTATCGCGTCGGATCAACCATCGAACGTGGGTTGCGAATTCTGGGCGGTCGACCTCGATCAATTCGATTTGTTGAACAATCCCGCGAATCTTCCTTGGGGCGTGGCGTTGTCCAATGCGGGCCAATCCAAAGCGCACGTGGTCATCGAATTGAACACGGCGCCTTACGGTCAAGCTCCGGTGCCGCAAGTCGTATGGGAAAACGATGTCATGCCCGGGGATCTTTTCACGCCGGCATTACCCACTCGCGAAGTCGATTGCAGTGCCAAACCGGGCGATGCGAAAGCTCCGGGGACGTGTTTGTCCTCCAATGCATATCGAATCACGTCGTCGGCGCCGATTGTCGTCTACCAATTCAACGTCTTCGAAAACGCGTATTCGAATGACGCATCATTGCTGATCCCGACGACAGGTCTCGGGCAGATCTATCGCATCATCAACTGGACCGCAGGGCATCCCGTGCAAATTGGGAGCTTCCCGGTGGATCGATCCTATATCACGGTTGTCGGGACAAAACCGAATACGCAGGTGAAGGTCAAGCCTACGTATAAAATCCGCGGCAATGCGCCGATTGCGGCGACGCCGGCGGGAACGGAAATCGTCGCGACGCTCGGGCCGTTCGACGTGCTCAATCTGGAGACGGACGACGCGACGCTCGCGGAACTCATGAGCAACCCAAACGCCACGGATCTGACGGCTTCGGTGGTCACATCCGACAAACCCGTTGCGGTCTTCTCGGGCGTCGAATTGACGGGAGCGCCGGGAACCGCGGTGGACATTCCGAAATATCCCGGCTGGATGGAGGGAGACACGTGTTGCCTCGACCATTTGGAGGATCAAATGTTTCCGGTGGAATCCGTCGGATCGCGCTACGTGATTACGCGTAGCCCCGTGCGCTCGACGTCGGGATATCGCGAGCCGGACGTGATTCGCTTCATGGGCGTCGCCGAACCGGCGACCATTACGACGACACTGCCGGCTCCGTACAATTCCTTCACGCTCGCGCCGGGGGAATTTCGCACGACATACACCCAAGACAATTTCATCGTCAATTCCGACAAACCCGTCATGGTCGGTCAGATTCTGATCAGCAACCAATACGTGGACGGGCCGTACATCGGTGATCCATCGCTGACGGTGTTTCCGCCGATTGATCAATTTCGCACGGAATACGTGATTCCCACGCCGCCGAAGTGGTCGCAACATTGGGTGGTGATTACCGCGGAAACGACGGCCGAGGTATTGCTCGATGGAGCAGGCACATTCTTGTGCTCGATTTCCGCCGCGGGGATGTTGGACGGAAAAACCTACGAATCGCGGACGTGTTCGCTGAAAACGGGTACGCATCGACTCACGGGTGAAAAACCATTCGGGATCGTGGTGTACGGTTATGGCAGCGCGGGATCGTACGCGTTCGTCGGAGGAGCCGACGTCAAACGGGTGTACGAGCCGCCGCCGTTGAAGTGATGCCTCGGAAGGCGAAGACGCACCGTCTCGTTTGGCCCGCTGTTACTCGCACCAAAACGGCCCCACCTCCAAGACAAACCCGCTACACTCGCCCGAGCGTGCATTTGCTACAGTGCATTTGCACGACGAAGCAAAACAACGTCCGCCACTTCATTCATTCGCCGCCGGCTTTTCATCGGGGGGAAATCGTCGCAACGTCAATTCGACAAGCTCGACGGTGTCTTGCGGTTTTCCGCGAATCGCGACGATGAGCAACCCACATAAACCATTACCTCGCACGCGGAAGGCATACATCACGGGCGAACCCCAATGATCCCACGGAACGCCGATGTGCTTGGGCTGTTCGTATCGGGAAACCAATTCTTTCCAATCGAGCGATTCTGGTTTGGCGAGGCTCAACTGGACGCCGGACAAGAATCCGCCGTGCGTCCGAACGCGTTCGTACACGACACTTCGAAAGCGCGGATCGCTCGGCGTCGCCCGAGCAATCGTAGCGGTCTTGTCCATGGCCGGACCAAACACCCCTTCGGCCTCGGCTTCACCAAACGAGGCGTCGAACCATTGCTGAATCCATTGTTCGATTTCAGAGATTTCCACCGCTCGCTCTCCTTGGTTTCCGGTCGTTTGGGATATTCGGCCATTCGATCCGTTTTCGATTCATCATGGCGTAATCT
>CAYSYX010000144.1:0-311 GCA_964435055.1 uncultured Polyangium sp. | reverse complement strand
GCGTAATCTTTTTTCAGCACGTGCAATAAGCAGCCAATGCATCGGCTGCGGCGCCGGCATCCGACCCGCCCGGGAGGTGATCATAAGCATCTCGAGCCGCCTGCAAATCCTTCCTGGCCTGCGCTTTTTCTTCATCCGTCTTCGCCTTGGAAAGATCCCCGGACGCATCCCAAATCGAGCCGTTTACTTCGCGACTGCGCTCTTTGCCCGCATCATTGAGGTGCTGTTCCGCATTGGTGCGCCCATATCGAGCCTCGGGAGTACCGGGCATAATGGGATTATCAACGGCGCGCTGAGCGACTACATAAGGT
>CAYSYX010000143.1:13363-19166 GCA_964435055.1 uncultured Polyangium sp. | reverse complement strand
CGTGGCGCCCTGGTGGGTCTGGGCGAAGCCCAGCGCGCAAGGGTGATTATTTCTTTTTGGTCTTGCGCTGGAGGTAAAACTCCAGGTTCGATTGGAGGCGTTTGTCTTGGGGGCGGGCTCGAGCGGCTTTGCGCGCGGCTTCTTCACCGATGGCGAATTCACCGATCCAATACGCGCTCGAAGCGACGAGATCCGCCAGTTTCCACGTATAAACTTCTTCATCGATGAACAGTTTGTCCTGCTTCGGATATGGCAGCTCGTAACCGCGTCGCGCATACAAGAACGTGAGGGCGTGTTGTTTCAACGCGTCGTGATGGGCGGCGATGGCGAACAACGGCTCGGCACGGTGTGGCGAGGTGAGATGCGCATCCAGGTATTTCGATTGCACTTCGAGCCACGAGCGGTGTTTTGCGGCGGCGATTTTGGCCAGCGTGAAACGCGATTCGTAGAGCTCTTCGTACCAACCGCCCAAGGAAATTCGTTTGATGTAGGCTTTCTCCGCTTCGTCGTAGCGTTGCAACCAGTAAAACGTATTGGCCAGGTAAAACGCGGCGCGACTGTCGGTGGGATCGTCGGCGAGCGCTTTTTCCAAAAGGCCGATATCACGTTCCCAGCGCTTTTTCGAACGCTCCAAAGCATCCGGCGGCGGATGATGCTGAATGACCACCTCGGGGATACGGTGCGTCGGCGGAGGTCGATCCGGGTGCGTGAGCACTTCATGGACCACGCCGCGAAACCTCCAGCCTGCACGAGTGCGCAGAATGCGCGCCGAATCAAAGGCAAATCCGATATTGATTCGCACATAATAAACTTCCCGGTCCGGGCCCTGCGCATTACGTTCCCGCGCCAGAAATGTCCTCAGGGCTTTGCCATTATCGAGTTCATCATCGGCATCGAGCCAGAGTACGAATTCGGTCGCAGTCCCGGCCAGATCGAGGGCTTCGTTACGTGTCGTCGAAAAATCGACGAAAGGCTTTTCATGCAGCTCGCCGGGCACGCCGGCCATTTCTTCTCGAATGACTTCCCGCGTTGCATCCGTCGATCCGGTATCGACGATGACCCAACGATCGATGAACGGTTTTACGCTGCGTAACGTTCGCGCAAGGGTGGCGGCTTCGTTCTTCACGATCATCGAGAGAGTCAAAAGTGCGTTCGTATCGTGTTTCGCGTTCTGCATCGGGCCTCGTAAGAGCGCACCAAGTTGTCCGCGGCGTCAAGTATTCATTGCGAAGGATCGTAATGACGCTTGTTGCCCGTCGAAAATTGTGCTTTCATACGGCGCATGCGTAACTGGATTCTTGCTCTTGGTGTGGTTGCTTCGCTGGGCTTCGCCGGTACCGCGTTGGCCGATGTTCCTCCGGAAAACTCTGCGGGGTGCATGGGAAAAGTCGCGAATGATGCGTGTCAAAAGGACAATATGTCGGCCGGTTCGTGTGTGACCGAAACGTGCAGCCGACTTGACTACAGTATGGGGACGCCGCCGACGACCGTTCAATATGAATGTCTGTTGTGCAACGGTGCGGCGCCGACGCCTTCGGATCCGCCCGATGAAGACGGCGGTTGCAGCATTCCACGAAAACCCGGGTTGGAGACGGCCGGTGCGCTTGGCGCGTGGATTCTCGGCGCTGCGGTCATGCTCTTCGCGCGTCGCAACCGTTCTCGCAATCGTCCCTCGTGAGCGTTCTTTTCGATCCAGCCGTCATAACGCCTTTCGGCGCCGAGTTTCGTTTGTCGTTCCGAGCGTGAGCGCCGGTCTTCCTCTTCCCGCGTTTCACGGGCGAAGGGTACCTACCGCGTTTCGCAAATCCCTTGCGTCACCGGACCATTGTCGTGATAGAGTCGCGTTGTGGCGTTGACGCAAGCAGAAGAAACCGACATCGGTTGGATTGGCGGCAAGCGATTCGATCTCGTCTTCTTTTTCGGATGTGCCTTGCTCGCCGCTGCGGTCGGGGCCATTGCGTTGGCCGTTCCTGCGATCGTCGTGCCTCTGTTCTGGGCCTTTTTGCTGTTTGTCGAAGGACCGCATCTGGTCGCGACATGGGCGCGCACGTATTTCGATGCTTCCGAACGTCGACGTCGAGCGCGATTGTTGATCGGTAGCCTCGCCTGGTTACTCCCCGGAATCGTCGCCCTGATCGCCGCCCACGCATTTCATTCGCGAGGGCCGATTGATTTATTTTTGCTTTTTGCCACGCTTTGGAGTTTCCACCACGCCATTCGCCAATTTTACGGCGTCTTGGCCATTTACCATCATCACGCGAAGAGCGATTTGACGGCCCGCAAATACGATCGGTACCTTTTGCACGGATCCTTGTGGACGGCGTTCGGTTTGTTTTCGTTGGGTCATCCGCACAACCGAGCGCTTTTTGGATTGCCGCGTGAATTTCCGGTGTGGCTTTCGACCACGGCCATAGGACTTCTGGTCACGCTGGGCATTGTGATCGTGGCGTATGGATTTGTCCGCCGCCTTCGTTTTCCGAAGGAAAACATTCGTCCGCTGCTCTTTTTGCTGGGGCCGGCCATTGGTTTGGAATGTTATGCCATGTTCGTCGTCGGCGTTTTCGAGCCGCTCGTGCCTCGGCCGGAAGATCCCGAACAGGCCTTCTTCACGACGACGGTCGTCGGGGGCATCGTGCACGGCATGAATTATATGGGGATCATCAGCATCGTCGGATTGCGGCGTTATCGTGAGACGAAGGATGGTTCATTCGCCGCCTTTTTAGGCAGGCGTCCGTTTGTCGCGTATCTTTTCTTCGTGTTCGTTTCGCTGGGTTATCTGGCCCTGAATGCCGCTCGCGGCGTATTGCCGGGCGTCGTCGTATTCGAGCGGCAGACGTTGCTCGCGGACTTTTGCCTCGTCATGTATTGGGGGATCTTTTTCCACCATTATTATCTCGACCAACATATTTGGCATGTTCGGTCGGATGAAAACTTGCGTTTCGAGTTAGGCCTGACCAAACCCCCGCAGCTCGGCGAGGCCGCGGCATGAGCGATTTGCGGATCGCGCTGGTGCTTGGAGGAAGCGGGTACGTCGGTCAAAACGTCGTGCGGCGCCTCGCGCGCGAAGGCGTGCGCGTTGCGTTTACGTACCATACGCAAGCGTCGATTGCGCATGCGCTTGCCGATGAAACGGGCGCGGCGGCGTATGCGACGAATTTAGCCGAGCCAAACGAAATTCGCGAACTGTTCGGCCGTCTCGCCGCGGACGCTTTGGCTCCCGAGATCCTCGTTCACGCAGCCGGGATTGCGTGTCGGGCGTCGACGCTCGAGGTCGAGGACGAATTGGCCGACCGCATGTACGCGGTGAATGTGCGTTCTCTTCTGGTCGCCATGCAGAGTTTCATGAAAGGTTTGTCTGGACGTAAGGCCGACGTGGTGGTGACGGCATCGCAAGCGGGAATTACGAAATTGCCTGCTTCACCGGCGTTTGCCGCGACGCAAGCGGCGCGACTCGGGCTTGTGCAATCGTTGGCGAAGGAATTGGGTTCGTCCGACGTGCGGATGAACGTGGCGCTGCTCGGGCTGCTGAGCGGAGGGATTTCAGCGAGTTTGGACCCTGGGCGTCGGGCGGAATACGAGCGATATGCGGCGTTTGCCCGCGTTGGCACATCGGAAGAAGTTTCCGCGGCGATTGTGCGCTTGGCGCTCGAGAATCGATGGATGACGGGTTCGATCTTGCCGCTCACGGGGGGATTGTGACCCCGCGCTGGTTTGCATTCGTCATTTTCGCGGTGCTCGTGGCGCACGCATGGATCACGAAATTGCCTTATGGGCTTTTGCCCGAAATGTTATGGGCTTGTCATGTGGCGACGACGCTTTTGGCATTCGGCGTTTTGTTTCAGAAAAAAGAATTGGTTGTTTTTGGATTTTCGTTTCACCTCGGCGCGGGCATGTGGGGCTATTTGTTCGACCTCGTGGCCATGCGGACGACGAGTTTGACATCGTTTTTGGTGCATATTTTGCCACTGACGATTGGTTATGCGGAAGTGCGCCGGTCCGGGTTGCCGCGCTGGGCGCCTTGGGTTTCGTTCGGGTTTCTCATTTCGATGATGACATTCGCGTATCATTTCACCCCGCCCGCATTGAATGTGAATTTGGCGCACCGGGCGTGGGCGCCTGTCGAAAGGCTGACGAGCGCGCTTTGGGCGACGTGGATCGTCAATTTGGGATTTGCTCTGTTTTTGATTCTTTCCACCGATTGGCTCGTTCGCAAATGGGTCGTGCGCCGGCCGGCTTCCGTGAACTGAGGAGTTGATGTGTCATGGCGGATGGTGCAGAAGGTTTGGCTGAAAAAACGTTGAGCGTGACGAGCGGGCTTTGCCGATCGTGCAAAACAACGGTTCCCGCGGAGGTCGTTCGCGTGAGCGGTCAGGTTTTTCTGCGGAAATCCTGTCCGACCCACGGATCGGAAAACGTGTTGATTTCCTCGTCGGCTGATTGGTACGAATCCACGGTCGAACACGCGACCGTGATGACGCGTCCGCTGGATGCTCGTCCGGTTCAGGCGGGATGTCCTTATGATTGCGGGCCGTGCACGGCGCATGAACAACGTAATCATTTGCCCGTCGTTCCGATTACCTCCAAATGCGACCTCGATTGTCCCATTTGCTATACGCACAACAAGAACGAAGGCGCCTATCACATGTCCGAGGAAGAGCTGTCCTCGATTTTGCGGCATTTGCGCCATGCCGTGGCTGACCGCCGTATTCTCAATTTGACCGGCGGTGAGCCGACGCAACATCCCGCGTTCGAGCGTATTGTCGAATTATGCGCCGAAATGGGCATCAACCGGGTGACGATATCCACGCATGGTTTGCGGTTTTTACGTGACGAACCTTTGCTGGAACGTTTGGCCGCGATGGGGGCGCGGATCATTCTCTCGTTCGACTCGTTCGAGACCGAAGCGAACAAGAAGATGCTTGGCGGCAATCACCTGAACGCAAAAATGCGCATTTTGGAATTGTTGCAAAAACACAACGTCGATACGACCCTTTTGCCCGTGTTGGCTCGAGGTGTCAATGATCATGAAGTCGGCGCGTTCATCGACTTGGCGTTGTCGAAGGATTTCATTCGTTCCGTCGAATTTCATCCCATGACATTTACGGGCCAGAGCGGTTCGAACTTCGAACGCAGCGCGCGTTATACGGCATTCGATACGCTCGTGGACATCGAAAAGCAAACGCAGGGGCGGCTTCGTGTTTCCGATTTCGTGCCGTCGCCGCTCGCGCACCCGTTGTGTTATCAAATCGCCTACCTTTTGCGATTGCGAGACGGTCGTTGGATTCCGTTCACGCGCTTCATGACGCGGGACGATTTGCGCCATTTGTTGTCCCTTGCTTTGTACATCGTGCCCGGTCCTGAAATGGAGCAAATCCTGACGGATGTGCTGAATCGATTGTGGGCGGGCGAAGTGGATTGCGAAGATGCCGAGGAAGTCTTGGGATCGCTCAAGGACTTGGTTTCCCGCATGTTCGCTCAAGACACCGACGAACAAAAGCGCATGCTCATGGCGGAAACCTGCACGAAGGCGATTTACGTGCACACGCACATGGACGAGGAATCTTTCGATACCGATCGCATTCGTAAGTGTTGCGTTGGAATGCCCGGCGCGGATGGCTCGAATATCCCCTCGTGTGCGTACAACGTTCTGTACCGCGAACGCGATGAACGATTTGCGCCGCAGCCGGCCGTTCCATTGGTACAACTCGGTCGAGGGCGCCGGACATGAAAACATCGCTCGAAGGCAAACGATGTTTGGTCACGGGCGGTTCGCGTAATCTCGGTCGGGCGATTTGTTTGGCGC
>CAYSYX010000143.1:0-13353 GCA_964435055.1 uncultured Polyangium sp. | reverse complement strand
TTTTTGGTTCTGGGGGGTTTGGGTTATTGGGGGGGGGGCTTTTTTTGGGGGGGGGGGGGGGGGGGGGGGCCGCATTGCCTTCACGTACAAGGAGAAAGACGACGAGGCGGCGGAGACGACACGCCTTTTGCGGGAGATCGGCGTCGAGCCCATTGTGGCGAAAGGATCGGTCTACGATGCCAAACATGTCGCCGCGACGGTAAAGGCGGTCGAGACAGGGTTTGGCGGCGTCGATATTTTAATCAACA
This sequence comes from uncultured Polyangium sp., assembly GCA_964435055.1. Classification (GTDB taxonomy): domain Bacteria; phylum Myxococcota_A; class Polyangia; order Polyangiales; family Polyangiaceae; genus Polyangium. The sequence goes on along the minus strand of CAYSYX010000143.1, from coordinate 13,105 downwards.
ATGCGGGGCTCACGCAGATCATGCCCATTGCGCTCATCGAAGAGGACGAATGGGACGCGGTGATGGATACGAACGTCAAAGGGGCGTTTTTGTATTCTCGGGCGGTTTTACGATCGATGATTCGGTCGAAAAAGGGGCATATTTTGAATATCGGTTCCTTCGGAGCCGATCGGGTGGTGGACGCTCCGGTGCATTATGCCGCGTCGAAAGCGGCGCTCGTGGGGTTTTCCATGGCTTTGGCCAAAGAAATCGGTCGTTATGGAATCGCCGTCAATTGCCTGGTTCCGGGGTTATTGGAAACAGGTTTGTCCAACCGCTTGCCGAAACATCGCCTCGATAGTTACGTCGGGCAGGCGGCGCTTGGGAGGCTTGGGACGGTCGACGATGTCGCCGAATTCGTGACGTGGTTGGTTTCCGAGGAAAACTCGTTCATGACCGGTGGTCAAGTGGTCATTGACGGCGGCTTGTAATCAAACCGTAATGCCGAGCCGCTTGACTTCGACCATGCGAATGAAGGTTTGGACTGAGAAAAGCGCGAGGATTTGAACCGGTCGCAAACCGGGCACGATGCGGTCTTTGGCTTCGGGAAGCAGTTCTCGCAATCGTTCGAGGCCCTTGTCCGATACGACGCCGGCGGGGGCGAATTCTTCGTCCGACATATCGCCTTGAGCTGCTTTTTGAATTTCGCCGCGGGTAATTTGAATGCCGAAGGTGCGCTCGATTTTGAAAACGATGTCCAGGTAATCGAGCGATTCGGCGCCGAGATCCGTCATCAGCAGCGATTCATTCTTGACGGTGCTCGGGTCGAGCGCGAGGGCTTCGGCGACGATTTGGCGGACCTTCGCGGCGACTTCAGGATCGGATGATTGGGGCAAATCAACGACGGACATGAGGTTTTCTCCGGCGAAACGGCGGCGATGGTACGGGGTTGGGGCATGTCGATCAAGCGCAATTCGCAGCGAGCGGTCGATTATTTACGCTTTGCCGCTTCGACGGCTTTGGCGGTGACGTCGAGAATCTGCGCGTTCGACGGTCGGTCGGCAATGCTCTCGCCGATTTGTTTCCAGAATATCGTACCATTCGGCAATACGACGAACACCGACGGGACGGCGATATCACGGCCTTCCATGGCGACGCCCCATTGCAATGCGACCTTCAGGTCTTTGTCTTCGAGCAACGGAAAGGGCAATTCGAGCGACTTTGACAACTCCGCCGAATCTTCGCGGGCATCCGTGCTGATCGACGCGATGCCGATACCTCGTTTGCGCAACACCGGATGAATATCTGCCAACTGACCCAGTTGGACACGGCAATAGGGTCACCAATAGCCTCGGTAAAACGTGACGATGGCCGGGCCGTTCGCCGTCAGTTCGGCAAGTGAAACTTGTTTGCCCGTCGAGTCCGGCAAGGAGAATTGCGGAGCGGGACTGTTTGTCGCTACGGACGGCGTGCGTGTGCGTAGGCATCCCAGGGTGAGGGCAAGGGAAGCCAAGCCGACAAGCCACGGGCGTCGCGCAAGGTTGGTTGTTTTTCGTGTCTGCATCGTCCGACGATTAGTGGAATCATCGGGCATTGGCAAGGGGAGGCGAGTATGATCGGATGAAATTCTCAGGCGCAGAAGCGACAAACGACGTCGAACAGTAAATTCGTGCCCCAGGCCAAACCATCGACGGGAATACGTTCGTCTCGGCCGTGGAACAATTCGGCGAAGCGCAGTCCTTTCGGCATTTTTACCGGGGAAAACCCATACCACTTGGCGCCGAGTTTCGTGAAATACTTGGCGTCCGTATAGCCGGGAATCATGTACGGAATCACGGCGGCCGTCGGTTCTCGTTCGACAATCGCGGCGCGAATCGTGTCGTAGAGCGGCGATTCGACGGGGTCGGTCGTCGTCGGCGGCATGCTGCGCAAAACTTCGAGCGAAATACCAGGCCCGAGGACGGCCGACAATTCTCGCAAAAAGTCGTCTTCGGTTTGTCCAGGTAAGGTTCGTCCGTCGATATCCATTTCGGCGATGCCGGGGATGACGTTGATCTTGTTGCCCGCTCGAAGAAGCGTCGGCGACGCCGTATTGGCCAAGAGAGCGCTGAACGAACGAGCGATCGACTTATCGGGCAATCGCTTGAGAATTTGAGGCGCCACGGTAGGATTGAGCAATTTGAGGAGCAGCGGCGTAATCGGTCCGGCCTTTTTCGAGGCCAGACCTTTCACGAAATCTTGCACATACGGGGTGATGTGCATGGGCAAACCATTTTCACTCAGTTTTTCAATGGCTTTGGCGAGCTTGATGATGGCCGAATCTTCGCGCGGCATCGACCCGTGGCCGGCCTCCCCAGTCACGCGAGCTCGAACCCAACAAATTCCCTTTTCAGCGACTTGAATGGGATAAAAAATGCCTCCACCGATATGCAGCGTGTATCCACCGCTCTCTCCGATGGCATATTCGGCTCGGACGAGATCCGCGTGATTTTCCACGAGAAACCTCGACCCGTAATCACATCCGGCTTCTTCGTCGGCCACCGCGGCGAAAATGATATCGCGCCGCAATTTGCGTTTTTCCCGGGCAAGTCGCGTCATGATCGCCACCGACATCGCCGCCATATTTTTCATATCGATCGCGCCGCGACCCCATAAACAGCCGTCGGCGATATTTCCGGAAAAAGGAGGCTGCGTCCACACCGCCGGATCCGCTTCGACGACATCCAAATGCGCCGTGAGCAGCAATGGCGGCAATTCGCCCGTGCCGGAGAGCCGCGCCACGACGTTCGCTCGTTCGGGTGCGCTTTCGAGCAAATTCGGCGTCAGCCCGGCGCGATCGAGTTCGTCGGCGACGACGTCCGCCGCCGCTCGTTCACGACCCGGAGGGTTCGTCGTATCGATGCGAAGCAAGGTCTGGCAGAGGCGAATGGCGTGATCCGCCAGTTCTCCGTAGGAACTTGTTTCAGTGGCGGCTTGCGATGAGGTCGTCATTGGCAGGCATGGTACTCAGGCTCGAGCCCGTGCGCAGCATTTTTTTCAGATCGACCAAAGACGAGGATTTGGCGATTGCGAATGAGGACTTGACGCCGCCGCCCATGCGGCATACCGTACGTCTTGCTTGGCGACAACCGTGCGGAGCTGGGGATTCACGAAAGTGCATATCGGGGAACCAATGAGAGGCACGTTGGCAATTGACGCATCGAATGCGGAGCATTGGCAACAAAGCCGGGCAGGGTGACCGATGGGCGTGGAATTGGTAAAAGTGGTCGAATACGTGCGGCAAAAATCGCGCGGGGCGGCGAACGTCGACTTGGCGCGTTTGAATTTGCTCGTCGGGCGGGCTATTTCACGAACGGCGGTGTCTTTGCCGGACGAACCTGAACTCGTGGAACGAGCTTGGTTTCACGCTCGGGCGATTCTGGGCGAACCGCAATCCAATGAGGCGAAATGAATCGGGCATTGAATACTGCATTCGATATCGAACGAGGTGTGCTCGAATTGGGCACGCGGCGGATCGTCGCCCATTGCAATCATTACAATGTTTATTTACAACGAACGCTCGAAGAGGGGCTCAAGGACCGGGCGCCGCGGTTGTTGACAGCTGCCGCAACGGAATCCGCGCGCCGTTTTTTGGAAGGGTTGGAAAGGCAAACTCCGTCGAATTCCGCTCGCGAGGGCATCGAACGGGCCGTGCGCGTATTTGCCGAACATGGCTTGGGGAGCTTCGATATTTCAAATTTGACCGAATGGGGTGGGACGGTGACGATGCCTCGCTCGCATTACGCAATCGGCTGGAGAGCCCGCTGGGGCGTACGTGCGACGCCGGGTTGTTATTTCGCCGCCGGATATCTGACGGGCGCCATCGTCGTCGCCACAAAACTCGCCCCCGAGCGGGTAACGACGACCGAAACTGCATGCCATGCGGCGGGCGATGACCAATGCTCATTTCTCGTGGAGGTGTGGTAATGGCCGTCGATGAACGAGTCGTCACGGAAGCCGTCGCGGGCCTTGAATTACGAGGCAACGAAGAGGGGCTCATTCCAGCTTTCGGCTTGTACCTGACCAAGCATTTTGCCGACTATTACAATCGAGTTTCGTACGGTCTATTGGGAGCGTTCATTCGCGAATTACCGGAGCTCGAAGAAGATGCGATTGCGCTTCTCACCGAGGCCGGTCATGTTTGCGCATTTCATACGTTTGGCGGAATCATGGTTTCCGTCGAATGGGATGCGGTCGTGCAACCCATGCTCGAGACGCGTGAAGATTGGGTCAAAGGCATGATTGGCGTCATCAATGCGCTTGGGTGGGGACGTTATCGATTACGCGAGCTCGTGCCCGACGAACGGCTCGTGCTGCACATTGAACACGGATACGAAGCCGTCGGAGTTCTCGAAGATTATGGTCGGGCCAAACACCCGCGATGTTATCTGGCATCGGGGGGCGCGGCGGGGCTCATGAACTTGATATATCAAGGCGATATTACGCGACGACCTGCGCTGACCGAAGAATTCTTTCAAGAAGTGTTCGGTCATCCGCGGAGCTTCCGGGCTCGTGAAACGCGCTGTCTGGCCATGGGCGATTCTCTGTGCGAAATCGTGGTCGAACGGCAATCCGCTTAGTTGCGCCATGACGCACGTCGACGACGCCTCCACCGACGATATCGACGACACGCGAGCGCAACGACGTTATGGCGAAATCATTGCGGTGTTTCAAATCGGTCGCGTGAAGGTCGTGCAACGATATGCGTGCATCCGGCGCGATCAATTCGAATTCACGACAAGCACTCCATTTCCTCCGGCATTTCGTGAATATCTATCGTCGCGGGGCGTGGTGCGCGGTACGGATATCCTCTACACGCTCGACGTTCCTCATGAATTTCAGTTGACGGTCGCCCCCAACGCGCGACGCGCCGTTTTCGTACCGCGGCTTTCTACGGAGCTGAAATGGCAGAAAAACGTCGTTACCGAGATCGTTTCCGCGCTTGACGCAACGTTACTTTTAGGATGAGATCCGTTGTGGTGGGGTGGAAGTGATTCATTTGAACGTCGATGATTTAATTGCCAAAAATGCGTTGCTCGAAGCGGAGATCGCCGCTTTGAAGGAAAAATTCGGGCAACTGGAGCAGACTCATCGCGAGGTTGCGGCGGACCGGGATTTGTTGCGCCGAGTTTTCGAAGCCATACCCGTCGGCTTACACGTCGTCGATTCGGTCGGGAATGAAATCGTTCATAATTCAGCATTACGTAGAATTCTGGGCGACGATGGCCCTATTCCGAAAGCACTTGCGGATCATGAGGTTTTCCATCCCGACGGTGTGACGCGAGCCGAGCCCGAGCGAGATCCGGCGCTGCGCGCATTGCAAGGACAATCCATTGAGAACCTGGAAAGTGTGGTTCGGCGGCCCGAAATTTCCCCGCAAATGACCTGGATCGCCCAATCGGCCGAGCCTATTCGTGATGCGCAGGGCGGGGTATGCGCCGCTGTCGTCGTGACGCGAGACGTGACCGAGCATAAAGAATTGGTCCGAGAACTGGATGAAGTCGTCGCGGCAACGGTCGAGGAAAAACGATTGCTCATTGAAAAACTCGAAGCCGGCGTGAAGGAATTATCGACGCCGATCATCGAGGTTTGGGATGACGTACTCGCGCTTCCCGTGATCGGAAATGTCGACGAACGTCGAGGTGCCGAGATGACGGCTCGCGTGCTCGATGAAGTCGTGGCCCGGGCCGTACGCTTCGTCATCGTCGATTGGACCGGGGTTGAAACCTTGGATGCCCAAAGCGCCCAACACCTGCTCAATTTGGTTCGTTGTATCGAGCTCGTCGGGGCCGAATGCATTTTGACGGGAATCCGACCCGCCGTGGCAACGGCGTTGCTGGCCGTGGACGTACGTTTCGAGCATTTACGGCTTTTACGTAATCTCAAATATGGATTGCGGTATTGCTTGAAAGGGTCGCCGTCGAAGGCCGTGGAACCTCGCGCTAAACGCTAAGGTTCGTCATCCTCGAACCATTGAACGACGCGTTCGAGAGGCTTTCTGCCCGGGGATACCGGTGTTTGTCCGGTGGGCCAACCAAGCGCGATGGCCCCGACCATACGAAATGGTTCGCGGATTCCAAGAAGACCCTCGATGTCGGGTTTTGCGATCATCGGGCCGGCCATCCAACATGCGCCGAGCCCTTCGGCATGCGCTTGTAACAGCAGGGCCATGACGGCGGCACATGTCGAGCATAATTCCGCTTGCATGCTGCGAGCTGTATGCCATGCCGCGGGATCGCCTCCGCCCGAAGCAATGAATTCCGCAATCAAATCGGGATAATCGCGCCATTGCGGGATCACGATCGCCGCCGCATTGTCGAGAGGTTCGTGGAAAAAATCGCCGTAATTGGCAAAATCGTCCGCGTGATGACCACGCTCGATGATGGCTTTGATTTCCGCAGCTCGCGTACGTACGGCCGACGCGATTTGTTTTCGAACGTCTTTTTTTGTGACGACCGCGAATCGCCACGGTTGTCGATTCGTATTCGAAGGCGCCGTCACGGCGGCGTGCAAAAGACGCGACAAAATTTCTTTCGGGATGGGTTTTTCTTCAAAAACCCGCCGCGAACGGCGTGTTTCCAGCCATTCGAGCATCTCGGGGCCGTTCGGCGTGCTCATTCCAGTTTGAATCCTCCGTCGACGCTCCAAACTTGTCCGGTGACGTAACTTGCTTCATCCGAGACGAGAAAACCAACCACGGCGGCGACTTCTTCCGGACGGCCGATTCGTTTCATGACGATTCGTCGCAATAGTTCGTCCGGCGCAACGGCCCGCAATTCGGCTGTCATATCCGTTTCAATGATTCCGGGACAAACCGCGTTGACTCGAATGCCGCGCGGAGCCAGCTCCACGGCGAGTGATTTCGACAAGGACTCGATCGCGCCTTTCGATGCGGCGTACAGCGCTTGTCCGCGTCCGGGCTTGAGGGCCGCAATGCTCGAAACGTTCACGATGACGCCTTTACGCCGAGCAATGAAACGTCGGGATGCTTCGCGGCAACAATGCACGACGCCCTCGACGTTCGTCGAAAACAAATGTTCGTAATCTTCGTTGGTCGTTGCGGCAAATAACCCGTCGCGTGTCACTCCGGCATTACACACGAGCGCGTGCGGAGCTCCGAGCTCTTGATCGATTCGCTCGAACAATGCCGTGACTTCCGGCCCTTTGGCGACGTTGGCGCGAAATAACATCGCTCGACCGCCCGCGGATTCGATGGCTTCCAGCGTTTGTCGGGCCGCATCTTCGTTTTTTTGATACACGACGCCGATGGTAAACCCTCGTCCGGCCAAATTCTGCGCGATGGCCCGACCAATGCCGCGTGATGCGCCTGTTACAATGGCAACCTGTGATGTCGTCATGGTATCTCCACGCGAACGGCACCCACGAGTCCGGGCATGCCGCAAGAAATAGCCACGGCAGAGCGAAGATCGCTCGCTTCCGCATGCACGAGGGGGCGTAATGGTCCCGGGGCGGCTTTCGACAAACCCGCAATGGGAGGCAATTTTTGATTCGCTAGAAATTGCTGAAGCAAAATGATTTGAACGAGGGAGCTCGCGGCGCCCATTTGTCCCAAACTTGCCGCCGTCGAAATCAACCGCGTCGATTCACCGAGAAATTGGGCAATGACGGCACGTTCGCCATCGTCACGCTGACGATGCGCGAGACCGGCGCCATCGACCAGTTTGTCGTCTTCTTTGGCAACGGTTGCAAACGCCGGAGCCAGAGTATCCGGCTCCGCAAAACCGGCATTCCCATCGGCCGCCGTGGTTGCCGTGATGTGAGCAATGGTTCGTCCCGTCGCTCGTTCGGGTTTTTCCAGGACGATGGCGGCCGCCGCTTCACTTGGGACAAACCCCGCCGCGTCTTCGCCATAAGGCGCGGATACGGCGGAGGCGTCCCGCGCATTCGTGGCGGCACCGGACGCACCGAGCGATAAGATCGTTTCGGGTTCGACGAGCGTGTCGTACGCGAAAACCAGCGCGGCATCGATACTTCCGGCTTCGAGCGCCGCGCAGGCCGCGCGTAATGCTTGCGCTCCCGCGTTCGACCCGGCGCTCGTCGTGCCATCGCCGGTGGCGCCCAATTGAATCGATAACAAAGCGTGCGCGTTGTTCGACAAATGGAAAAGCATCCAAAAAGGGTGCAATGAAGAAAAACCGCGCGCCCAAGAATCTCGGGCCTCGAGCGAGCCGTCCTGATTTTCGAGTACCGGCATGAGGTCGTCCCAATGCGCGCGTAACCCGCCATAACCGCAAAACAACCCCAAACGCGTCCCTCGGACCGGCGTTTGCGAGTGCTCGAGCGCTTCGGCCCCCACTTCAATGCCGAAAAGGCCCATACGCTTGACGAATCGACGATGTTTCGACGGTTTCGGATCGAACGTCATGGTTGCGGCGAGCGAACAAGGATAGGTGCGCGCGTCGAAGCGAGCATTCGGGGCGACGACCCGTTCACCTCCGTAGATTCGCTCGGCGATCGTCGCCGCGTTTTCCCCGAGCGGGGTACGGAGTGAAAAACCCGTGACGGCCATCGGCGTAGGCCGTCGGATCATTCGACCCTCCCGAGCACGACGCTGATGTTTTGTCCGCCAAACCCAAACGAGTTTGACAAGACGTAGTTCACTCGGGCGATGAGCGGGGTTTGTCCAATGACGTTGACCGGACATTCGGGATCCGGTTCGTCGAAATGAGCCGTGCCGGGGAGCACGTCGTGATTGAGCGGCAACAAGCACGCCGCAAGTTCGATCGCTCCGGCTGCGGCCATCAGATGTCCGACGGCACCTTTGATCGAACTGACCGGAACGTCACCGAACAAGCTGCGGATCGCGTTGGCTTCCGCAACGTCATTCAGAGGGGTTCCCGTCCCATGAGCGTTGACGTAACCGATGTCGGAGGGCTGGAGTTGGGCGCGACGAACAGCCTGTTCCATCGCTGCTTTGGCGCGTGAACCATCGGGACGCGGGGCGGTCGCTCGGTACGCGTCTTGGGTCACGCCCCAGCCGAGAATATGCGCCAACGGAGACGCTCCGCGGGCTCGTGCGCGCGACTCCTCTTCCACGACGAACAACGCGGCGCCTTCGCCGATGACGAGGCCATCGCGGCGGCGATCGAAGGGCCGACATGCCGACGCTTCGGCTCGCGGCGAAGGGGCGGACAAACGCGACATTCCACCGACGCCGAGCGGATTGACCATCGAATCGGAGGCGCCGCACAGCACCACGTCCGCTTGACCTCGTTCAATCATCGACGCCGCATGGGCGACCGCCATGCCTCCGGCAGCGCACGCGGAGACATGAACGACGACTCGTCCCGACAAACGCAAGACGCTGCGAATCTTTTGAGCACAAAGGTCTACACGCGACCGAAAACGAACGCCGTCGTCACCGGACATCGACCCGGCGCCGATGCGCATCCGACCGTCTTCGTAGTGTGCGGCGAGGTCGTCGAGGAACGCTTGCTCCAATCCAAGACCGATCGACAAGGCCGCGCGACGTTCTTCCGCGGTGCAGCCGGCGTGCTGAAACGCCTCCGTTGCCGCGATGAGGCCGAAGCAGACTTTGCGATCTCGCAGCAGTCCCGAACGTTCCCAGCGATCGGCTTCACCCGAGCGCAAGAACACGTCGAGATGTTCGGTGATGAACGCCGCGTTGGTCTGGACAATCGGTACTTCACCCGCGACACGGGTGGGGAACGTACGGGCGTCGAAGTTGCGGATGGGACCGATAGCACTTCGCCCTGCCAACAAGCCTTTTTCCAACGCTTCGTAGCCGACGCCGAAGGCCGATACGGCACCGACGCCGGTGATGACGGCACGGCGGTTGTTCATCGCGCACCTCCGCGCGTGAGCACCACGGCGCCAAGATCTCCGTCGGGTCCGGCGGTGAGTACGAGAGCTCGTTTGCCGCCTGTTTCAACCAACATGCCGAGAGCGGCGACCCACGCGATCGCCGGCGTTGCGGCGAGCGATTCTCCCAGCAAGTTTGTCAGGTCCACAGATTGTTTGATCGCCAAAGCTTCCGGCAGCTCGCGCATCACTTCGCGCGCGGGACTTCCCCACGGCGCGAGAACCAGCAAATCGCACGGATGTTCGGCCAACGCATCCGCGCAAGCCATCAAGACGGCGTCACGGAATACCCCGATGCGCGGAAGCAACGCATCCCGCGGGCGTTCTACAGGCCAAACCCAGATGGATTCGACTCGACCCAAAGGCACATCGGCTTCTTTCGCCAAAGCGATCGCCGCAGCGCCGTCGACCGGCACGAGCCCGTCACGCAGAAAGTCTTCCCGCTCGAGCTCTGCGAGCGTCACCGGATGGGTCGCCGTATCGGCTCCTCCAACGATCGCTCGTGAACATTCACCTTCGAGCAGCGCGAGGCAAGCTTCTTCCAAGGCGACGACCGTGCCCATACCTCGTGAAAAAATCGCTGCGTTAGGCCCCGCCAAACCCTCGAGGATCGACCCGTGGCACAGGGTGAAGTTGTTCATGATCTGAAAGGCAAACAGTGGATTGGATGCGTCGAGTCCCTCTTTGCCGCAGCGAGCCAGCGTGAACTTCTTCTGCTCGTCGAGGCTCGCGCCGATGAGTCGAGCCACGTCGTCCATCTCCGCGCCCGATGCACCGACGCCGAAGTACGCACCGATCTCGTCACGTCGATCCGACCATTGGGCGACCGCGAGAGCATCACGCATGACGAGCGCAGCCATCCACGCGGCTCGCGACATGAGTTTGCGTTGGCGAATTTCATCGGGACGCGAAGGCGCAGGTACCTCGACCGGACCTATCGCGGAGAGTTCACCACGCACGAGACGTCGTCCGAGTTCAGTCCCCAACATGCCGACATGCGTCAGCGATGATACGGCCACGACAAACACATCGGACGTTACTTGCACCGAGCCACCACGATGCTCGCATTCGCTCCACCGAATGCGAAGGCGTTGACGAGCGCCATACTCACGTTCTTACGAATCGCCGAACCCATGACGTGGGGCAACGAGCAGGCACGATCAGGCTCCACGAGGCCTGCCGTCGGGAAACAAATACCCGACAAAACGGCTTCATAACCACAGACGAATCCAACGGCTCCCGCGCCGGCGATCCAGTGGCCCAACGCACCCTTGACGGCGCCGACGTGAGCTCGAGAAAGATGCGGCCCAAGCACGCGCGCGATGGCCGCGGCTTCCACGGCATCGTTGAGCGGCGTGCTCGTGCCGTGCGCCTGCACGTAGTCGACATGATCGCATCCGGCATCCTCGAGCGCGCCACGCATCGCGCGTACGGCTCCATCGCCCGAGGGATCGGGCGCCGTGAGGTGATGCGCATCGAGGGAACGAGCGACACCGGCGACTTCGACGGAAGCATCATCTCGTGCGGCGCTCAAGACCACCATGGCTGCTCCTTCGCCCACGACAAACCCATCGCGATGCACGTCGAACGGGCACGACACGCCACGCGAGCTCAGAGCGCTCAAGATGCCGAATCCTACGAGCATGAACGGATCGACATCCGCACCGACTCCGCCGGCCAGCGCGACATCGCACACGCCGAGACGAATGGCTCGCGTTGCTTCGACGATCGCGGCGGCTCCCGAGGCACACGCGAGCGAGATCGTGTCGACCGGACCGAGCGCACCGATCTGTCCGGCCAAAGCCGAAGCGACGGCAGCGGGAGACACCGTGGCGCTGTGCACTTGCGCGGCGAGGGCTCGGGCTTCGCGACCGAATCGTTCGTGGTCAAAACGATTTCCTCCGCCCGCCGCACGGGACAGAGCGAAGACCGTTTCGTATGTTGCCCGTCCGCTTTCGGCTCCAATGAACACGCCGATACGTGTTGGTGATGCGTGAACTTGGGCAGCTTCCCACGCTTCGGTTGCGGCACGACGCGCAAGCGCGAGGCGGCGATCTTGGGATTCATCGAGGGGCCAAGGTACGCAGGCGGCGACCCGCGACGGATATCCTTGGACGTCAAACGAAGTGATGGGAGCGACGGCCGTCTTGCCGGTCTCCAGCGCTGCGCGTGTCTCCGGCCAGGTTTGTCCAAGTGGACTCACGACGCCGACGCTTCGAACGTAGACCGGTCGCATCAAGTCGCCGCCATCGAGCCCGAAAGCCAGATGTCCAAGTACTCTTTGCGCCGCGCGATGAGCTCGGGATGCGTGACGTGGGCGAGCGCGAATCCGAGCTCGGCGGTTGCCACCACGCTTCCGTCGACACTTGCGGTGCCTTTGACTTGCCCGCCGTCTTCACGAGCCACGAGGACTTCGGCGGTGAGGTCGAGTTTGTCTCCGGGTCGGACGACGCGTCGGAACCGCGCGCGATCGACCATCGTGAGCAGCGCATGCATGTCAGTTTGTCCGTCCAACCGCCGTGCGGCTTCGAGGAGCACGCCGCAAAGCTGCGCCAACGATTCGATGATCAACGCGCCGGGCATGATCGGATGTCCTGGAAAGTGGTCGCTGAAGATATCGTCGGACAACGACACGCATTTGATTCCCGCGGCAAAATTGGGCGGTTCCAGGCGAGTGATTCGATCAAGTAGGACGTAACGCACGAGGGGCGGAGAGAATATCAGAATTGTTTCTCGCAATTTCGCGAATTGACGTCCGACCGGTCTTCAGATGAAGATGTCGAATTGCCGGAGGAATAGCCCATGGATTGTGTTAGTTGCGCCACGCCGATTCGTCAGGACCGACCGCATACGTTTTTCCATCATGAACGCGCGGCATGTCCCACGTGTGGCGAACGGCATGAGGGGCGGGTGGTGTTACGTGATGACAAACCTGTGCGGCTCTTGCTTTGTCCGACTTGTGGTCCGTCCGAAGAAACGCTCGAAGGAACGGCGCAAAGTTATACGGCGAAGTTTTTGGCTCGCGGTGAAGTCCCCGATGGATTCGAGGGGGAAGTCGAATTCAAAGAAACGACGTCGACATGTCCGACATGTTTGACTCTTTTGCCCGCGAAAGTCGTCATTCGGGACGGGCGAGTGTATTTTAAGAAAAACTGTGCCCAATGCGGACCTTCGGAAGCGATGGTCTCCGAAGACGCCAAGTATTACGTACGGGCGTACGCGTTTGCGCGGGCCGGCACGGAGC
>CAYSYX010000142.1:0-19193 GCA_964435055.1 uncultured Polyangium sp. | reverse complement strand
GAGGAACTCGGTGGAGCGCGTATGCATTGCTCCGAATCGGGTTGCGGCGACGTGCTCGTGAAGACCGAGCAGGAAGCGATCGCTTGGGCCAAACGCTACATCGCGCTCATGCCCCAGAATCACGAATCGGTTCCGGCGACGATCGCTGCGTGTGCTCCGAAAACGGCCTCGAAGCCGCTCGAAGAGATCATCCCGAAGGACGAGAACAAGCCCTTCGACATCATGGCGGTGATCGATGCGGTGATCGATGAAGGCACGTTCGTTGAAATCAAAAAGCTCTGGGCGAAAGAGATCATCACGGGGTTTGCCCGCATCGAAGGTCGCGTCGTCGGCATCGTCGCCAATCAACCCAAGTACAAGGGCGGCGTGCTCTTCGTCGACTCCGCCGACAAAGCCGCGCGCTTCATTTGGCTGTGCGACTCGTTCAACATTCCGCTGCTGTATCTCGCGGACGTTCCGGGTTTCATGATCGGAACGGTGGTCGAGAAGCAGGGCATCATTCGCGCGGGCGCGAAGATGATCGCGGCCGTGAGTGAAGCGACCGTGCCGAAGATTTCGGTCATCGTGCGCAAGGCGTACGGCGCAGGCTTGTATGCGATGTGCGGTCCCGCGTTCGAGCCCGACGCATGCATCGCGCTTCCGTGCGCATCGATCGCCGTCATGGGTCCGAACGCTGCGGTCAACGCCGTCTTCTACAACAAGATCCAAGCCGTACCTGCCGGACCCGAACGTGATGCGCTGGTGCAGAAGCTTCGCGACGAGTACCGCGAGGACGTTGATCTCGTGAAGGTTGCGAGTGAGCTCGTCGTGGATGCGATTGTTTCGACAAACGCTTTGCGAGAAGAGATTTCCCGGCGTTTTGCACGCTATGCCGCCAAATCCGAAGCCCGTCCGGCGAAGAAGCACATCGTCCCTCCCGTGTGATCGATGCGATAGGATGACGAGGTGTTTGCCCGATCCTCGTTTGTCTTCACCTCAACGCTCGCGACACTTCTTCTCGCCTCTCGAGTTCATGCGGAGGAAGCTCCCGCGCGTCCACTTGTGCGGCTGCTGCACGCTCCGAGCAAGGTCCACCCACTCGCGGATTCATCAGGGCGCATCGCTGTCAAAGTGCACACGCCGCCGGGTGTGGATCCGCGATCCCTCGGGCTGCTTCCTCTTGCTGCGGGCGTAGGCACGATTCGACTCTTTCCTTCCGAAGTCGAAGAGTTTGGAAAGACGTACCCCGAGGTTTCTCTTTCGGTTTCGCCTCCACTTCAGCCGTTGCTCGATGTTTCGTCGACATGGACGCGCGTCGGCGATTTTCGGAAGAGCACCGGCTTGGGAACGGGCAAAGGCGTCGTCGTCGGTGTGGTCGACACGGGCATCGATGTGACGCATCCGGACTTTCGCAACATCGAAGGACGCAGCCGCATCGCGTGGCTCATCGAAGGTGGACGGCAGCCGGCGGGACTTCATCCCGAGCTGGAGAAGCAATTCGGTTGTACGGATCCGAAACAAGTCTCGTGTGCCGTTTTCTCGAACGACGACATCGACGCGATGATCGCCGGGCAACTCGCGCTCGACCTGCCGGGGGATTCATTGGGTCACGGCACGCACGTCACGTCGATCGCGGCAGGCAACGGGGGCATCATGTCCGGACAAACCCCGGTGTATGTCGGGCTGGCGCCGGAAGCGACGCTCGTGATTGCGAGCCCTTCGTCCGAAGCAGGCTTTCAAGATTCCGATGTCTTGATCGGCGCGCAGTTCATCGATGATCGAGCGAAAGCGCTGGGCATGCCCGCCGTGATCAACCTCAGCCTCGGAGGTGACTTTGGTCCGCACGATGGATCGAGCGATCTCGAAAGAGGGCTCAACGAGATCATCGGGGACAACAAACCGGGGCGAGCGATCGTTGCGGCAGCCGGCAACAGCGGGGCGCTGTATCAGATCGAAGGACGCGGACCGTTTGGTATCCACACCGAAGTGCACGTGACGTCCGGAGCGGAGGTGCGCGTTCCGATCTCCACACCGAAAGCGAAGAACGGCAACGGCTTCGTATGGGTCACGTTTCATCCTGATGACGAAGTGAGCGTGGGGCTCGAAGCGCCGGATGGAACGCAGTGGGTTCGTCTTGTAGAACCCGGTGATGAATCTGGCTACGACGGAAACAACGGCACGACGGCGGCTGTCGTGAACCAGCTGGTCAATGGCAAGACACCGATCACGGAGCGCACCAACAGCGCAGTCGTGGCGTTCAGCGGCGCGTGGGACAAAGGCTCCTTCAACATCATCTTGTCTGGTCACGGAGACGCACAACTGTGGGTTACGGGCCTTGGAGACGTCTCGCCCAACAGGTCGTTCGGGCTTCAATTCGAGAAAGCGGTTCGTCAAGGAACGATCGCCGTTCCCGCGGCGCATCCGAATATTTTGGCCGTTGGTTGCACGCTCAATCGACTCGAATGGGATCCGCTCACGATCGAGCCCATCCAGCTCCAGTCGCTTGGTGGCGAGCTCAATCCGGCGCTCGACAGCATCTGTTACTTCAGTGCGGCGGGACCAACCCCGTTTGGCGTGGCGAAACCCGAGATCAGCGCCCCCGGTGGCTTCATCGCGGCAGCCATGAGCGTAGACGCGGATCCTCGCAAGGGGCCGGGAGGCCTGTTCGACGGCCCCGGATGTCCTGATGGCGCACCTTGTTATCTCGTCGATGAAACGCATGCGATCACGTCGGGCACATCGATGTCTTCACCGCATGTCGCGGGCGCCGTTGCACTTCTGTTCGAGCTCGACAAAACGCTCACGCAACAACGCGTGACGAACATCCTGCAAGCGGGAGCTCGTTTCCCTGTGGGGACGGTGCGTCATGAAACGCAGCTCGGAGCCGGCGCACTCGATCTCGAGGGAGCTCGACGTTCGCTGCTCGATGAACAAGCCGCACCTCAGGAGCCGTCGATCGCCAAGAGCTGGTGGGTCTTGTCGAGTGCGTATGCGCGTCCTGATCCCGCGTGGCCCGTCTGGGGAACCGTCGAACTGCGTAGTGAGAGCGGTGAAGTATCGACAGGCATCGCCGGTACGCAGCTCGAACTCTCCGTCACGGGAGGCGTCGTCGTTTCGCCTCTCGTCAAGGTTCGTCATGGCCTATTTCGGTTTGCAGTCGCGGCCGAACGCGGCTCGGGGGGCAAGACGATGACCATCGATGTTCGCTACGCGGGACAATCGATCGAAACTCCGCGTGAGTTAAAAATTGGTGAAGACGTGTGGCGAGCATCGGGCGAGATCGACGCAACGTCGGGCGGTTGTGCGTTACCTGCGAGTACGACGCAAACAGCGCAGCGATCGACACCATTGGGCACGGCGTTTGGATTTGCTTTTGCGAGCGTGGGTATGCTGCGTCGACGAACACGCAAGGAACGACATGCGGGCCGCTGATCTTTCTCTCCAAGTCCTTTGTGGTCAAATCATCGTCGGAGGCTTCGACGGCTTCGAGCTGCCGGAGCGATTCGCGTCGTCGTTGCGCCAAGGTCATCGCGGCGGTGCGATTCTGTTCAAACGCAACGTGCACGATCTCGAGTCGACATACGCCTTGTGCTCGACGATTCGTTCTGTTTGTCCGCCGGAACTGCCTCCGTTCGTTGCGGTGGATCAAGAAGGCGGACGAGTGGCTCGGTTGCGCGGATGGTTTCCGTCGCTCCCGCCGATGCGTCTGCTTGGACAAACGAACGATTTTTATTTGGCAACGCGTGTCGGCAAGCACCTTGGCCGAGCGCTTGCTGCACTCGGGTTCAACCTCGACTTTGCTCCGGTGCTCGACGTTGATTCGAACCCCAACAATCCGATCATCGGCGATCGATCTTTTGCGACGCACCCAGAGCGTGTGGCTGCGTTGGCTGTAGCGTTCGCGTTGGGTCTCGAGGAGAGCGGCGTTCTTTCATGTGGGAAGCATTTTCCGGGACATGGCGACACCTCCGTCGACAGTCACGTGGGCTTACCGATCATTCATCACGACCGCGCGCGTCTCGATGCGATCGAACTCGTTCCGTTTCGCGCGTATGCCCAAGCGAAATTGGGGACGATCATGACGGCGCATGTTGTCGTCACGTCGTTCGATGAGAAGGTGCCGGCGACGTTGTCGCCACGTGTGTGTACGGACTTGCTACGACGCGACGTTGGTTTTCGAGGCGTCTTGTTTTCGGATGATCTCGAGATGGCGGCGGTGGCGGCGACGTACGCGATCGAAGACTCGGCGGTGTTGTCGATTCGATCTGGATGCGATGCGCTGCTCGTTTGTTCCGACGAGGATCTTCAGGATCGTGCTCATGCGGCGCTCGTGCGTGAGTGTGAGCGTGATGAAGCGTTTCGAACGCGATGCATCGAAGCGGTCGAGCGGGGACTCGACGCACGTCGCAGCAAGCCTCCGTCTCCCGCGCCGTCGGTCGAAGAGGCCAAGGTGGTGATTGCGGATGTCGAGTCGCTTGGGCTCCGGGCTGAGATCGAACGACGAGCTCGCGAAGCTTCGATTTAGAGGTTCTTTTCAGAAATCGACCGTCGCCCGTCACTTTTTACGCAACTGAGCGGTCCCTCGTAACGATGGATGTGTATGAGGGCGAAGTTCGCGTCGACCTCGCGTCATGGGATTGGTTTGTCCGCGAGGTGCCGTCATGCATCAACGTGAAGAGTCGAGCGATGAATTGGAGATCGCTGCGGATGCAGACTTGAGCTTGCGCGCGTCGTCGCGTCTATTTCCGGCGACGTTGGCCCAGCTCATCGTACATCCGGACGAACGAATTCGACATTTTCATTGGGGTGAAACCCAGGTAACCGCGCGGGCGCGCCGACTTGATCGTGTTCTGTATATTCGCCTGGCGCGCCGTGGTTATCGATTGCTGCATATCGAATGGACGCTGCGATTGAACGGTTCGGTGCGCGAGCGGGCGGCGGAATACCATTTCCTTTTGGCGAAGACGGTGCGTCGGGACATGCGTCGCAAGCGAAAGGACAAACGTTGCTTGCGAGTGTCGGTGGAGACCGTGATTGTGGTGTTGTCGGGCCGGAAGAAACCCTGGCGAGCGTTTGGCCGGTATCAAACGTCACCCACGGGCAAACGATTTACGGGTATTCGGTTTCGAATCGAACCTGTGTATCAGCGTACCGTCGCGGAACTCGAAGCCATGTCAGGTATTTTCTGGCTTGTGTTCGTCCCTCTCGCAATCGACGCGGACGAACCTCATCTTCGGCGGATTATCGCCAGGGTTCGTCGGGAAGCAACAGCGGAGGAGTTTTTTGAGGTTGTCGCGACAATGTTGTCGATGGCGAAAGTACGAAAAGATCGCCCAGAGTTCACGAATGTGATAAGGTCTGCGGAGAAGCAGGAGGACGTCATGGTTCATCCTTGGTATGTGGACGGTCGCAAAGCCGGTATCGAAATCGGTCGAGAAGAAGGACGCAAAGAAGGACGCCAAGAAGGACGCAAAGAAGGAATCGAAGCCGCGTCGCTTGCGTTGGTATATGTCGCCGAGCGGCGTCTTGGACGTGGATTGACGGATAAGGAACGACGGCGTATCGCATTGCGCCTCGACAAAACTGGTCCGGAAAAACTCGTTGCGGCCGTGATGGATCTTCCGCCCAAAAAGCTGGCTGTGTGGCTCAAGCCGCGGCGTGCGGCATAACCCTTCACGAATGACGACGTGGACTTGCTTCGCCGTCCATATTGAGGTTGCCAAACGATTTCCGGTCGGCGATTTGCGCTTCAAGTGCAGATCGTCGGCTTGTGCAACGTTCGTTTTGCGCAATTCGTAAAACCTTCCTACAAATTCGACCGGTCGAACTCAAATTTCGTGTTTTCCGTGATCGGCACGAGCCGTGCAGGGCATTTCCTTTACAGCATGCGCGACTGCATACCCCGCGCGGCCGAAGGACATCATGCCCCAAATCCGCTGCATTCTCGCCAAAACTCAGCGGCGTATCGACGACGCTTTGCGGATTCGTTTCGACGTGTTTGCCCGGGAGCTCGGGTACATCGAAACCAACGAGCGAAGCATTCCTCGAGAATGTGACCCCTTTGATACGCTCGATACGACGTTTCACCTCGTCGCTTATGACGGACAAACGCCCGTGGGCGCTGTGCGCGTGCTTTTGCCCAATGCCGAGATTGCGCGATTTCATGGGACATTGTTTGGTTTGCCCATCGAGTCGCATTATGATTTACGCGCCATTGCCGGAACTTGCCTGCGTCCCGCCGAGACTACGCGTTTTTGCGTATTGTCCGAATACCGCGGTTCCGTCGTCGCTTCGGTTCTCCATGCCGCCGTGTTTCGTTTGAGCTTGCGGTTCGGAGTGACGCATTGGATTGCCGGCGCCAACATGGAAACCGACGCGATCGACGACGCCATGATCATTCAAAGAGCGCTCGTTTCCCGTGGGTTTGTCCGCAATGACCTGTGTTTGGAACGTCGAACCGCGTTGGTGTCTCCAC
Source organism: uncultured Polyangium sp. (assembly GCA_964435055.1). Taxonomy (GTDB): domain Bacteria; phylum Myxococcota_A; class Polyangia; order Polyangiales; family Polyangiaceae; genus Polyangium. Next base: position 12,739 of record CAYSYX010000142.1, on the reverse strand, counting down.
TTTATCCGCGACGGCCGTTTTATGACGATCGCGTACGTTCGCGAGCGCTTGCGGGAGACGCCGCAGTGCCCTTGCCTCACACCATCGATTCGTATGCTCGGTGCATGAAAGCGCGTTTCGTCGGACCTCCCATGTTCGACCAACGATTTCGCATGTGCGCGTTGCCCTTCATTGCCGCCGTCGCCGAACAAGAACCCATGCGAGAACGAGCCGTCCTCGCGGCATGACCAAGGAAAGGAAATCAATCGTGAATACCCTCGTAGAAACACTTGATTCATCCGTTGACGATCTGCTCGCTGCTCTTGACGAGCATCCGGTGGCCATGCGTATTCTGGCGGGAGATGTGACCACGGACGAATACGCTTCGTTTCTTGGACAAACCTATCTGTATGTGCGGCAAACGCGGCCTTTGTTGCGGCGGGCGGGCGAACGGTTGATGCAATTGCGTCGATCACCCACGTTGGCCCGGCTTTTCCTACAAAAGGCGGACGAAGAAGACGGGCACGACGTGTGGATTCTTCAGGACCTCGAGGCCATTGATCGGCCCTTGGACGAACGACGGTTACCTTGTCCGTCAACCGCCGTCGCCGCGTATTTGGCGTGGAATCAATTTCAAGTCGAGGGAGGGTGGCCGCTTGGTTTTTTGGGTACCGCTTACGTGCTCGAATCGCTTGCGGACGCCCGGGCGCGAATCACCGCCGAGAATCTGGTGAAAAAAAACCGCATTGCAGGAATCGCTGCCGGGGTTCGGTTTCTTCGCGGTCACGGCGACGCCGACGAACATCATCGAAATGAGCTTCGTCGAGTTCTTTCCGTCATTTCATCGCCGAACGATCTGGACGCGATCGCTCTTTCCGCGGACGTCACGACATCTCTTTACTTGGGGATGTTTTCCGCCTTCGGCGGCATTGACGAGCATAACCTCCAAGCGGCATGAATGAGCGCCGCGCGGCTCGAAACACCGAGCTTGTCGAAGGAGCGGCTCAAGTGTTTTTTCACCGTTTGATCCGATATCCCAAGGTCGGCGGCGATCAATGCATTGTCCCAACAGACTCGTTCGACCGTTCTGAGTTCACCCGCCGATAGGATACTTTTCCACGCGCCGGGAATCGGCACGAGTTGCGGGACTTCCTCCATGGTAATGGCATACGCGCCGGACGTTTGGGGCAAGAGCACCAGGCTCACGCGTAATTCCAAATGACCAAGCGCGGCCGAAACCGCACTTCCCGTGCGCCACCAAGGTTTGGGAAGAGAAACCAAATGCGATTGTCCAGCCGCACCAAATCGATCCATCACGGCCGACGGTAAACCCCCGGTGTCGAGCTCCAGAGGGAGGAACCATTTGGAAATCAATGCCGGCAATCCGGTCGTGCGCAACATTTCGCGACCTCGAGCATCGAAGACGACTCCTTCGAAGCTGCGGGCGGCGAGCAAGGTATCGAGCACGCTGCCACGCCGTTGCAGTTCGCCAAACTGTTTGCAATTGCGTAGAGCCGCCGTGAAATATCGAGAAAGATGTTGCAACATCGCTCGTTCCCGGTCCGAAAACGGGACGCGCCGGCCACGATAAAGGACCAGACCTCCGTGCCAAGACGAACCGGCATCGGCGAGCATGACGGCCATGACGTGTTCCACGTTCATTCCGACGGCGCGGCAATGGCGATACAGATAGCTTTCTTCGATTTCTTTGCGCGCGAGCATTTCCGAATCGCGCAAAACTCGGTTCGGTGATTCCGCCACCGCGGCGCGGACGAAATCGTGGGGCACCATTGCGGAATACGCGGCGAAAAAAGCGGGCGGCATTTCCGCCACGATCCAATCGTACGCCGATGCACCTTCAGGACGACTCACGCAAAGCGCACCGTGATCCGTCGGTACGAGTTGCGCTAGAAGACCGTGAGCCTTGTCGAGCACCGCGGGCAGGTCGAGCGAGCCGAAAAGCTCGGAAAGCAGCTCGTCCTTGACATCGTGCTCGCGCGCGGAAAGTTCCAGGTCTCGCGCCATGGTTATGAGTATGGCGACATTGACCGATTCGTCGCAACAACGAAATGCTGTATGGGCATGAATTCTTGCCGGCCGACCCGGCATCGCATCGGCGTTTGTCGAGGTTGCGACGCTTCCCTTTACGTCCGCTTCTCCATCGTGCATTCTGCTGATCTTCGGATCCGATGAAGACCCGTCCTCCGGCCCTCGTACAGCTGCTCGAACGCCCTGCATCCGAGCGAAAAATCGGTCAATTTTGGCTGGTGGAAGAGCGCGGCGAAGGTGGGTATGCGCCCGTGTGGCTCGCCCGTGAAATGTATGGGCGTACCGAACTGCGCTTGTCGGCCGTCAAATTGTTTGCGCTGGACGAGTTCGGGGCGAACAAAGACGACATTGTCGAAGAAGCGCGGGCGCTCGGACGGGTGGATCACCCGCATGTCGCGCGATTTTTCGGCCTGGTCATCGAAGAAGATATCGGCGTGATGGGTTTGGCCATGGAACTATTGGCCGGACGTTCCCTCGAAGCGCGTTTGTCCGCAGAAACGAGGCTCGGGGTCGATGTCTCATTGTCGATTGGTATTGCGGTCGCGTCGGCGCTGGCCGCCGTGCATCAGGCCGGCATTATTCATCGCGACGTCAAACCCGGAAATATCGTCGAAGACGCTCGAGGGGTTTATAAGCTCATCGATTTCGGCATTGCTTCCGACAGCGACGATTCACTCGACAAGGCAATGGCGGTGCATTTTTCCGCTGCGAACCTGCATTCGAATTCGGATGAAGCAACGGCACCTGTGTCGGGAATGGTTACCGGGACGCTTGGATATGTCGATCCCGCATGTGCGGGTAAGCGTATGGCTCCGACGCCTGCGCGTGATTTGTATGCGCTGGGAGCCACGTTGTATCGATGTTTGTCCGGGTTTTTACCGGCGCAAATTGAAAAGAATTCGGATGGGCTCATGCTTTGGGACCCGCTCGTATTATCAGGAAAAACCTCTCCGCGCTCGCTGACGTCGCGTTGTCCGGATATTCCTCCTTCTTTGGCGGCATTGGTCGATCGCCTCGTATCTCCGCGTGCCGAACATCGACCCCGTGGAGCTTTGCATGTCGAATACGAGCTCGAACGAATACGTCAGGAACGGGGCGGTCGGAAACGTTGTTTGCCTCCCGAAGATATCGGTCCATTTCGGGGATTACGCCGATTCGAAGCTCAGGACCGTGATGTTTTTTGGGGACGCCGTGAAGAAATGATCAAAGCGATGGAACTGCTTCGCGGCACCGGTCTCGCGGCCCTCGTCGGACCATCGGGCAGTGGAAAATCGAGTTTGGCGCGGGCGGCGTTGATTCCGGCGCTCGTCGACGGCAATCTGGCAAAATGGCCGGAGACATGGGACGTCGCCATTGTCGAACCGGGGCGTGATCCCTGGGCGGCCATTATTTCAGCATTGACACCATTCATTCCGGAAGCCCCGCTTTTGGATGTCGATTCGCTCGTTGCGGCCATGGCGGATCGGGCCAATGACGAAGAGCGGGGAATCGTCTTGTTCGTTGATCAGCTCGAAGCTTTGGTGACCACGGCGTCGGCGGATTCTCGTGATGAAGCCGCCTTGTTTTTGGCCGAAATCGGGGAGAGGGCGATTTCAGGAGTGCGCGCAATCGTTGCCGCTCGCTCCGACCTGCTCGAATCGTTGTTGGGTCTTCGCCAATTTGGACGAGTTCTTTCGCGTTCCTTGTGTATCATCAATCCATTGCGGGCCATCCATTGGCGCGAGAGCATTACCGGAGCGCTCGATGCCTATGGTTACGAATTGGAAAACCAATCCCTCGAAAACGAACTTTTTCGGGGGATCGATCGGGTCGTCGATGCCATGCCGCTCGTCGAGTTTGCCCTGGCCGAAATGTGGAACGAGCGCGATCGGGAAAATAGGCGCCTCACGCGGGCTGCATTCGACAAGATCGGCGGTATTGAAGGAGCGCTCGAGTTACACGCCGAAGCCACCGTAAACAAACTCGAGGAATCGAATCCGGCAATCATGGCCCTGGTGCGCTCGATTCTTCTCGCATTGACCACGCCCGAAGGTACGCGACGCGCGCGAAATGAAGATGAAATGGTTCGAAAAATGGGGGAACGGGCGCATTTGGTGCTCGCCGCATTGATCGAAGCGCGGTTGCTCGTTCCGACGGAAAACGGGATCACTTTGGCGCACGAAGCCTTGCTCGTGCATTGGTCGCGTTTGCGTGCGTGGATCACCGAAGCTCGCGCCGATCGCATCGTCCTTGACGAACTGGAACGAGATGCATCTCGTTGGAACGCCGATGAAGAGAGTGTCGAGCGTTGGACGGGGCGTCGCCTGGCTTTGGCGCGGGAACTGGTCCGCAAGGATGATCCAGGTTTGTCGGAAAATGTGCACCGTTTCATTGGGGCGAGCATTTGGGCGCGTCGGCGGCGGTATGCCGGTGTCATGGGAATGGCCGCCGTGTTGGTCATGGGCCTTTTGACGGCCGGGATCATGTACGTCGATGCGCAGCGTGAATTTCGCAATTCGATCGACCAAATTACTCGTGCGCACGCCGAAAAAGGCTCGCTCCTCGAGAAAATGCTCCTCGATGCGCTCGAAGGTAAGTACCGGGATCGGCCCATTACCCAAAAAACACCGTCGTCGAATTCGCCCGTCGTCGGATCCGCCGCCCCGTCTGGTTCGACAAATTCGACCAAGACTTCATTCGCCGCCACCGTTGGCAATATGCCTCCGTCGACGCTTGGAGCCACACCCAAAACGGGAACGGGATCGGGTGGTGGTGGTGTTTTCGCGGTCGGATCATCGACCGGAGCGGCGCCTGTGACATCGGTGAACGAACGTGTACAGAGCATTGATCTTGGACCGCCTTCCGTTCGCCCGGCTGGTAATGATGCAATGAAACCGTGAGGATCCGCCGATGAAGACGAACTCTCGTGTTTTGCGACCCTTGATTCCATGTTTCTTTGTTTTGGCGGGGACGTTGGCGCTCGTCGGTACGATGGCGGGGAGTGCGCGTGGTGAATGCGTTCCGGCGCGTGAACCGCCTGCTTCGGCGAGCGGCGTGACGGCTGCAAATCGTGAGCTTGCGACAAACCGATTCCTTGCGGGGAACGTATTGCTCGAGAAGCAGGATTACGAAGGAGCGCTTGATTTATTTCTTCGGTCACGTGCGATTTGGTACCATTGGGCAAATACGCTCAATGCCGCAGTTTGTCTTGCTCATCTGGGGCGGCACCATGAAGCGCTTGCGATGTATGAAGATGTTTTGCGCGACTTTCCGAATGATATTGGTGCGGATGAACGTGAGCGAATTACCGGCACCATTGCGAAGCTCGAGAAGCTCGTGTTTCGAATTCGTATGGCGGAAACGTCGGGCACGCTGACGGTCGATACCGAGAGTTGTGGAACTTTGCCTCGCGCCGAATCGATTTATCTGCTGCCCGGCGTGCATCTGTTTCGGGTAAGGCATGCGGGAAATCCCGAAAGAAGCGTTCGTGTCGAAGGGCATGCGGGAGCGATGCGCACCTTGCATTTGCCGCCGTTGCCGCCCAAGCCGAGCGTATCTCCGCCGTTGCCGGTCAAAGGTCAATGGTTTGTCCAGGCGGCTGGAGGACCGGCGATTGGAAGCGTCGGCGATGCGTTTCCCGGGATGTCATCAATCAATGGTTTTCTTGTCGAGATGCGTGACGGTTATCGATTCCCGAATCAAATCACCGTGGGTTTGAACATGGGCGTGCTCTACGCTTCGGCGGCGGAAACACCTCAGACGCACAGCGATCCGGCGAATAACTTTACAACGTTTTACCTGGAACGATACACCTTGGCGCAATATGGGAATGTGATGTTTGGTTGGGATCCTTATGTGGATCGGCGCTTCGCATCGCTTTTTCGAGTCGGCGTGGGACTCTTGGGCGGTCAATCGAAGAATGTCCTGGATGCCGCCGCGACGGGCCGGCGTATGTCCATCGACGCCTTGAACTTTGAAACGGAAGGCCGAGAAATTGTCTACTCCGTGACCCCGTTTGCCCGATTCGAACTGGGCCTTGTTTGGCAAGTAAAACAAATTCGAGTGGGTTTTTCGGCCGGCGCCATGATTCTACTTCAGGACGGTCCGAACCTCGCCGATGTGAATACGTTCGATCCCAACAGCGCTTTCCCGATCAAGGTTCATTTCGAACATTCGCTTGCGTATCAATTCGGCTTCCTCTTCTTGCCGCAGATCGTCGTCGAATACGACCCATGACAAGGCACGCCAGAAAAATCGTGATACTCGCGCATTTGGTTTCTTCGGGGGATCCAAATGCTTGGACACCACAACCAAATTCCTCCTCTTTGGTTCCCACCACCCCCTGACAACACAACCCAACTTGGCGATTGGTGTCGTCAAAGGTGCAAATCGTGCCGCTCGGGCATTCTGCTTTTTCGACACAAGCTCGTCCGCATTCGGGGCTTTGGCCGTTGGCTCTGCAAACACCCGTTTCACAAAGTCCGCCATTGCAAGCGGAAAACCGTTCGCACGTCCCCGACATCCCGCAGTCCGAATCGACATTGCAGACGCAACGATGTTGTTCCGGATCGCAGCCCAAACCATTGCCGCATTCCGTATCGTCTTTGCAACGGATGGGATCGCGGCAACTGTTTTCAACACATGCTTGAGCCGGACCGCAGGTCGTTTTGTCCGCGCAGCCCATTTGCGCTTGCGCCGGTAGGGGTATGGTCGACGTGAACCACAAGGCTGCCAAAGCGGCGAGGAACCGGTGCGGTCTCATTTCTTTCGTGGTCTCGGAATGGAGTATTCTTCGAGCCTCGTGACGAAGGTTCGTCGCGAAATACCTAATTTATCCGCAGCTCGGGTTTGATTTCCGGCGAACTCCTCGAGCGCGGCGATCATCCGATCCCGTTCTTCGGTTTGTTCCGGCGTGAGCGGCCCGCGGGCCATCGGTTGCGTCGTATTGGGAGCTTTCGGCGGGGCGGTTCGAGCTTCCTGCGTGTTTCCCACCGTGAGCGGCAAATAGGTCGCTTGTCCGGAAATACGCGAGGGTAAATGTTCCGGTAAAACTCGTTCATCCGAGCACAACGCGGCTGCTCGCAACATTGCATTCCGCAATTCGCGCACGTTGCCCGGCCAAGCATAATCTTCCAAGAGGCGAATCGCTTCCGCGGACAATTCCGGCACCGATTCGCGGTCGTTTTTTCGGCATTCCTGTTCAAGGAATACTCGAGCGAGCGGGATGATCTCCGAGACTCGTTCGCAAAGCGGAGGCACCGTGATGGCCGCACCTTCGAGGCGGAAGAAAAGATCGCTGCGAAATGTCCCGGCGGCGACTTCCGCCCCCAAGTTGCGGTTCGTCGCGGCAATGAACCGGACGGCGATGTTCCGGGTCGAGCTGTCACCCACCCGCATGATCGCGCGATCATCCAGAGCCCGAAGTAGTTTTACCTGGACGGTCGGAGACAATTCCCCAATTTCATCCAAAAACAACGTGCCCCCGTGCGCCGCTTCGAAGAGGCCCCGTTTGTCCTCGGTCGCGCCGGTAAACGCACCTTTCTTGTGCCCAAAAAGTTCGGCTTCGAGCAAATTCTCATTGAGCGCCGCACAATGAATCGCCAAAAAAGGCCCTTTGGATCGTGGCGATGCCTTGTGGATCGCTCGAGCCAATACTTCCTTGCCCACGCCCGTTTCCCCCAAAATCAATACACTCATATCGGAACGCGCCATTTTTTTGGCATGCTCGTACAATGCCTCCATGACCGGCGCTTGCACGACCACGTGATCCGCTTGCGGCATTGCGGGCGCAGGATCCGAACCTCGTCGGGGCGCCGTTGCGCGACGAATCGTCGTGACGACGGAACCGATCATCACGCATCCGCCGACATCAATCGGAAATGTTTTTCCCGCTTGCGGGCGAATCTTCACCGTATCCGCGAAACTCCAACGTTCCTCGCGTCGACGCACCAACGTGCCATTGGAACTGCCCAAGTCTTCGATGCGCATCGGCGAATCCAAGTGCAGGATTGCATGACGCCGCGATACCGAAGGATCATCGATCCGAACATCGACGTCTTCGGCGCGACCAATGACGACCTTTCCCGACGTGGGCAACGGATGGATGAGCGCATCTTCGCTCGCGGCAAAAATGACCAGTTCGAGCTTTGACGGAGTATCGCGATCGGGGCTATTCATGAACGAGGACCAAGGCTCCTGCTTGCAGAGTACGAGCAAAGCGAACTTTTGCCAAGGATTTCGTGCGGTGGGATTTGGAGAACGCGTGTCTCGAGCGGGATCCGGCCACGACGATGCGGTCCGGACATCGATCGTGGGTTGCCTCGGTGCGGGCGTGAAGTCGGCGGATCAACCCTGACGTAATCGGCGAATGTTCCCGACGACCCGGTAAAACCCGCCTTGCGTCGCTTCGCGTATTTGATCGACCACGTACCTTGCGCCTTCTTCACGAATATCGCGCGGGAATTGGCAAAACCAATCCTCATGGTAACCGGGCGAAACGACTCGAATACGCAGATCTTTTCCAATTCGCACGCATTCGACCACGACGCCCCCCGCTTCATTCGTCGTTTCTTGCACGTCGCGCTTGGTCACGGCGATTTCACGCAACGCATTCACCGGCGCGTTCGTGATATTTCCCGCCCGTCCCTGTTCCACCGCTGCGTCGCTCACGTCCAGGCAGGCGAGCACCCCGGTGTGCGTCACGACGTACAGTTTGTCATCCTGAAACGCCATGGAACACGGGGTTCCGCAAGGCGAGGGAACTTCCCAGCGCAGACGCCCGTCGGGCTCGAAGCAAAAAATGGTTTCACACGTCCCGCCGAACATGCGATCACCGTTGGTCGATGCGGCACATGCCGCGGCGGAAACGGCGCGATTGTAATGTTTACCGCGGGAAAAACACGATCCGCGGGCTTTGATTTCGCCTGTTTCGCAGACGAATTCAACGACGGCCGCGCTTGGATATCCCGGTCCGGTGAAGGCATAGACGCTTTTTTCGCCCGGCCAACCGAATCCCACCCAATCCGTGGGCTGAAACCAAACGATATTTCCTTTCCAATCGAATCGCGTCACGCCTTGTGAATTGCCAAGATATACGCCGCTCGCGGAAGCGCGCACCATCCAGCCGCTCGTTCCATTCACGGTATGTTTCCAGAGCAGTTTTTGCTCGACGTCCATGACCGTGCACGAGCCGTGGCTATCCGATGCACAAAGATTGCCACGATAAATATCGATCCATTGAATATGCGCGGTTTTGTCCACTTCATACGCAACCCGCGGAACCTCGCCCGTCAAATCATAAATATTGCCGTCGCGACAGCCCGCATAACGCCAAACCTCGTCCGACACCAATGCATCGACGCCGGCGGGTAGACGCCAACGCCGCAGAATGGTTCCATCGAGCGAACAGGCAACGACCTCACCGCTTTCCCAACCGCCCCAAACTTCGTTTTGATCCAGGTGAAACCCGATGGCTTGGGTCGCGAGTTGATGGGACCAGAGCACGGGCAAACCTTTGAGCACGTGCGTATTGGTTTTGGACGTTCGCGGTTTCTTTGCGGCTCCGGCTGACTTTGCGGCGGTTTTACGAGTGGCCATGGTGCCGAGGATACCCGAAATGGGGCGCGATGGGATTATTTTTCGCGCTCACCGCTCGACCGTCGACGCGGCTTGCGTCCGAGCACGTAGATCATGGGGGCAACAAACCAAAACATCGCCCCCAAGGGGCCTTGGTTTGAATTCGGACTATGTCGAGGTTTTACGCTGCACTTCGAACAATTCTTGGTGTCTTCGTAGTTTTGATTGCAGTCCTTGCAGTTCTGATTGCACTCCTCCCAATTTTGATTGCACTCGGCGCAATCCTCGTTGCATTTGGAACAACTATCGCCAAACCCCGAGCAATCTGTGTCGCAACCATTGCACCCATTGCAGCTCGAACCGCCCCCGCTGCTCGAGTTGTCAGGCGGCGCTGGAACCGAACCATCTTGCAAACACGCGTCGAGGAAACTGACGCAGGCATCGTTGCCGAGGAATCGTATTGCATCTTCGCGTGTCGATACCGGCAGTTCGGTGCACGAGCCACCGGAAGATACGCATTGACGTACGTCTTCGATACCGAGCAAAGCAAGGACGCACAAGGCTGCGCCGTTGATGGGATTTGCATTCACCCACGCGCATTCTTCGACCGCATTGGAGAACGTCGGATCGGTGACTTCGTGGGCGCAGGTCGTTCCGCATTCGCACGTCGTTTCGACTTGATTCCAGCATTGCAAGAGGCTCTCCGGCAGCCGATAAGGATTGAAGTCGACGGTCAAGGGGGATGGTTTCGGCGGTTCGATGAATCCCGAAATGGGCGCATCGCCGGCGAGCGGCAATGGCGAATCTTCGAGGGCCGCCATCGCTACAAGCCACGATGCGTTCACGTAGAGCGTTTCGTCTTTCGCCCAAGCGCCCAGCGGCAGGTTTGTCGTGCGCACCATTTTATCGGCATGGGTGCGTCTGGACAAATCACGCAACACTTGACCGGCATGTCCGCGCAGAGCCGTGATTTCGTCATCCGCGCTCATCTCATGCGGATGGCCCTGCAAATAAAGCGGTCCGCGAGGGACATGGGTCAGCGCGTCATTGTCGATGTTACGGGCGTGGACGACATAGGCGTTTTCCTTCGGGGTGATGGCCCCGAAAATCAAAGCATCCCGGCCTTGGGCTTCGCGCACCGCGTCGGCGGCCCATGCGAAATCCTCAATCGCCGGTTCCCGCGGCGCTTCAATGGTCGTGTCCTCATTGTCGGCGGGCCGTGACGCATCGAATCTTCGCGCGATTTCTCGGCGCGATTCGAGCGGCAATCCCGCAATCACCTCCGGCGTCGCCAACAAGGTGTCGCGCAACGGCAGAGCATCATACGGCAGCGCTTCGTCGCCACAACCGGGCAATAGTGTCGCGAGGACGCATCCCATTGCCGCTTTGTTCACCGCACCGTATCGTTTGACCATGACAACCCCCGTGCGCATCGTGTTCCACCGGTATCGCCGCATCCTTCACGATGCGTACGCACGATATCATGAAACGCGATGGAAATGAAAGAGCGACCCGAATGTCCCAATGACGGCGCCGACATTCGGGGAAACGGCGCCGTTTCATTCACTGACGGAAGTCGAACGAGAACGACCTTGGTGATCGCCCGCGTATTCGCATAAGATGGACAATCTGATCCTTCGGAGGGGAGTTGTCATGGTCGAACAGTCATCTTGGTTCAGGACTTTTTTCCGTGCCGGCACGTGTCTGGCGGCTCTTTTTTTGGCGACGTCTTGTACGGTAAAAACTTACCCCACTCCCTCACGAGAATGTTCAACATCGACAGAATGTCCCGAATCGACGTCGGCGTGCGCTCCGAGCCGCTGCATTGCCGGACGTTGCGTGGAATTTCCCACGAATGCCGGTATGGTCGTGGAAGAGGGATTGATGGGCGATTGCCATCGCAGCGAATGCGACGGTTCGGGCAATGTCGTGTCGGTGATCGATGATCTGGACAAACCCGCCGATTCCGAATGCACGATTGGAACATGTACGGCGGGGACCATTGGTTTTCAAGCCAGACCTGTCGGATTCGTCGTGACCATCGAGCCCGCGGGCGATTGTCAACGTATCGAATGCGACGGGGTCGGTAAAACGATGAGCGCGGCGGATGAAACGGATTTGCCCGACGCTTCAGGAATTTGTTTTGCTCCAACGTGCGTGGCGGGTAAGCCGGGCCAAACCCCGATCCCTGCGGGCACGGTCGTTGAAGACCCATTACCCGGAGATTGTCAACGCGTCGAATGCGATGGCGCGGGAAATGAAAATTCGGTTGCGGATGCTTCCGATGTCCCCAACGATAACAACGTTTGCACGAAGGATTCGTGTATCGCGGGCGTGCCGACGTACGCGCCCATTGCCGCCGGAACGATGGTGGACAATGGTACACCCGGGGATTGCACGAGCGCGCAATGCGACGGTATGGGCAATACGATCATGGCGCCCAACAATTCGGACGCTCCGTCGGACGACGCGGTATGCACCATCGATGCCTGTAATGCGGGAATGCCGGTGCATACGCCCAAACCCACGGGCACATCGTGTGGGGGCAACGGCGCCGTGTGTCATCCGGATGGACGTTGCGATGCGTGCGCGGATCCGGGCGCCAATTGTCCGGACAATGGGTTTGGCGAGTCAAATGATTCTCAAAGCACGGCAAGTCACCTCGGTACGATTTCCGACGCCGATAACGCCGGGCAAAGTTTTTGCGCCGTTTTGAGCGGTACGAACGACGTGGATTGGTTTACCTACGTGGGGAACGACGACCTTTTTTCCGAAGTCGATCCGTTTCAATCCATCAGCAATGGCACGAAGGGCCGATTGTGCGCGTTTTACGGGTGTAAGAGCGGCGCGACAAACGTCACCTGTTTGGGAAATTCAACGCCGTCCACCGCACCCGACGGACAATCCGGTTGCTGTGCGACGAGCCCTTTTTCCGTGACGCTCGAATGCGGCAGTGTCAACGACCATGCCCAAGTATGGTTGCGCATTGACAATCCCGATGCCGATGCTTGCATTCCGTATCAGGTGGCGTTTCATTATTGACGTTGCCGGCGCGATATCTCATTGCACCCAGTCGAATTGAAAGCGCACGCGGTGGATTGGACGGTCGCTCCGCGCGCTAACAAGCGCGCTACGCGACGAGCCGGTTTACGATGGG
>CAYSYX010000141.1:0-19214 GCA_964435055.1 uncultured Polyangium sp. | reverse complement strand
CCCAAACGCCTCGAAGGATCGCATGCTTCCCGCAGGCCGACGTACGCGAAACGGTTCAGCCTCACGACAAACCCACGAATCCTCGCGCCGCGCCGCAATTGAGGATATATATGGCGGAAGGCGGGCGTCTCCGCCTCTTTGCCCCATGCTGTTGCGCGGCCAAGAACGCGCCAAGCGAAAGATCGACCGATGCAGAGCCCCTCGAGCATGCGCTCAACGCCCGACCAAGCCGGCAAGAATGGCTACCCGCCGGCATTGATTTCTCTCTTGGAAGAAGTCGAAGCGTTGCCGGAAAGCGCAACGGGCGGGTTGGTTTTCAAAGATCCCGTGCAAGGGACGTTATTGTTCGAAAATGGGCGGGTTTGCTGGGCGGCGGCGGCCGGAATGGAACGCCGTCTCGGCGAACTGATTCGAGCGTACGCGGACGAACCCCCGGATTCACGACGCGTCGAAGACGTCTACAAGCGTTGCAAAAAAGACTCGGTGCCGGTCGTCAAAGCGTTGATCGACAGCGGTGTCGTGTCGCTCGATGGGCTGCGGGAGGTCGTTTATCAACACACCTCGGAAGCGCTCGTGACGCTCGCGCATGAACCACCCAAAGAATCTCCGGTGTGGATTCCCCATAAGAATCAGGGGTACGACGCGAAGTTCACGTTCGACGCGGCCGAGCTTTTGGTTGGCGTCGGAAGTGTTTGCCATCCGGATCTCGCAGGTCGCGCACGCCTCGATTTTGAAGGACTTTTGCGCTCGGGCGTGTACGCGATGGCTTATGCCCGCACCCCCGGCGACAACAATCCGGTTCCGCTTTATCGATCTCCGGGCTCGTACTTCAAACTGAAAGACACGATGGCGCTCGGTCGATGGGCCTTTTCGGCGCTCGATGTCTGCAACAAATACAGCGCACGCGCCAAGATCGCAGCGACGCTCGTCGATCCGGGCGAGTACCTGGTCGCCTGGCATTCGCGCGGTCTGGTGTCGGTTGCGCAATGCGAAGATTCGATGAGCTTCGCCTTCATCGTCGGCAAACGCGCTCGAGCGACTTCGTAATTCCGAACCGCCGGTTTTACTTGGCCAAATCCACGTCGGCTTCGACGGCGACCGCGCTTGTTTTGAGGGACAAACGAGTCCGCACGCCGTCGTGAACCGGAACTTCGAGATCCACCGCAGCTCGATCCGCCACCGGCGTTCCATTCGCGCCAAGCAGCGAAATGCCCGAGACTTTCACCGGGTGGATGGTCGTATTGACCAGACAAACATCGACCGCGTCCGCGCTTGATTTGATGTCACACGCGAACACCGCATCCAGCGAACGGCCGATTTGCGCCAGCACCACCTCTTCACCGGGGTTTGCCGCCCCAATGCTCGTCAAGATTTGGTTTGCCCGGGGATCCCGATGGAACGCGAGCATCTTGGCCGCATGTATCCGCACGACGCGCTGATTCGCACTGGAAAGCTCGAAAAACAGATCCGCCGGCGCCACCGCCTTGTCCGCATCGAGCGCGCCCACGACCGAAGGTTCGACCCGCATCTCGGAACCGGGTGCTTTCACGTGCCACTTCACCGCCCGCCCCGGTAGGAGCGGCCCGGCGAAATAAAGACCGCGATCCGTCGCTCCGACTCGTTCGCCTTTCGAGTTTCGCCGGGCAAACGTCAGAAGAACGGTTACGTCGGGAATGTCGGTCGCCGCATTGTTCACCACCGAAACATCGAAATCGTATTTGGATCGGTTTTTCTTGTCCTGCACCGGAACGACGACCCCCGAACCATCCTCCGGCCGCGACGCAAACAGCACTTCCAGCTTCCGAACGCCTTCGTTCCATAAAGGCGAACTCGGACGGGCACACGCGCACCGCGGAAGCCGCGGTTTTTCCGGTACGACAATCTGCACCGAAGATGCCGTCCACACCGACGAAATTTTCTCGGCAGGTGCTTTGAGCGTCAACTGTTCGGAAGGCTCGGGCGGCTTCGAGTACCGCAGGTAAAACGCCATGCCGAACACGACGGCGAGCGCCGCACCGAAAACCGCGAGCGTCGCTCGAAGCCACGAAGGCAGATCGAGCACGCGTTCCCCCGGTTCCGCCTCGGATTCCAGCAACGAAATCGTCGGTTCGACGGGACGAACTTGGACGGCGGTCAGACCCAAGCGACTCGACAAGGCTTGTTCAAAGGTCTCCGACAATCGATCGGAAGCTGCACCGCCCCACGTTGCGGCTTGGAAAAGGTCGCGCAAGACGAACCAAGCGACGATCGCGACGACGAGCCCCACGGACAAACGGCCGAGAATGCCGCTCGCCAAAGAAGGTGACATCGCGGCCACGACCAAACCTCCCAACAGGAGCGGTATGACCAAGACAAACACGGCGGCCCGTTGCCGAGCCTCGAAGGCGTGACTCAGAGCATCCTTTGGATCGGTCGTGAAGTGGGCCAGGGTAAAACGCGTGTGCGGAGTCGCGACAACGGGATCGAGCGACAAACACAGGGCACGTCCACGACGAACGAGCCCCCGAACAGCCGTATACGGAATGCGAATGGGACGAGACTCGGCGACGCCACCCATGACAAACCCGCGCTCGAAGCGCGCAGCCCGCACGAGTTCGAGCTCGAGCTCGTTTTCGAAAAGCGTGATCCTCACCGCCCCGACGGCGTTGGCGCCCTCGGCCGCGAGGGCCAGTGCCCCGACGGTGAAGACGTCCGCCACGCCCCTCATGCCTCCATCGCGATTTCGTTCATCGCCGGACGATTGAAGAGGGCTCGGAGCACATTTCCCGTCGCGGTCTTCTGCCGTGCGACGACATCGGGCGGACCTTCCGCCACGATTTTGCCTCCGGCCTCGCCACCTTCGGGACCCAGTTCGATCACGTGATCCGCCGCCGCGATCACAGCCGGGTGATGTTCGATGACCACGAGCGTGTGGCCGCGCTGAACGAGCCTGTCGAGCACGGTGACGAGACGCTTCACGTCCGACAAATGCAGCCCTGTCGTGGGTTCGTCCAGTACGTACAGCGTCGGTTTGCTTCGCGCGGACGAGCTGAGTTCCTCGGTCAACTTCAAGCGTTGCGCTTCACCACCCGAGAGCGTGTGTGAGCCTTGTCCAAGCCTGAGATAACCAATGCCGAGATCGCACATCGTCGTGAGAGGTTCGCGAATCTTGGGGTGAGAAGTGAACAGCTCGGCGGCGGCTTCCGCGGTGCGATTGAGGATGTCGCCGATGGAGACACCCAAATACCGCACGTCGAGCGTCGCAGGTTCGAATCGCGTGCCGCTACATGCTTCGCACGTCGTCACAACATCGGGCAAAAAAGACATCTCGTGCGAGATCACGCCTTGGCCCTCGCAGGTCGGGCAACGTCCGCCGGCAGCGGTATTGAACGAGAAGCGAGCCGCGCCATACCCGCGCATTTTCGCATCCGGCGTCCCCGCGAAGAGCTTGCGAATGTCGTCCCAAAGCCCCAAAAACGTCGCCGGAATCGAACGCGGTGTGCGTCCAATCGGCGATTGATCGACCGCGACTGCACGGACGAGCGACTTCGGGACGCGCAAACCATCATGCGGACCGGGCTCCGGAGCGACGAGATCCAGCGCCCGACGCACGGCCGGGAACAACACTTGCCGAATCAACGTGCTCTTGCCGGATCCGGAGACGCCCGCAACGACCGTCATTCGACCGAGCGGAATGCGAAGTTTGTCAATCCGAAGGTTGTGCGCGCGTACGCCCGTGAGTTCGATGCACTCGTCACTCGCCGCCGTTCGCGATCGCGCGACCGCCAATTCGCGTTCTTTTGCGAGTGCCTGGGCCGTCGGTGAAGTCGCATCACGAAGCACGACCGAAGGCGGCCCTTGCGAAACGATTCTCCCGCCAAACCTGCCGCCAAACGGGCCAAGATCAATCAGATAGTCCGCTTCGCGAATCGTGTCGGTGTCGTGTTCGACCATGAGCACCGTGCTGCCCATGTTTACGAGTTTGCGCAGATTCCCCAGCAAACGATGCGTGTCCCGGGGATGCAAACCAATCGTTGGTTCGTCGAGAACGTACAACGCTCCTGTCAGGCCGCTGCCCAGTTGCGCGGCGAGACGCAGACGCTGCATCTCGCCACCCGATAACGTCGCCGCCCGACGATCCAGCGTCAGATAACCAAGACCAACCTCTTCGACAAACTCGAGACGCCGCACGAGCTCTCGATGAGGCGCATCCGCGATCAACGCGCGATCGCCTTCGAACGCGAGCTTTTTCGCCCATCGCGCCGCAGCGGAGACCGAGCGCGCCGCAGCTTCGGAATACCGCTCATCGGCGAGACGAACCGCGCGAGGAATCGGGGCGAGGCGCGATCCTTTGCACGAGGCACACGGAGTCACGCCAAGCTCTTCGGCGTTTTCCGTTCCTCCTTCGACCCCCGTTCCTTCACACGCTTCGCATCGACCTTGTTTGGTGTTGAAAGAAAACCATCGCGGATCGATCTCGGGAACACCCACGCCGCATTTCGGACACGTACGCGTCGTCGAGATCAGCTCCTCCGTGCCGTTGGCTTGACGAACCTTGAGGGATCCTTTGCCAAACCCAAGGGCGCGGTCGAACGTCGGTCGTTCGAGCGTGCTCAGTTTTCCCTCGAACACGATCAAATCGATCGAGTGCTCTTTTGTCTTGGCCAACTTCGGTGGTTTGTCCGTATTCACCAAAGCGCCATCGGCGATCGCCGTCGTGATGCCTGCCCGAGCCGCCGCAGTGAACACGTCGAGGTACGTGCCTTTGCGCGCAACGACGGCCGGAGCGAGAAGCGTGCGATTTCCACGCATCGCGACGAGGCTGCGATACACGTCTTCGGGGGCGCGAGCGGCAATTGGAACGTCGCACGTCGGGCAATGAGCGATGCCGACTTTCGCGTAAAGCAGCCGCAAGTAATGGGCGATCTCCGTGACCGTCGCGACCGTCGAGTTTGCCCCGGAACGAGTCGTTCGTTGCTCCAGCGCGATCGCGGGCGGAACTCCCGTGACCCGATCCACGTCGGGCTTGGGCATGGTCGGGAGAAATTGTCGCGCGTAAGGCGTGAGCGTCTCGAGAAACCTGCGTTGTCCCTCGGCAAACACAACGTCGAACGCGAGCGTACTTTTGCCCGAACCGCTCGGCCCCGTCACCACCACGATCTTCCCATGCGGAATGCTCGTGGAAACTTCGACGAGGTTGTGTTCGCGCGCGTTGACGATCTCGATCGCCTCCGGCGCCGGAGCAAGCATCACCTGATCCGTTTGTCTCGGCGTCGTTTTCCCGTTTGCCTTGGAACGCTTCCGAGTGGTTGTTCCCGACGAACGTGCGATGTGCTCGGCCAACGCCCTACCCGTTCGCGTATCGCTTGCGGCAATTTCTTCGGGCGTGCCTTCCGCGACGACACGACCACCGTCCGCTCCTCCCCCGGGACCGAGATCGACGATCCAATCCGCCGCCGCGATCACGTCGAGATCGTGATCGACGACGATCACGCTGCCGCCACCGCGCACGAGATCCCGCATCGCCTCGTTGACGAGCAGCACTTCTTCCGCGTGCAGACCTGCGCTGGGTTCGTCGAGCAAGAACAGCGTGCCCACCGATGATTCGGCCAGCGCCCGCGCGAGCTTCAAACGCTGTGCTTCGCCGCCGGACAACGTCGACAACGGTTGACCCAACGCGAGGTACCCCAAGCCGAGACGAGCCAGCGGTCCGAGGGCTCGAACGACCGCCGCTTCTCGGGCAAACACGTCCAAAGCCTCATCGATCGACAATGCGAGAACATCCGCAACCGATCGACCGTCGAGTTTGACTTGCAGAACCTCGTCTCGAAAACGTCGTCCCTGACAAACGGAACACGTGAGCGATACGTCGGCCAAGAACTGCATCTCGATCGTCTCGGCGCCTTCTCCCGCGCACGCTTCGCATCGCCCGAGATCGACGTTGAACGAAAAGTGCCCCGGGGTAAGCTCGCGGGTCTTGGATTCCGGCAACGCGGCGAAGAGCTTCCGAATGCGATCCCAGGCACTCGTGTACGTCGCGGGGTTGCCGCGTGACGTTCGTCCGAGCGGCGATTGATCCACGATCGTGACGTTCTTGATGCTCGCCGTTCCTTCGATGCGTTTGTGCAGACCCGGCGCGTCGATGTCTTTGTAGCCGCGAGCTTTGGCGATCGCGCGATACAAGACGTCGTCCACGAGCGTACTTTTTCCCGAACCGCTCGCCCCCGTGACACACACGACGCGCCCGAGCGGGAGTTTTACCGTTACGTCTTTCAGGTTGTTGGCTCGCGCTCCGACAATCGAGATCGCCCCGCGGTCGGAGGCATGCGTGCGTTCGGGCGGCGCCTCGCGCACGTGGGCATGCGCGAGCGACCGCCCCGTGGGCGATGAAGCATCCGCGGCCAGCGCATCCGGCGTCCCGTCGAAGATGACCTTTCCGCCCAGCTTTCCGGCTTTCGGACCCAGCTCGATCACGCGATCCGCAGCCCGAATGATCTGCGGCTCGTGCTCGATGACGATGACGACGTTCCCTCGAGCTGCGAGTTCACGCATCGCGGTGACGAGCGGCGGAATGTCCGCCGGATGCAACCCGACGGTGGGTTCATCCAAGACAAACAGCGCTCCCGTGAGCGACGAACCGAGGGCTCCGGTCAAAGTCACGCGTTGCGCTTCACCTCCCGAGAGAGTGCGTGCCTGACGATCGAGGGTGATGTAGCCGAGACCAACCCGCTCGAGGTAGCCCAAGCGTTGTTCCAGCTCCTTGCGAACGATTTCACCTTGACCCGTGGTCGTCGTCAGCGAGGCCAAACGCGATCGAGCTTCGCGCAGTTCGAGGCCGTGCCAGGAGGCCAAATCGAGATCGCCGACGCGATACCGAAGCGATTCGGGAGACAAACGCTTGCCATGACAAACGTCACAGAGATCGTAGGATCGGTAGCGAGCGAGGAGCACGCGGACGTGCATCTTGTACGTGCGTGATTCGAGCCACTTGAACCATGTTTTGACGCCTGGGAATTTGCCGCCGTGAAAGCTGCATTCGCCGTCGAGCACCAGGTTGCGTTGCTCTTCTGAAAGCGCAGACCAGGGCGCGTCGAACGGAATGCCTTTGCGTTCGCAATACTTCTTCAGAACGCGCCGTTCCCATTGCGTGCTCGATCCGGTCCAAGGCCGAATGGCTCCAGCTTCGAGCGACTTGGAGTCGTCGGGAACGACCTTGTCCCACGCGATACCGATTGTCCGACCAAACCCGCGACAAGCCGTGCATGCGCCCGTCGGAGATTCGTAGGAAAACAGGCCCATTCGTGGCGGTTCGAAGGCTTTCGCGCATGAAGGACACGCAAGCCCTCGAGGAATGAGCACGCGACGTTTGTCCGCTGCTGCCGCGGAAGCACCGACGTACAAGGCAGCGCTGCCTTCGGAACGACGCCAAGCTTCTTCGATGGCGGATCCCAGACGTCGTTTGTCTCGACCATCCATCTTCAAACGATCGATGACGACCTCGACACTCCCGCCTGCGGCGACCGCATCACTCGGCGCAACGGCATCGATGTCGCGAATTTCGCCACCTACGTAAAGACGGCGATATCCGGCGCTGAGAAGAGATTCACGAACCTCGAGCAGCTGTTCGGTGCCATTGACGGGAACGCGATAAGTGACGAGCGCGGTTTGTCCCTGATGATTGGCGACAGCCTGCTCGGCTGCATGTACGGGATCGATACGTGCCGCGGGAACCTGACAATCGGGACAAACAGGAATCGCTTCCCGGGCAAACAACGCGGCGAGATAGGGTTCGAGATCGGCCATCGTGGCCACGGTCGAGCGCGAGCTTTTGACGGGCGCTCGACGATCGACGGCGACGCCGGCCGCGACGGGATCAAGTTCATCGATCGGCGGTCGTTCGAGACGTTCGAGGAACTGCCGCGCGTACGGACTGAAGCTCTCGACAAACCGACGCTGCCCTTCGGAGTAAAGGGTATCGAGGGCGAGGGACGATTTTCCAGACCCCGAAACACCGGCGATGCAGACGAGCTGACCGGGGGAAAAATCGAGATCGATGGCCTGGAGATTGTGGGTTCGCGCGCCGCGCAGGCGAATGGGTCGCATGAGTGTGGGGCTTCGTAGCACGACCGGAACGTTTGTCGCGGCGATCCGTGCACCATGAGCTATGGACGCGGAAAGATGGGCGCGCTACTCCGTTGGCTGAACTGGGCCGCGTAGGCGAAGGTGTACGCACGTGGGCGACAAACAAGCGAGCGACGAAAAACTCATCGTCCGAAACCGACGAGCGCATTACGAGTACGAACTCAGCGACAAGTACGAGGCCGGGATCGTGCTCATCGGCAGCGAAGTGAAAATGCTTCGTGATGGCAAAGCGGATATTTCGGATGCGTGGTGCTCCATCACGAACGGGGAAGCATTCATTCACGGGATGCTCGTCGCCGAAATGCCAGGGGCGGCATTTGGTCACATCGGGAAACGCGGCCGAAAGCTGCTGCTCAATCGCAAGGAAATCGACGAGATCCAGCGGGCTGTGGAACGCGAAGGAATGACCGTCGCGGCGACCCGCCTTTATTTCAAGAATGGTCGGGTCAAGGTCGAGCTCGCGTTGGCCCGCGGCAAGAAGATGGCCGACAAACGCGAGACAGTGAAGCGACGCGAAGCGGAACTCGAGGCCAAAGCGGCCATGCAGCGCGGTCGTAAGGGGGATCGATGAGCGACCATTTGCGAATGGCCAACGAAGGAACGGCCAACATCGTGGCCCTCGACGGCGATCGCGTGAGTTTGCTGTCCACACGAGCGGCGGCGCCGGGATGCCCCCTTGCGGGAAATCTGCACGACGAAACGCTCGTGCGCGTGAAAGTGCATCGTTGTCGCAAGCAGGGCGAGCGGTTCTTGATTGAAGGTCGATTGGTCGACGCCACGCGACAGTTGCGAGAGCGCTTGGGCACGATTGTCTCGACAATCCAATCTTGATTCATTGCGACTCACAGGTGCATCCCCGGCAGACTTCCCCGTTCCGCCATGGAGCAATAAGCGGCCTTGGGACCGACGATGATGAAATCGGCCAGCTTCAAGCGGGCCGATAACAAGGCGCGATGGGCACGCAGGACAAACTGCATGTCTTCGGGGCAGACGTCGACATCGCCGCTTGGATGGTTGTGCACGAGGGCGACGGTTTTCACGTGCATTCGGGAAATCGCGGCAAGAATGGCGTTGGGATCGAGCGTACGGCCGTGAACGTCGCCGTGGGAAATGCGACACACTCCGTGCAATCCGCGCGAATCATCGACGCCGACAATCCAGATGTCCTGGACAAACTGTGCGCCCAAGCGGAGTTTGAACCACCGAGCAATTTCTGCGGCTCCGTTCAACGGCCCGACAGGGCGCGATTCCCGTAAAACACCTCGCCGCCCCAATTCAGATGCGGCCAGAACGCGCGTCGCTTCCAACGGCGAAATTCCGGCCATTTCGACCAAATCGTCCACGCCGAAACGGGAAAGCCTCGCCAGCGAACCGGCAGCGCCGATCCACTTGGCAGCCGTTTCACGGGAACAACCGACGACGGCGGCAAGCAACGCGGAATCATCCATTCCCGCCACGTCGAATGGATGCGGCTCTTCGGATGCGAATGATTCCGGAACCAACTGCGGAGGCGGCGGCAATCGTTCAATCGTCGGACGATACGATCGCTCGACCCAAGGTTGCATCGTGCGTTGGGTCTTGGGTGCCCACTCGGGCAAACCGTCGGCACGCGATACATTCACCAAACAAGGTCGACGAACGCCGACATTCTCGCTCGAACGTGTTGTTGCAAGAGCCACGGATTGAGACATGGACACCCCGTTGGACCAACCCGTATTGAGTGAGCACTGAACATTTGTCAAGACACAGAATTGAGGTTGCTAGGGAGAACAAGCCCACCTACGCTCTTTCGTCATGAAAATACCGGCGCGGCCACGAGTCATCATTCGGCGATGTTCCACCTACGACGTCGAGCAGATTCACCGGATCATTCGTGAAGGGCTCGAAGAACTCGACCTTCGGCCGCACGGACGAACGTTGATCAAGCCAAACTGCGTGGCCTCGGGCTCCGCATTCCCCCACGCGTACACGCGCCCCGAATTCCTGGAGGGCGTGGTCCGAGGGCTGCGGGATCGCGACGACGGGCGAGTCCAGGAGCTCGCAATCGGCGAACGCTGCGGAATTACGATTCCCACGCGCCGCGCGTTCGACCTTGCGGGTTATTACCCGATGTTCGAGCGGACGGGCGTCAAGCACTACCATTTCGAGGAAGAACCGCAGGTTGAAATTCGTCTGAGCCACAAAGAACGATTGCGCGATTATCTGTTCACGCCGGAACCCATCGCCAAAGCGGACTTCTTCGTGAATTGTCCGAAATTCAAGAGTCATCCGTGGACGACCGTCACGTTTTCCATGAAAAACTACATCGGAATCCAGGACGATCGCCATCGGCTCATTGATCACGATCATCGGCTCGATGAAAAAATCGCCGACCTTCAATACATCATTCAGCCGCAATTCATTGCCATCGACGGCATCGTCGCGGGCGAAGGCCGCATGCTCACGCCCATTCCGCGGGATCTGGGCCTTATCATCATGGGTAACGCTCAGCTGGCCTTCGATGCGGTGTGTTCACGCATCATTGGTTTGGATCCACGAACCGTGGATCATTTGCGATTCGCTGCGGAGAGAGGCTTTGGTTCGTTCGATTTGGGCGATGTGGACATCACGGGCGATGTGACGCTGGAAGAAGCGCAGGAGAAGGCCAAAGGCTTCAAGGTGGGCCTGATTCGCGTCGAGAAGTATTTCGAAGGTTCGCACATCACCGCGTATGCAGGTCCGCCTCCGGAGCCCGAACGCACGGAATACTGCTGGGGCGGCTGTCCCGGAGCGCTCGAGGAAGCCATCGAAATCCTTCGGCAATACGACAAAAACTGCGACGAACAGATGCCGCGGATGCACATCGTCTTCGGCAAATACGAAGGCCCGATCGACGCTGCTCCGGGCGAACGCGTGATTTTCATCGGCGATTGTGCCCAATGGTCCGGAAAACTCCACGGAAAAATGGTCACCGTGGAGAACCTTTATCGGGATCGTTCCGAAAAGGATCCGTACCACGCCAAACACCAAGACGTTTTCGTGAAAATGGCCCAGGTGATTGGAAAACTCGCCGTCAGCAGCTCGAGTGCCCCATTACGTCTCGAAGGATGCCCCGTCAGCGTCGCGGAACAAGTGCTGGTTTTGGTGGAGCTCGGCGGCCTGAAAAACCCAATCCTTTCACAGGAAGAATTGGTGCATTTCAACAAGGGCCATTTGCGCTGGCGCAGCCAAATGCTCATGAAGCGAGCATCGGGAAAACCCTATCAAATTCCAGGGGCTTGCGATCGAGGCGAAGCGGCGCCCGAAGTCACGCCGCCGATGGCTACTGCTGAGGCGGCCGCAGAGTAATCTCGAAGAGCACTTCCACCGCATCCTTCACTTTGAAGGCTCCCAGCGGTCCTTTGATTTCTTTCACGCCCAAACGACTCAACGACAATTCGGTTCGTCCGGTCACACGAATACCACCGTCCGTTTCGGTACCTTGAATCGACGCGGAGACCGGCATTTTTCCGTGTGGAGCCTCCACGGTGACGTCGGCGTTCGTCCACGCCGCGCCACGACCGCGGACAACGATCTCCCGCGCACCGGCAAAAACCTCGTCGCGAATTTTTCGTTCAATTTCGTGCCGATCCGAATTCGAGATTCCCGCCGAATCCACGCGATCTCCGTGCAATTGCCCCGTCACGCGTAATCCCGCAATGGCGACGCTCATTTCGCCGGAAAAACCATTGTCGTCACGCGTCGCTTGGCCGCGAATATCCGTCGCGGCGATCTCGAGATCGTGCGCGAGTCGCGCCAACATCCCCGATGCTCGCGTGCGAATCGTGATTTTTGAAATTCGGGCATCGACACTCAACGTCATGGGTTCCATCTTCCGAACTCCTGCATCCAGCCAACGTCGCCAACGTCGATCAATGGTTTGACGCTAATCGCGCGCTCGAACAAGCGTCAAACCGGCAAACACAATCAAGATGAGCAACAAAGCCACGCAACTCTGGGGTTGCGAAAAGTGCGTGGGACCGAGATCTCCAAGCAATCCTCGCGCATGCGCCCGAGGAAAAAACGCGGCAATGGCGCCCGTCCCCGCCCCGAGCATCAGATCGAGCAGCAACACGACCCAGCGGCCGCGGCCTCGGTAAAAGAATGTGGATCCAAAGACAAACCACGCCGCGTAGGCCCCCGCAACCAACGCCCCAATCCAGCCGCTCGTGAAGAGTTCGGCGAGCAAAGGCCGAGACGAAGCGTTGTGCGCGGAAAGCACAGCGCAAGCGGCGAGAAGGAATCCTCCCAGGCCGGAAGCGGCGAGCAACGCCAAAACGATACCCAAAGCGACGTCGCGACGTGCCGCGCCAAACCTGGCGACCGACCAAGCCGCCTCGCGCAAACTCAGATGGCGGCTGGCCAGCGCCGTCAACGCGAAGGCAAACAGCGGAAGAACAAGGCGAAACGTCGAAACCAACGATCGATCGACCGCGCCGAACGTCGTCATGCGCCGTTCGATGATGCCCCCCGAAATGGCAAGCGCAATCGCCAGGACAAACAACAACATCGTCCCGCGAGATTGAAAGCGATTTCTTGCCGTGACGAACCCCGACCGAACGCCGGCCATCATCGAAGCATCCGCGATCCGCGACTCCGTTGCCAAACCAACGCTCATCGAACCCCTCCTCGCCCAAGGACGTTTGTCCCGCCAATACGGGACTGCGCCGACGCCCGACGTAACGATTCGGCGGCATCCGCCGCAGCTCGAAGCCGAGTGAGACCGGGAGAGGCGGGCGTGATCGCCTCGACGACTGCGCCGACCTCCGTGGCCGCATCCGCAAGCGCCAACGCAGCTGCATCGAGGTCCGAGCCGGACAAACGCAATTCCGCGGCTTGCGCCGACTGCCCCGCGGCGTCGCTCCACGCCACGGAAGACACCTCCGGCCGGTCCGCCAACGCCTGCGCAAGACGACGTATCGGGGCCAAACCTTGGCTTGGATCGGTGGGACGAACCCACGCGATCAGCATCGGCACATTTTGGGCCGCGACGATGGACACATCGCGAATCACCGAGCCGCGCTGAAGAACGAAAATCTCGTCGGACAAACTTCGCGCATCCGTGGGTGACGAAGTCGTCACGACGACGCACGCACCTTCGTTCGCGAGCTGCTGGATCCGTTCGCGAACCACACCGAGAAGGTTGATGGCGACATCGACCAGCGGTTCGTACAGAACAACCAGCGTCGGAGACGGCGTCGACAAGGCAAGGGCCAGCTCGACAGCTCGGGTTTCGGCGAACGACAAGGACTGAGGAAGACGCGACGCCAAGTAATCGAGGCCGAACGAAGCCAGGACGTCGGTAGCGCGCAGCGTTTGTCCACGAGCGGCAAGCGCGGTCATCACGAGTTCGGCGACGCTTCGCGCGGAAGGCAAGCTCGGCTCCGGCGAAAGAACGCCCATGCGCGCTCGCAAACGGCTCGATCGTTCCGGAGAAGCACCAACGACCTGCACGTGACCTCGTGACGGAGCTCGAGCGCCGGAGAGCACATCGACGAGCGCGATCGTGCCATCCTCGGGTGCCCCGACAAACGCAAAAACACCGGTTGGGAGAGAAAAACTGATGCCGTTGAGCGTTCCACGTGCGCGGCCTCGAGGCCCCGCTTTATCACGCGCGATCACGGATTGAAGAATGACGATCGGTAGCGGAGGTACGGACGTCGATGGTGCGGCCGTAGGTTGTGCCGCGGAAGGTCCGGGAACATTCGCAACCGCCGGCGAGGCGATGGGGTTCGTCTCGGGCACGTTTGTCTCGGGCACGTTTGTCTCGTCGTTACTCACACGCCGACTCCTCGGTTTCCCATCTCGAGGATCAGCGCCAATGCTGCGTCGAGCGCGCCGGGAATCGAATAGAGGCCGCGTCCGAAAAGTCCGCCGATCATCCACGGCAAAAGCACGATCGCCGAGACGACGAGTTTTCCGCGACGCCCGCCCACGCGCGAGGACAACGTCGCCGCAGCTCCAAGCACGACGCCGACCATCGCGGCGAAGCCGACGAGCCCAGTCGTCAACACGAGCCGCTGAAGCGCGATCGCGCCACTCGAAGCCAATGCGGCGACCGTCAACCCGAGCGTCACGAGCGGCAGCGCTGTCGTTCGGGCGATGTGCATCATCGCTGCATAGGTTCGTGCCAATTCGAGCTGGTTCAGATGAACACCACGCGTCGCCGCGAGCGCTTCGATGCCGCCTTCACGATCCATGCTGCGACGATCCGATGCCGCGGCAAGCGTGGTGGGTGCGGCGGCGACGCCGACCATGGCTGCCGCGCCCGTGTCGATCAGCCCGTCGAGCGGTGCCGTGGCTCCGTCCGATGCCCGGGCAAGGAGCGCCACGACCACGAACGTCAGAGCGAGCGACATACCCGCGGTAAAGCCGACGCGTGACAACGTCGTGCGCTCGAGACGTGAACGACTGAGCGCTGCCGCAACACGCCAACGCTTCTTCCGATGCTCGTCTCGCTCCCGCATCGGATCGCGAAGTGTCGCTGCGTTCGTCGAGCTTTCCGACATCGTTGCGCAAACTCCTCGTCGAGAGACGGCGTCGAAGGAACGTTCACCGTGCCACCCGAAGAACCGAGCAGCACTTCCGAACGACCAGTAGCAGAGATATCCTTGTACGCACGCCTGTGCTTAACCTCAAAATTCGCCGCAAACGCTTGACTGGAATCCTGTGTCTCATGCTGTCGGGCGGACTGCTCGCGGTAGGATGCGCACCGGACTCGACGATTGGAACATCCGGTTCGTCCTCGTCCTCCAGCGGCAGTGGCGGGAGCGGAGGCGGCGAAGCGAGTTCGTCCAGCAGTTCCGGTTCGACAAACGCCTCGAGTTCGTCGAGCGGTACGGGCGGAAGCGGCGGTGATGCGGGAACCGGCGGCATGGGCGGAGCCGGAGGCATGGGCGGCGCGGGAGGAGGCGGCGGGGCTCCGCCGATGAGCAATTGTCCCCCCGATGAAGATTTCGACGGGATCTCGGACACCATCGAAGGACGCGCCGACAACGTCGACACCGACAAAGACGGAACACCGGACTACATCGACCTCGACAGCGACGAAGATTCGATTCCGGATAGTCTGGAGGGACAAACCAAGTTCGTCGGCTGTGCGACCCCGCAAAACTCCGACAACGATTTGATTCCGGATTTCCGCGACACGGACAGCGACGACAACGGTTTGCCGGATCGGCTCGAGGTGTATCCCGACGGCACGGCTTACGATCCGCAGAAGCCCGCGCCAAACCCGGCGGACACGGACGGCGACGCGATTCCGGATTACGCCGACAACGACAACGACAACGACTCGCTGGTCGATACCTCCGAGCTGAACATGGGTCAGCCGGTGGATACGGATGCCGACGGTTTTCCCGATCTATCGGACCTCGACAGCGACGGCGACACCATCAGCGACGCGTTCGAAAGCGTCGCGGATCCCGACAAGGACAACAAGCCTGCGTACCGGGATCTCGACAGCGATGGCGATAGTTTGTCCGACCTATGTGAAGCGGGGCCCGGACATACGTTGGCGGATCCTGTCCCCGATTCGGACAGCGATGGGAAATATGACTTCCTCGATGTCGATTCGGATGCGGACGGCATTCTCGACAAGGTCGAGGACGACAACCTGAACTGCATGCTCGACATGTTCGAGACCGATCGGACAAACCCCGACACCGACGGTGACGGCACGAGTGATCTGATCGAGGTCGCGTTGCAATCCGATCCGCGTGACATGTTCATCACGCCCGGAACACTGGGGAAGTATTACTTCGTCCTGCCCTACATGGGAGATCCCAACCCGGCGCTCAACATCGTTCCGCTTCGTACGAATCTGAATCAGGGTGATGTCGCCTTCATGGTCGACACGACGGCGACGATGGGCGGCGAGATCCAAAACTTGAGGTCCAACCTCGTCTCGATCATCTCGAAGCTGAAGACATCGATCCCCGATCTGGCCGTGGGCATTGCCGGATTCGATGATTTTCCCACCGGAATTTACGGAGCTGCAGGTGTCGACTCGCCGTTTTACGTCGCCGGCACGACGGGCTACGTGAGCACGGCGCAAGCCGACAACATCGCCGCAGTGTTTGGACTGAACGTACACGATGGAGGCGATGGTCCCGAGTCGCATGTCGCCGCGATGTACCGGGCGCTCACGGACTACTTCTTGATCTGGGACAACGGGCAGATGCCTCCGTCGGGAGCTCCCGGCGGTCGCTACGGCTCGCTGCGTTTCCGTGACGGGGCACTACCGATCCTGGTCGCAGTGACCGATGCGCCGTTCCATAATGGCAAACGGGCGAACAACCCGATGGCGCTGCACGATACGTACACGTTCAACGGCGTTCCTCCCTACCCCACACCCACGATCGATCAGCTCATCACGGCGATGAAGAACAAGGGCGGACGCTTCATCGGCATCTCGTCGTCGGATGGCGTGCGCACGGGCGGCGATCCCTACGAAGACATGGCGTACCTCGCCGATCAAACGGGGTCATACGTACCTCCGTCGGCGTTTGGCGGAGCTTTGTGCGGCACGGGCATGAACGGCGGGTTTATCAATCCAGACGGTCCGATGACGGTCGAAGCGCCCGGAGGAACCTGCCGACTCATTTTCGACATCAGCACCGCGGGCAACGGACTCAACGACGTCACGCTCGACAACGCCGTAAAAGCGTTGCTCAAGTCGATCAAGCTCGACATCCGCGCGCTCATCGTTCCCGACCTCAACGACCCGATCGATTCGGTCGATACGTTCATCGAGAAGATCGCCGTGAATGCCCCGGGTGGCGATGATCCGGCCGAGCCCGGCGTTCCGTGCTTCTCGCTCAACGCGATGATGCAGCTGACGGACATCTGGTCCGGTCCGAAAGGCGACGTGAAGGTGCAAGACGGCATCAACGAGACCGCCTTGGGCATCGTTCCCGGACAAAAAGTTTGCTTTCAAGTTGTGCCGAAAATGAACACGTCGATTCAGCAAAACGGTGGCGCACAGATCTTCCGCGCGTCGCTCATCGTGCGTGCGAAGAACGGCCTCGCTCCATCGGAACTGATCCTCGGCACGCCCCGCGAGGTGTTGTTCCTGGTGCCCCCCGCCCCGCAATGAGCCTTCACCAAGTCGGCTCTTTGATGCCTTTGCGTTTGATCTTTCGCGCCTTGTCGCCGACGCCGATCTTGCCCCACTCGTAGGACAACTTTCGGCGAAACGCGCCCGCGTCGTCGCCGCCGTACACGAACAGTTCGCGCGGTGAATCCGCTTCACCGATGGTCGGTTGCCATCGTTCTGATGGGACGAACCCCATCGACAACGGTGCATCGGAGCGCATGCGCGCGACGATCACGCCGCAACGCGCTTGCGTACGTCCCTTGGCACATCCGCCCCCGAGCACCAACTCTTCGTTTCCCAGCGGGTGCCACTTCCAAACTCGTTTGACGACAAATCGTTTGTCCGGGTCGTACTTCTTCGCCTCTTCGCGAATGTCTTCCGGGGCAAGGGGCTCGAGCATCGGTCCCATCTTCGTGTCGTTCGGCAGGTACAACAGAGGCGTACCGCGCGTCACTTCGAGCACCACCTCGAAGCTGTTCACTTCGCCTGCGCAACACCGAAAACCGATGTCGCCGCGCTTCATGTCGGCACGTGTCGCGCGACCATTGGCGCAGCGGCCGATGAGTTCGCCTTGAGCACCGTTTCCACCGCGCGTAGCCACAAGGCCCGTCTTCGATGCGTCTCGCTTCCACGCGCTCGCGGTCCACTCCCAGATGCCTCCGTGCAAGTCGTGCACGCCGAATGCGCTGCGACACCCCGCGTACATGCCCGTGGGAACCAAGTTCCGATTCACGCCCGTGCCGCACACGCTCGCCCGATACGTATCACCGTATTCGTACGTCGAGTTCTGCGGCCCCTTGCATGCTCGTTCCCATTCGAGCTCGGTGCACAAGCGTTTGTCCTGCGCAACGCAAAGCGCCTCGGCCTCGGCTTGAGAAACGTTCGTGGTGGGGATGGCACCGAGTTCGTTCGGATAGGGATGAACGTCGATGTAGAAGCCGCCCATCACGACCTGTTCGCCCGCCATTTCTTCGTCGGCGACTCGAGGCATGCGATCGAGCGGCGTGCCCGCGATGAGGCTGCCCGGTGGAATCCAAGCCATGCCGGGACGAGGTGCAGCTTCGTGCTGGTTGGTCGCCCACGCAGGCGCGTCTTCAAGACCTGCGTCACTGGGCGTAGGAGAGGTGCGTTTGCCCGTGCAGCCGAGGACGAACAGTGCGGCTACGACGAACTTTTTCACGTCGCGTCGGGATCCCGCTCGCGAAGCCCCAGCTCCTTCATTTTGAG
Source organism: uncultured Polyangium sp. (assembly GCA_964435055.1). Taxonomy (GTDB): domain Bacteria; phylum Myxococcota_A; class Polyangia; order Polyangiales; family Polyangiaceae; genus Polyangium. The sequence continues at coordinate 751 of CAYSYX010000141.1, read as the reverse complement.
CTGAAGACCTTTGCGGGAGATCTTGAGCAGCCTTGCGGCGTGCGTGACGTTGCCCTGGGTTTGTTCGAGCGCGCGGATGATGAGCTGTTTTTCCAAACGGCTCATCGCGGCTTTGACCTGTTCTTTCAAACCATCCGCGGGATCGCCGACCGTCGACGACGCGGCATGGGTCGCGGCGCGTGGTGCCTCGGCGCTTGGCGGGGCATTTGGAGGCGGTGCCGAATTGGGTCCGTTCGAGCGAACTTCTTCCGACAGATCCTCGAGGCGAATGCGCGTGCCATCCGCGAACAAGACCGCCCGCTCGATGACATTTTCCAACTCGCGAATGTTGCCCGGCCATCCGTATGAGCACAAACGATCGAGCGCTTCCGGTTCGACGCCGTCGACGCTCTTGCGCAAGCGCGTGTTGAACTTGGTGATGAAGTAGTGGACGAGCGGCGGAATGTCGGAGCGACGTTCACGCAGTGCGGGCAGCGCGATCGAGACGACGTTGAGTCGGTAGAAGAGATCCTCGCGGAACGTCCCGGCGCCGATCTCCCGTTTCAAGTCGCGGTTTGTCGCGGCCACGAGGCGTACATCGACGCGGATGGTCTTGATGCCGCCCACGCGTTCGAACTCGCTCTCTTGCAACACGCGCAAGAGTTTGACTTGCCTCTCGTTGGGCATTTCGCCGATTTCATCGAGGAACAAGGTGCCGCCCGACGCGAGTTCGAAGCGCCCCGGTTTCGAAGCGACCGCGCCGGTGAATGCG
>CAYSYX010000140.1:17546-19256 GCA_964435055.1 uncultured Polyangium sp. | reverse complement strand
TGTGAAGCCGCCGGCGGAGCCCCCCCATCGTAAACCGGCTCGTCGCGTAGCGCGCTTGTTAGCGCGCGGAGCGACCGTGGAAATCACCGCGTGCGTTCTCAATTCGACTGCGCGCAATTCAACGGACTTGCCCGCAATTCCCCCGCCCCCAATTCAACGGACTTGCCCGCAATCCCGAATGCCCCCAATCCACCGGACTTGCACGCTATTCCATCGCACGCAATCCACCGCGTGCGGCCTCAATCCCGATTGCCCACAATCCACCGGACTTGCCCGCAATTCCATCGCCCACAATCCACCGCGTGCGGCATCAATCCCGATTGCCCACAATCCACCGGACTTGCACGCTATTCCATCGCCCACAATCCACCGCGTGCGGCCTCAATCCCGATTGCCCACAATCCACCGGACTTGCACGCTATTCCACCGCACGCAATTCCACCGCACGCAATTCCATCGCACGCAATTCCATCGCCGAACGATAAGCTCACTCAATCGCTTTGCCGCCCTGTTTCACATTGTCCTTTGTGAACATACGCGATCCCAACGTCATCGTCTTCGCCGGTTTTTCCCCACGCAAGATCTTCGCCGCCGTTTCAATCGCCTCTTTTCCGCCCGTCGGATATTGAAACGTCGCATCGAGCAATCCCTGTTCGACATACGCCACGCCTTCGTGCGGCAATGCATCAATGCCCACGAATTTCATTTCCTTTTCCCGCCCCGCCGCCTTCGCCGCCAAATACGCCCCGTGCGCCCCAGGATCGTTGTGCGCATACACCAAATCGATCTTCGTCAGCCGCGACAACGCCGAATCCATTTCCTTGCGCGCGTCCGGCTCCAGCCATTTCATGTCCGCCTCGAACGCCACTTCAATCTCACTCCCCTGCAAGGCCTCGCGAAATCCCGCATTGCGATCCTGCCCCGGCGTCGACGTCATCAATCCCTTCAATTCGACCACTTTACCTTTGCCGCCGAGCACCTGTTTCACCCATTCGCCCGCAGCTTTGCCGATTTTCTTGTTATCCGCCCCAATGAACGTCGTGTATTTGTCCCCAAGAACCGCGCGGTCGAGCACGATGACCGGAATACCCGCCTCGAAGATTTTCGCCACCGGCTCGGTCAACGGCTGCGCCTCTTTCGGGCTGATGATGAGCACATCCACCTTGGCCAACGCCAATTCTTCCACCTGCGCCCGCTGCTTCAATGTGTCGTTTTGCGCGTCTCGCCACGTCACCTCGAATTCGGGATGCTCGGCCGCCGCCGCCTTGATGTCCGCGTTCATCTGCACACGCCACGGTTCACCAAGATTGCATTGCGACACGCCAATCGTGAATTTCGCCTTTTTCCCCGCCGCCGCGCTCGGTGCCGCATTCGGAGCCGCTCCGGTTTCATTTCCCCCTTTGCAGCCAATCAACGCCACGACCGCCAATACACCCAACGCCCGACGTGACAATCCCCGATTCATCTTTTCGCTTCGCAATGGTGCCTCCCGTAAAACTCGTCTCAACTTCGTCCCGTTTTTTGCGCCAACACCGCCAAAACGACAATCACCCCCGTGAGCATCAAACGGCTCGCTTCCGGCACCGCATTGATGCTGAGGATCTTGTCGAGATATCCAATCGTGAGCACCCCGAGCAGCGTCAGGGCCCCCCCCCCCCCCCCCCCCCGCCCGCGCCGGCCCCCCCAAACCCCCCAAACCCAGGGCCGGCA
>CAYSYX010000140.1:0-17536 GCA_964435055.1 uncultured Polyangium sp. | reverse complement strand
CCCGCCCGCCGGAAAGGCTCGTCCCACCCATCACGACCATCGCGATGGCCGTCAATTCATACGTCGTTCCCGCCTCCGGATCCCCCTGCTGCTCTTGCGCCGCATGACAAATCCCCGCAATCGCCGCACATATCCCGCACCACATATACGCCGCGATTTTCGCCGCCGCCACAGGCACGCCCGTCAATCGTGCCGCTTCCTCATTGCCCCCCACCGCCAACCAATATCGTCCGATGCGATGAAATCCACACAACACACCGACCAGCGCCGCCATCACCTAATAGACCAACGTCACGACCGCCAATCCACCGCCCGCCTATTGCGTATAGAGCGTCCGGAACAACGCCGGCACTTCGACATAACGCATCACGCCGTCCGGCCCCGCCACCGCCGTCGCGACTTTCATCCCGCCACTGACCGTCTTCGCCAATCCTCGCGCAAATACCATCATCGCCAAGGTCGCCACGAATGGTTGCACTCGGGCAAACGACACGAGCGCCCCCGAAGAAGCCCCGCAAGCCGCGCCGACGACGATGCCCGCCATGACGCCAATCAGCCCGGAAAAACCCGCGTGCATCACGAGCTTCGCCACGACGACCGCCACCAAACCAAGCATGCTGCCGACCGCCAAGTCAATCCCGCCCGTCAAAATCACCGGCAATAGTCCCACCGCCAAAATGCCGTGCACCGACATCTGTCGCAAAGCACCGATATGCGTGCCCGAACGATAAAATGCCCCCTCGGCCGGAAAAATCACCCCCAAAGCCAAGACCAATACGAGCGCGAAAATCGCCCGCGCCTGAGGACTACGCCAAAATGATTCCTTCGCCGGTTTCGCCGATAAGGACAAAGATGATGTCGTCATGCCCGAGCCTCGACCTCGCCACCCATCGCCAACGCCAAGAGTCGCTCGGCATGACATTCCGCAGGACGAACCGTCGCCACAATGGTTCCTTTTCGAAAAACCAATATCCGATCACAAACCTCGACGAGCTCCTGCGCATCCGAGCTCGCCATCAACACGCTCGCACCTCGCACTACGAGCGCCCGCAAATGCGTGTACATCTCCGCCTTCGCGCCCACGTCCACGCCTCGCGTAGGATCGTCCAGCAAAAGCAATCGCGGATCCGCCACCAGCCATTTGCCCAACACCACCTTTTGCTGATTGCCGCCCGATAATTCCCCAATCGGTCGATCCAGCGCTTCCGTCGCGAGCATCGTTCGCTTGGCCGCATCGAGCGCCTTTTCCCGATCCTTTTTCCCGCCCAACCATCCGCCCGGTGAAATCCGCGGCAGAATCGCCAATGTCGCGTTCTTCGCGCTCGTCATCAGCGGCACGATTCCCATCGTCTTGCGATCCGAGGGAACGAAGCCCATGCCCAACGCCGCCGCGTCCCTCGGCGATGCGATCCGTACCGTAACGCCATCCAGTTTTACGGTCCCCGAAATCCGCTCGCCATACGCGCCGAATAACCCCGCAACCAGGTCCCCGGCACCCGCCCCTGACAAACCAAACACGCCGACGATCTCCCCCGCGTGTACGGACAAACCCACGTGATCCACGAGCAGCCGACCGCCACGCTCGGCACGCACGGAAAAACCTTCCACGACGAGACGCTCGGTTCGGTCGACGGAACGCTCCGCCACCTCGACGGGTTTGTCCGCAGCTCGAGACCCCAGCATCCAGCCGACGACATCGGCCATGAGCGCATCTTCGACGCGCGTTTGTCCGGCCACTCGTCCGTCCCGAAGCACCGTGAGCCGCTGCGCAAGCTGCGTGATCTCCTCCATGCGATGCGAGACGTACACCACCGCGACTCCGCGAGCACACAGAGATCGTACGAGCTCGAAAAGTCGCTCGACGCTCGGCGCCGTGAGCGCGCTCGTCGGCTCGTCCATGACCAACACCCGCGCCCCCAAACCAAGCGCTTTGGCGATCTCGACGAGCTGTCTCTCCGCAAGCGACAAACGTTCGACGAGCGTGTCGGGATCGATCTCGAGGCCCACATCCGCCAGGAGTTTTTCCGCGTACGCGCGTTCTTCTTTGCATCGGACAAACCCATGGCGCGACATGGAACGGCCGAGTACGAGGTTGTCGGTGACGGACAAACTCGGCACCAACGATAACTCTTGATGAATGACCGCAATGCCGAGACGCGCCGCATCCGCCGGAGAACGTGGCCTCACGCGGCGCCCCTCGAGAAACATCGTCCCTTCGTCCGGCGCATACACGCCCGCGAGGATCTTCAGCAGCGTGCTTTTCCCCGCGCCATTGCAACCCAACAACGCATGCACTTCACCGGCGTACAAATCGAGCGCCACACGGTCGAGCACCACGGCCTGGCCAAACCGCTTCGAGATGCCCTCCATCCGCAGAAGCGGCGATGCAACGCTCGATTCGACAGAAGTTTCGTTCACGCAGTTCCGACGGCAGTTTGGCAGAGAGCCCTGCCCAGCGGCAAGACGATGTCGTCCATCGCGCGGACGAACGCTTCACGCGTCGTGCCAGACGAGACAAACCCATGCGCACGAGCGACGTTCTCCGGCAAATCGACGTCCGACGCAGGCTCGGGCAAGCGTGACGCAGCTTCGGCGAACGCTCGCGAGACGGCATGGAGCACCGGTTTGCCCCCGGCCGCGATGGCAAATGCGATCACGCGGAACGCAAGTTCAGCATGGCGTGATTCATCGTCGGCGATCCCGAGTAGGACCTGACGAACCGCGGGATCCTCGGCAACGGCCGCTTGCTCCGCAGCCAAGACCGCCGCCAACGTTTCTCCCACCGCACCTTCCACGACGCTCGCCACCGCCAATTCGGTCAGATCCGCGCCGAGCGGCAACGCTTCGGGCAACGGCAACGCGCGCGGCGCAATGTTTTCCCCGCGGTACGCCGCCGCAAGAGACAAACTCTGCTTGGCATGACGAACCTCGTCGAGCGCCGCTTCGTGCGTGTCCCGAATCAGCTCGGCATCGGCCGACGTCGCGAGCAACGCCAGCGCCAAACGCGAGAACGACGCGATCGATGCATGCTCGAACAGACCGTCACGAATCCAGCGCTCGGCGATCACGCTCCGTTCGTGTGCCGACAATCCTGCGACGCATGGAGCCAAGTTCTCTTCGGACCAACCGCGTTTGGCTTGGTCGAACGGCGCGACGACGGGCCCGGATTCCGAGGGCAACGCGCGTCCGACGACGCAGACAAACTCGACCTGCGTGCCATAACAACAGAGGTTCCCGCCGCTCGGATCGGGCGTCGGACCTTTGTCGACCGAACGCAAACACGTGCAAGCATCGAGCGACATTTGAATGGGCCCCCAAGCATTGTCGAGGTCCGGGCAGCCACCGGTCGAATCCGGCTGAATGCACGCGAGATACTCCGTGGGAGGTCCGATGGGCGAGTCACAAAGAGGATTGCCCGAGCTCGACGCGACGGTCGACGTCATCGTGGTTGTTCCTCCGAAACCCCCTTGACCGATGTTTCCCGTGCCGCCGTTGCCTCCGTTGGCCCCGCCCCCGGCGCCCCCATAACCGCCCTGCCCCGTTCCGCTATCGATGACGACTTTGCCGCCGCAAGCTCCGATGGACGCAGCAAACGCGACGGAAACTCCGAGCGTGGCCGCGACGCGAGCCACAAGAACCTTACGAAATCGAAGTGAATGATCCATTCCGCGAATCATACGCGAGATGCCGCGAAGTTCGCCGAAGGACTGCGTCACGCACGGACTTCGCTTCACCGAGGTAGACGACGCACCGCGACAGTGGCACGACACGGAACATGTCGGACCCGGTTCTCGTGACCATCACATTCAGCCACTACTGCGAAAAAGTTCGTTGGGCGCTCGATCGAGCCGGCATTGCGCACAGCGAATCAGGGCATTTGCCGATCTTTCACGCCTTGGCCGTTCGTCGCGCAGGCGGATGGCGCAGCGTACCCGCGCTCGTGACGGACGAAGGCGTCATCAACGACTCGACGAACATCTTGGGTTGGATTGACAAACGAGCGCCCCAAATTGGGCTGTATGGGCGAAACGCGACCGAGCGACACGAAATCGAGATCCTCGAGGATCTGTTCGACGAACAGCTGGGACCTCACACACGACGGTGGGCGTATTTTTATCTTTTGCCGATGCGGGATTTGATGTTGCGCATGACGCGCGACTCGGCGCCGAAGATCGAACACGCGGTGCTCACGACCATCTTTCCGGTGGCACGGCAGATGATGCGCCGGGCGATGAAGATCACGCCGGAGGGGGCGCAAAGGTCGCTCGGGAAGATTCAGGAAGTGTTTACTGAAGTGGACAAAAAGCTCGCGGATGGTCGGAGGTTTTTGGTGGGGGACAGTTTGTCCGCGGCTGATATCACGTTTGCTTCGTTAGCGGCAGTGGTCCTGTTGCCCGAGCAATATGCCGCCACGCTTCCCAAGTTGGAGGACCTGCCGGAGGAGGCTCGAGTTCACATTCGGGGCTGGCGGAAACAGCCGGCGGGAGAATTTGCGATGCGGATGTTCCGGGAGTATCGGCGTTGATAGCCGCGGACATACCCACCGTTTGACGATTGCGATATCCTGCGAACGTTCATGCCGCCCTCATCCACCCGCGAACTAGCCGAGCGTCGAGTTGGAGCGACGCTCCGCGACAAATACCGCATCGAGCGCGTGCTCGGCGTCGGCGGTATGGCGACGGTGTATTTGGGGGTGCACCGCAACGGCCACAAAGTCGCGGTAAAGATTCTGCATCCGGAGCTTTCGAAGAGCGCGACGCAGCGAGAACGCTTCATTCATGAAGGATATGTCGCCAACTCGATCGAGCATCCCGGCGCGGTGCGCGTACTCGATGACGATGTGGCCGAAGACGGTTGTCCGTTCTTGGTCATCGAGCTGCTCGACGGCGAAAACCTCGAACAACGACGGCGACGCGGCGCGGGAAAACTCGATGTGCGCGAGGTCCTGGCGATTGGACATGCGCTGTGCGATGCGCTCGCGGCCGCGCACGACAAAGGCGTGATTCACCGGGATATCAAGCCGGAAAACGTGTTCATTCGCGGCGACGGCACGCTGAAGATTTTGGATTTCGGCATTGCGAAGGTCGCCTCCGAAGAAACGGCGCTCGGGGGTTTGGCCGGTACACCCGCGTTCATGCCGCCGGAACAAGCCTTGGGGGACATCATCGGTCCCATCGACGGCCGAGCCGATCTCTGGGCCGCAGGCGCGACGATGTTCACGCTCCTCACGGGGCGGTTCGTCCATGACGCGAGTCGCACGACGGAGTTCTTGACGAGCACGGTGACGAAGTCCGCGCCGCCGATCCGTGAAATCGCCCCGGATGTTCCGGAAGTCGTCGCCTCCGTCATCGACACGGCGCTCGCCTACGATCGCGAAGATCGCTTCTTCGACGCACGCGAGATGCGGGATGCGATCGGTGACGCGCATCTGAAGCTCTTCGGCGAACAGATCGGTTCGGCGGCGCATCGAGGTCCCGCGAATGTCTTGTCGATGGCGCCGAATTCGATGACGCCTCCTCCGCATTCGCACCGTTCATCAGGTTTGTCTCTGCACAAAATGCCGCACTCGTCGCGGCACCCGCAGGTCGCCATCTCGATGAACGGCGCCGTGCCGCCGACGTTGCCCGGTCAAGGTGCCGAAACGCTCGCCGCCGACGATCATCACGGCCGCGACGATTCACCTCCGTCGATATCGGGATCCATCAATACGAGCGGTCCGGAAAGTACGATTGCGCCTCCGACGTTGTCGGGACATCCGCCGCCGCGTCCGGCGCGTTCGCGCGCGATTCTCGCGGCAGCGGCGGTTCTGGGGATGTTGTTGTCGCTCGGCGTGCTTTTTGGTGTGCGGGCCGTGCGCGGTCCGAGGGCTGGTTTGTCCGAGACGACCACACCGCAAGCGTGCGTCGGGAGCAGTTGCGCCAAACCCGGATGCACGACGAACGCCGAATGCACGGCGGAGAGCGGCGGAAAAGCCGCGGTTTGTCGAAAATCCACGGGCGTCTGCGTTCAGCTCGAAACACCGCAATGCAAAGTCGTGGCGGACAAGAGCGACATCGACAACGACGCGACGATTTGGATTGGCGCGATGTATCCGTATGGGCCCAAAGGATCGCCTTATGGAAAACAAGCGGCGCATGCGATCGAGCTCGGGCAACGCGACTTCCGAGACTTAGGAGGTATTCCTCCCGTGTCGATCGGGGGCAAACCTCGCCCGCTCGGCGTGATCCTCTGCGATGACAGTGAAACGGCCGCGATTGAGCCGGCGGCGAAGCACCTCGTGGACAACGTCGGAGTGCCCGTCGTTCTGGGTTTTGCGAAGAGCAAAGAAGTGCTCGATTTGGCGAACGGGTTTTTCTTACCGAAGTCGGTGTTTGCCCTGGCATCGAATACGGCTTCGATGTTGGCGGACATCCCGCACGCGCCCAATGAACCGCGGCTCGTGCTTCGCGCGACGATCAGCGCGGATATGATCAATCGCCCCAAAGCGGCGGTCGTGGAAGGTTTGCTCGAACCGATGGCGCGGGCGCGGCATGTCTTGCGTGACGGTGAGCCGATGCGCATCGCGATCATTCGCGTGGACAATGCGTCGGGCGTGAGCCACGCGGACAAACTCTTGTCGTACCTGCACTGGAATGGAAAATCCGCATCGGAGCAGGGAGATCTCGTACGTCAGTTTGTCGTTCCGGATCAGTATGACCGGAAAAACGGCCTCGAAGCCTTGTACGAGATGGCCGACGCGGTGGCTCAATATGCCCCGCACGTGGTCATCGAAGCGGCTTCGGATCAAGCCCCGTTCGTGGCCATCGAACGACGTTGGCCCGTGCGCGCGAAGTTTCGCCCGAGCTACGTCATGGCGGTGCAACTGGGTGCGGACAATCTGGAGAGCTTGATCAAGGAAAGGCCGGATGTGATGCGCCGGCTCTTCAACGTCAACGGGGCGATTCCTCCGGCGATGACGAAGTTCATGATGCATCACAATGAGATTTTCACCGCGGAGAAGGTCGACTCGTTCAGCGCCGTAAGCGCTCCGTACGACGCGTTTTACGTGGCCGCTTATGCGATCGTGGCGCTCGGCGACGAACCCATCACGGGCAAGGCTCTGGCTCGTTCCGTGCACCGGCTGGTTCCTCCGGGCGAACCCATCGACGTGGGCCCCGCAGGCATCTACAAGGCGGTGAAGTTGTTACGCGACGGCAAAAACGTCGATCTCGGCGGTTCGCAAACAACACTCGACTTCGACCCCGAGACCGGCGATCCCACGGCCGACTTTGCCGTTCGATGTGTGGATCCGCGAAAGAAAGCGATCATCGAATCGGGCCTCGTCTTCAGCGCGAAATCCGGCAAGCTCGAAGGAACGCTCAAGTGCCCGTGACGTGAGCCAAGTCCCGGTGACTTGGTTCATATCGACAAACCGCCGCGCCCCGCATGCAGACCGTTGCGTTTTGAACGTGGTTGCAGGTACGTTGCGGATCTGCCGGTTTGGTTCCCCATGCGAAACTCTGCTCTTTTGCTCTGTTCCCTCGCCCTGACTTCGATGACGTTCGCGTCATCGGCCCAAGCCCAACAGGAAGCCTGGTCGGATCCGGATCCGCGCACGCCTGCGGCACGTTATGCGCTTGGAAACGTCGGCCTTCGTGGAGGCGCCGAATATCGCGCCAACCTCCTTTATGTAAATCCCATTGCGCTGAACAGCGAAAGCGGGCGCAAGGTGAGTTGGATCGAGAACCGATTGCGCCTCGATTTCGGCATCGATTACCGAGATAAGGTGCGCATCACGACGTCGGCGGACATCCTCGACGGCGCGCTTTGGGGCGACAACGGGACGCTTTTTTCGGGACCCAAGCCGAATTTCGGATCGAATATCAACGCGCGCAGCCCGAACGTCGCCACGCCTTGCGTGACATTACGCGGCTCCAATCCGCTCGAAGCCGATAACTACGGTTATGGCTTGTGCTCGCAAGAGCAGGTTCGTTTCCGCAAATTGTACGGCGATGTCTCGTTGCCGATCGGTCTTTTGCGTATCGGTCGTCAATCGGCGAATACCGGCACGGGCGTGCAAGCTGCCGATGGAGATGGAAGGCCGAATCGATTTGGTTTTTCCCGCCAAGGCAATCTCGTCGACCGTATTCTCTTCGCGACGAAGCCGCTGGAAGCCTTCAAGGACAAGGAAGACCGCGACACGTCGGAAGACCGCGGATTCATCACGGCATTCGCGTACGATCGCTGGGTCACGGACGACGTGCATTTGCTCAGCGACGACGTTCAGCAATTCGATGTGGCCTTACGCTACATGGCTCCGCGCCTCGGGCCGATGCGGGATTTCTTTTGGAGCGCCTATTATGTTCGCCGCTGGGATAACGTCAATGCCTCGCGCGTCAACAGTTTCGGTACGAAGCTGATGATGAAAATCGGCGATTTCAACATTACGACGGAGACCGCCGCCAACGTCGGCTCGACGCGGGAAATCGCCGAAGCGTACAAATACATCACGAATGATCCCGTCATCGATCAAGACATCAGCCAGGTCGGTTCGCGGACGGTCGTACGATACGACAAACCCAAACTCACCGCATACCTCGAATTCGATTATGCCTCGGGCGACGCCGATCCGAATAACCGCACGCCGCTGACGCAATTCGTTTTCGCCGAAGATTCCAATGTCGGATTGCTCCTTTTCGAGCACGTGTTGTCGTATCAGACGGCACGCGTGGCGGCGTCGGCCAATGAATTGATTCGACGTCTTGGAGCGACGAGTTTTCCGCCGGACTCGATTTGGACGCGAGGCGCATTCACCAATTCGGTGGCGTTTTTCCCGCAGATCGATGTTCGTCCGGTCAAAGGTTTGTTGATTCGCGGCGGCGCGTTGTTTGCCTGGGCCGCCGCTCCGGTCGCCAATCCCATTGCCTCGTTGCTCGCCCGCGACGGCCTCAGCATCGATGATGATCTCGTGAACTTCAATGGCGGCAAGCCGGGCAAGTATTGGGGTACGGAGCTCGATGCCCGCATTTCGTACCGCTACCTCGATCATTTCGTTTTCGACCTGGAAGGGGCCATTCTCTTCCCCGGCGATGCGCTTCGTAATGCCGATGGTTATGCGGCGCGCAGCACGCTCGTGCAAGGACGCTCGACCTTCTACTTCTAAACGGAACACGATCATGCAATTGCGGTTTGCTTCGTCCATTCTGTTGCTTTCCAGCATGTTGGCCGTCGGTTGTGATGTCTACGATGCGCCTCCGACGCCTGCGCTCGTGGGCGCTGAAGACGGCGTATTGGAGGACCCCAAAGCGCCGCTCGTGGTTTCATTCGCCGAACCGGTCGATCCGGCGACGATCAGCGTCAAAGTGATTCGCTTGGTCACCGATGTCGAAGGAAACCTAGGCGATGAAGACGCCGATCCCGAAACGGATTTGAACATCCTTTACAGCCTCGACAAGATTGCGGAGGTCGGTGGCGCGTCGGAGCTTTTGGAAAACAATTCGCAATTGCGGATCGTCCCCAATGCGCCGCTGCCGATCGGAGCAAAACTGGCGGTGCTCGTGGAAGCAGGCCTCACCGACCTCACGGGCAATACGACGAAAACCCGCAAACGATTGAGCTTCGGTTATTCGTTCAAACTCGAATGTAATGCGCCGACGGCCGTCTTCGAGCCGGGATATTATTTCATGCTGGCGGACATCAAACAGCCGCTCAAGGTCCAAGTACAGCTTTGGGCTTATTTCGATGTCGATCCGGTGACGGGCGCCGTCCATGGCCAATGCACGAATGCCGATCGCATCAAAGACCCGAATCGTTGTCCCACGCCGTGCAAGTCTTCCGAAGCGTGTCGATTGCTGCCCACGCCGGCGTGCGTCGCACCTTCGGAAAAAGCAGGCACGGTCGACGAATACAGCGATTACGTGCCCAACGAGATTCCACCGACGGGATATACGTTCGGTATCGAAGGATGCGTCCAGGACCAACCCGATGGAACCGTAGCGTTTGTCACGGCACCGACGGAGGTCATCGTGCAACAACCCGCCGTCACGCTGCGCAATGTGACGCTTGGAGCATCGTTGACCAAAGACGCCATGGGTGTCGTGCGCGGCGGAGGATCGCTCGCGGCGGACGAAGTGCTGATCGGCATCAATCCCAGCGGCAAAGGCGAAGGCAGCCTCGATATGCGCTGGGTTTCTCCGAACGAAGCTCCGAAAGACATTCCTTTGCCCAAGCCGCAATGATCGCCTGCCGGGCAGTCGGAGGGTCGCATGGAAGGAAAAACGACTCGACAAACCGAGCCTGCTTGGAGGCTGATCAAACAAACGGCCGGAGGACCGCGTCATTTGGCGCAGAAATTCGGGCGTTTGGCTCGTACACTGCAAGGTTATGGCCGCCGCGATGAACTCGAACGGCGCATCGCGCGGCTCATTTCGAGCGGAGTGATCGACGAAGCGCCCACGAACGTCCAGCTTTTCGTGGGCGCGGCGGATATGCTGCGATTTTGGATTTCGCCCGCGGCGGCCGAATATTACGCGTCCCAAGGCATCGATTATGGGTTTCACCAAGTCTTACGATTCTTGGACGAACCCTCGAGCCTCGTTGATCCCGTTGGATTTTTCAGTTCCCGCGACGGCATCATCGGGCACTTGATGCAAGTCGTTCACGCGAACCCGCATTATGACCTCGAATTGTTGACCATGTTCGACGACGGCCTGGACGAACTCGAAAAACAAGTCGAAGAAATGCTGGAGGGAACGCATCCTCGTCAAGCTTCCATCGGCGCGATCGTCGAAGAGCCCGACTATCATGCGCGCCTGTTGGATTACACGCGGGCGTTCAAGAAAAACCCTCACGCCCTGGCCCCCGTGCGATCGAACGTCGCGAATAACCCGCAATGGCGGGAGCGCGAACGCACGTTTGGCTCTTTGCGCAATTCCATGCGCTATTTTTGTCGATTGCCGAAAACGCCTTGGGAAGCGGTTCGTTACTTGACGACGGTCGACACATTTCCAACGCAATGGGCGGAGCCGGAGCCGTGAGCAAACGTGTCTATCGTTGTTTGACGACGATTTCATTGGCATTGACCACGAGCTGGATCGCTCGGGCCGAGAATGCATGGGCGACGGAGCCTCCGACGACGCAGGATCCGGCGCAATCCAATGATGAGCTCGCCGAGAAGGTTCGGGTATTGGCGAGCGATCACGATTATCGGGACGCAATGCAGGCCCTCGATACTTTGCTCGCGCGACCCGGCGGTGAATACAATCTCGTGCTTCAGGGTTGGTTGGCGACGCGTTATGGGGACGTACGTCGCGGCTCGTCGGTGTTGCTCCCGATTCTCGCGAAGAAGACAGAATTCGTCAAGCACGTCGACCGTGGTTTCGAGCCGCTGATCGCCGGATCGCTTGCGTATTACACGGGCGACCATGATCAGGCCCACACGCTTCTGCGCAAAGCCGTCGATCAATATGAATTCGCCCCCGGAAGACCGGGGCACGTCTACGCGATCATCCTGCAAGCGCTCGACATTCTGGGGCAATTGCATCGCAATCGAGGAGAACACCGAGCAGCGGCGGAGTGCATCGAGCAAATGCGCGCGGTGCTCCGTTTTCAAAGCAATCAACCCGCCAACACATTGCTTCCGGATTTGCATCAGGGGGAATTGTATTTGGCCAAAGGGGAGACATCCAAAGCTGCGGAATCACTAAAGCAAGTCGAAAGGTATCTCGAGTCGTCGTATGCCATTCCCAAGACCGTGAGGGCTCGTATTTTGATGAATATGGGCCTGGTGGCCACGCGTCGCGGCGAGCTGCGAGAGGCCGAGCGACTTTTGCAAGAATCGCTCGTTTGGGCGGAGAAAGTATACATCGACTTCCATCCCGCCATCGTTCGAACATTGCGCCATTTGACCAATCTGTACGTCCTCGCCAATCGACCGCGAGAAGCGTTGGCCTTGGCGGATCGGGCCGCGGAGCTGGCCGACAAACGCGCTCGACACGTCTTGAGTCTCGGGTCCGAACGGCAAAAACGTCTGGTGGCGCAGCACATCGCGAACGATACGAATACCATCGTGTCGTTGCACCAGCAATACATGCCGACGGATGTCGGCGCGGCGCGATTGGCATTACGAACCATTTTGCGCCGAAAAGGAATGGTCTTCGAGGCCATGTTGGCGGGCGTTTCTGCATTACGCGAAAACCTCGACGACGAGGGGCGCGTGTTGGCGCGCGAATTCAGTAATTTGTCCGCGCAGATGTCGACCATGATCTCGCGCGGCCCGGTCGACGTGACGTTCGAAGATTACGAGAACGATCTTTTCGATTTGGAGGAGCAGCGCCGGACGGCCGAAGAACGATTGATCGCGCAAATCAACAAGAAATCGAAACGGCAATTCGACGACGCGCCGCTCGTGCGCTTGGAAGATGTCCAGGCGGCGATTCCCGAAGGCGCCGCGCTGGTGGAAATCATCGAATATCGACCGCATCGACCGTTTGGCCCACCGGTACATTCCACATGGGGCAAGCCCCGCATGGCCGCGTATGTTTTGCATAAAACCGGGGATCCGACATGGGTCGACTTGGGATACGCCTCGGTCATGACCGATCTGGCCAAGAAATGGGTCGAGCAAATCTCGGCGGGAGAGCAACATCGCGCGACGGCTCGAGCGTTGGATTTGCAGCTGATGCAACCCATTCGTAGGGCGCTCGGAAATACGCGCTGGATCATGTTGAGCCCCGATGGCGCATTGAACTTCATTCCTTTTTATGCCTTGGTCGACGAACACGATCGCGATCTCGTGGAATCGATGTCCATTACGTATTTAATGACCGGGCGCGACTTGCTGCGCCTGGGACACGCCGGAGCGCCTGCCAAGCAAAGTCCGGTGATCGTCGCAAATCCGGATTTTGGACAAACCATCGAGCGCGAAACGAATGCCCGAACATCCTCGCGAGGCAGCGGGGTGGAATTGTCGCACGTATTTTTCTCGCAGCTCGCCGGAACGGAGCAGGAAGGCCACGAAGTCCAAAAACGCCTCACCGATGCGCGCTTGCTGGAAGGAACGACCGCAACGGAAGAGACGCTGAAAGAATTGCACGGGCCGAGCGTCTTGCACATCGCCACGCATGGGTTTTTCCTGCCCGACATCACGAACGTGACGGCGGACGCGTCGAAAACGGGGCCCGATCCGTGGAATGCCAATCCGCTTCTGCGTTCGGGATTGGCGCTTGTCGGGGCAAACCGCCGAAAGAGCCAAACGGAGCGGGAAGACGGCGTGCTCACGGCGCTGGAAGTCTCCAATTTGGATCTACGCGGCACGCAGCTCGTCGTGCTTTCCGCGTGCGAAACGGGCGTGGGGCAAGCTTTGCGCGGCGAAGGCGTTTATGGCCTTCAACGGGCGATGATGATCGCCGGAGCGCAGACGCAGGTCACGAGCTTGTGGCAAGTCGATGATTTGGCGACGAAAAACATGATGGTCAAGTATTACGAGAATTTGGCCCAAGGCGCCGGACGAGGCGAAGGAATGCGCCTGGCTCAGCTTTCGGTGCGCCAAGCGTATGCGCATCCGCGTTATTGGGCGAGCTTCGTAGTGACCGGAAACAACGCTTCCTTGGACGGGAAAAACCTGCCTCCGGATCCCAAGAATTTTCAGGTTTTACGGGGCCGGACCGGATGCGGTTGCGAAATGCAGGCCTCGGAGGGATCGGAGCCGAACGTCATCACCTTGGGGATCCTCGGCACGCTGTGGATCGTGCGGCGAAAACGAATGCAACGAAAATCCCCGGCGTGTTCGTAAGGCTCTTGTCAAGCGACCGCCGACACGTTAATGGTCACCGCATGCGTACTCGGATTTCCTTGTTTTGTATCAGCCTTGCGAGCGCCGTTCTGGCCGCCGCTTGCAGCGACACGGGTCAACAAACGTCATCGAGCTCGTCGGGCTCCGCAATGGAGGGCGATACGTGCACATCGGATGCCGATTGCACGACGGGGTTCAATCTCATTTGTTTGCCCACGGATGACGGCGCCTGCGGGCCGACGACGAAAAAATGCGTCACCTATCCACCGAGCTGCGGCGAAGGCACATTCACGACAGTTTGCGGTTGTGACGGCAAGTCCCACGCGAAGGGGCCTTGTCCGACCATGCTCGATTATCAAATTGATACGCGCCCCAATGCGTGTGTCCCCGCAGCAGGCACATTTTGGTGCGGCAATGGGGCGTGTACGATTGGAACGCAATACTGCGTGGAAGGCGACACGTCGGTCGATTGCATGGATTTGCCTGCCAATTGCATGGGCGCGCAGGCGACGTGCGCGTGCCTCGGAAGCGCGGGTATGACCGGGTGCGGATGCGAAGATCTGGCGGGCGGCGGAATCGTCGTCAATGGCTGTGGGATTTAAGCGACAAACCTGATCCCCAAGCGATATCGTCCTCCCCGAACGTCCCTGTCATTCGTTGGATTATTCCGCATTCGCAGCACTTCGAGCCTCGAGCGCCTCACGGACGAGGACGAACTCCAGCTCGAGCGTTTTGCACGTGGCGCGCATTTCGTCGATGTTGCCGACTTTTGCCGATTGTTCGGTTTTCGATGCCAGCGATGAAAAGCGATGCGCTCCAAAACTACGCGCCGAAGATACGATTTGATGAGCGGCTTTTGCCGCCTCCGCACTTCGCCCCTCGACCGCGAACATTTGAATATCACCGAGCAAACGGGCGGTCGTCTCGATGAACTCGGCAACAATCCGACCAACTCCACCGGCGTCCGCGAAAAGCTCACGCAATTCGTCGAAAGCTCGTTCATCAATCGCCGCGACGGGAGGTGCTGAAGTCCGGCTATCCCGCGAGGCTCCGTCACCGCTTCGCTTCAAAGCGCGCACGAGCTCTTGCATGCGAAATGGTTTGGCGATGTAATCGTTCATTCCCGCCCGCAAACATGCTTCTTGGTCCTGCACGGCGGCATTGGCCGTAATGGCGATGATGTATGGCTGCCGATCGCTCGGGAGAACGGACCGAATTTGCTTCGTTGCGTCAATGCCGTTGAGCTCGGGCATTTGTACATCCATGAGCACGACATCGTAATGTTGACGTTTTAATGCTTCGACCGCTTCGAGACCATTGGCGACGAGATCCGGCCGGTATCCAAGCCGATTCAAGGTCGCCACGGCGAGTTTTTGATTGACGAGATGATCTTCGGCCAAAAGAATTTTGCGGGGCAATAACGACGCCATGTCCTGCGAAAAAACCGAACCGACGACCGATTCCTGCTCGAATCCGCGACGCACCAAGGTACGCGCGATTCGTTCATGCAACACGGCGGCCTTCGTAGGCTTCGTCATGAATGCATCGAAAAGATTATCGGCCACACCGGTCATGCGAAAACCCACGGACGTGAGCATCATCAGCGGCAATTGCGGATAACTTTCGCGAATACGCTTGGCCAGCGTCAAACCATCCATTTCGGGCATCTGCATATCGAGGATCGCCAAGTCGAAGACTTCACCACGCCCCAATATGTTCAGCGCTTCGATCCCGGAAGGCGCCAACTCGGAACGTAGTCCCCACGATTGAATTTGTCGCGCCAGCAAATTGCGATTGGTTGCATTGTCGTCGACGACCAAGATGCGTTTGCCCCGTAAAGCCGCATTTTCCGACGAAATCGACAATCGCCCCATGAGAATGCTGGGTTTTACGCGCAATGAAAACGAAAATGTCGACCCTTTACCAATTTCGCTATCGACACGCAACGTCCCCCCCATCAGCTCGACGAGACGCTTCGAAATCGCCAACCCAAGCCCCGTACCGCCGTATTTTCGCGTCGTGGACGAATCCACCTGACTGAATGAACGAAACAGCCGGTCCATGCGTTCCTGCGGAATACCAATCCCCGTATCGGTGACTGAAAATTGCAGCACACACGTCGACTCCGTCGATTCCCCCGAGGGCTCATCCATCGATACCGCAAGAACCACTTCCCCCACGTGCGTGAATTTGACCGCATTGCTGAGTAAATTCACCAAAATTTGGCGCAATCGAGTCGTATCACCGACGATCGATTGGGGAACCTTGGGATCGATCGAGCAGACCAGTTCGAGCTTTTTCGAGGCCGCCGATTCGGCGACCAAATCCGCGGCGGACTCCAGGCATTGATGCAAGTCGAATTCGACCTCTTCGAGCACGACTTGATCCGCTTCGATTTTTGAAAAATCAAGCACGTCGTTGATGATGACGAGCAACGCATCGCCGCTTTCGCGAATCGTCTTCACAAACTCGGCTTGCTCGGAGTCGAGTCGGGTATCGAGCAACAGGCCGGTCATACCGATGACAGCATTCATCGGCGTCCGAATTTCGTGACTCATGTTGGCCAGAAATTCACTTTTGACGCGACTTGCATTCTCTGCGAATTCTTTGGCTTGGACCAATTCGGCCGTACGTTCGACGATGGTCTTCTCCATGCGCTCATTGGTATTTTCGAGCGACGCCTGAGTTTCGGCGATTTCGCGCATCTCATCGTGCGCCTTCAAGATCGAACGAATCAGAAAAAAGTCCTCGAACAACACCCATACCGCATGTTCAATCCAGCGCCAATTGCTGCCCGAGAGGACCCCGAAGACCGATTCCGGCCAAAACATTCCCCGCAATGCGTGATCCAACGCAACGATGCCCGTGGCCGTCACGAGCACCTTCCAATCGCGATAGAACGCCAAAAACGCGAGCGAACCAAAAATGTGGAAATGCGTTTCGATGCGTCCGCCGGTCAAATGAATCAATAACGCCGCCATGAGCATCTGCCCGGCTGCGATCGTATGCCGAGTCACGGTCGCCCCGGGCCTGGTTCGGGCGAGAAATACCGGCACGGATGTAATCGTTCCGCCAAGAAAAACCGCAAGCCACACGTGCGGATGCGTCGCGCTGGTCGTGCCAATCCACGTCCGCGGCGCCACCCATGAGGCCACGGCAATACTCACGAACCATTGCGCGATCATCAAATAAAAAAATGTATGATCCGCCTGGCAATAGATTTGATGCAGCTGCTGGTCGAGTATTCGACGACATCGTTCGTCATTGAAATTCCGTACACTTAGTGGAGCCTGATCGGATTGCATTTGGTCGTTGCCCCTTTATCTCTATCCCTCAGGGAGCCTGCGCCGAAGACAATGGACACCCGTACGCAGGTGTCAGCTCGACATCCCGCGTTCGCTCGGTCAGATACGAGAGAATCGCTCGCGTTCCGGCGTTGTCCCCCATTTGACCTCGCGCGGGCGTGATGCCGCCTTGAAAAACCAATTTCCCTTGCTCGTCATACAAATAGGTTTGTCCCGACGTCAAAGCCCCGAATCGGCGCATCGCCTGACCGTCATCACGGAGAATCTTCACGCCGGCAATACGCTGCGCTGCGTCCTGAATCGAGTCCTCTATTGAATCCTCCGCTCCCTCCAAATTGAGAAATACGACGTAAGCTTGCAACCTATCGCCGACTCGATCCATGATTCTTTGCAACTCCGCAAGGCCGGCCCGTGTGCACGGACACTTCGGATGCGCCGCGAACACCAGCGTCGGACCGGC
>CAYSYX010000139.1:6101-19284 GCA_964435055.1 uncultured Polyangium sp. | reverse complement strand
TGATCCGGAATGGCCATTCCCGGCAGGGGATGACGCGCAACTTCCTCCAAAGAAATACAACCGGCGCTCACGAGGGTCCTCGACACTTCCACATTCGACTGGGTCATGCGCGTATCTCCGAATGCAACGACGTAGCCACTTGCCTATACCATGGGCCAAGACCAACGCACCATCGCGAACCGCACGTTCGCATGGTTGCACAATTTGTGCAACGTCCCGAGACTCGCCTTCACAATTTGCGCAAACGGTTTGCGCAGTTCGTGCGTCCCGTACCGCCGCATGCCCGAAGCTTGGGCGCCTCGGGTCATTACTTTTCAACAGCAAAAATCCGAAAAGCATGGCATGGGACTTGCCGGTTGATACAACCGAGGAATGCGGCCGGCATTCCGAACCCAATCAGGTGAAATCATGCATGTTCGTGTTCTCGTCAGCCTCGGTATTTCATTGATGACCTTCACCTTGGCCACTGCGGCGGCGCACGCCGAAGAAGGATACCAAGCCCCCGAGAAAGAAAAGCGAGTGTTCGTCGGTTTGTCGGCGGGTGGTTCGTATGCAATGGTCAATCATCCTCTGATCAATTCGACAGGTTTTGGCGCCGTGACGCTGGGACTGCACGCCGGCGTCAATATCACGGACCGGTGGACGATCGGCGGTGATATCACGACATTCGAGCACGGAATGATCCGCGCGAGCGGAACGGATCCATTTCGACCAACCCAATTCCTCGAACCGCAAGCCGGTTGCGACAAGTGTGAACCTCCCGCGCCGGGCGGTTGGATCAGCCAAACCTCAGCGACATTCACGACCGTCGGACCGCGCGTCGAGTTTTCTCCATTCGGAAAAGACGGCTTCTATTTGGGTTTGACCACGGGCCTCAGCGTGCTTTTGGGCGTCGACACGCAATTCGGGTTTGGCGGAGCGGCCCGCGCCGGGTATCGCTACCGCGTCGGAAACGTCCTCGGGCTCGGCGTCGAAGGCGGCCTTCAAGGTCAACGATTCGATACGGGCTCGAACGTATTCCCGTATGCCTCCGTCGTTTTACGCCCCTATTTCTGATCCTCGCCCAGCCATGACGACGCGAATTCCAATACCCGCGCATTGTCATTGACCTGCTCCAAGAAACTCTGTCGCCAACGAACGTCGCTGATTCGCTCCGCCCGCTTCAGCAAACGATCCCGGGCCACACGAATCTCCGACGCGGCTTCCGCTTCTTTGCCCGCAGCTCGTAAAGCCAAAGCGCGCGTCCAGCGAATCAGACTTTCGCCTTCTTCGATTCCGTCGAGCCGATTGAGTATCTCCATGGCTTCGCTGGAAAGCGCCAAAGCCTCGGCTTCCTGATTCTTCGCAATCGCAATTCCCGCCATGAGCGCCAATGCGTACGCACGAACGGCCGGAGCACCTTCGGATACATCGAGCGCTCGTTTGGCCATCTCCAGCGCCCCTTCTTTGTCCCCCGCCAAGCGATTGATCATCGACATGTAAATGCAAATGAATCCCTCGCCGCGACGATTCCCTTGCTGCACCACCAATTCGAGGGCCGCATTTTCGACATTGTGCGCTTCTTCGACATTGCCGAGATGCGCCAGCGCATGCCCCAAATTCGCCAAAATCGAGCATACATAATCGAGCTGCATCGGCTCGGCGATCGCCAAGGCTTCTCGAAATGCCGATACCGCCAGTGGATACGCCCCCAAATGCACATACGCATTACCGATGTTCACCCGCTGCAAACACGTATTGCGCATATCCCCGGACGACGTGAAATTCTCGACCGCTCGTTCCACGCGCCGAATGTACGACGTCAGATCCGCTTCGTGCAAAGCCATTTCCGCACGCGCCACTTCGAGCCACGCCAGGACAAACGGACTCGTAATGCTGTGTCGCTGAACCATTTTCTGCGCCGTCGATAACCCCTCGTGCGCTCGATCCGGCAAACCACTGCGCAAAAGTGCGACCGTGAGTCGTGATACCGAAATGACATGCGCTTCGCTCGTCGGACCTTCCGCCTCGAGCTCCCCGAGCAGCGTATCGACAGCCCGAAGACGATCGACATCGCCCAGATTTCCACACGCAATGACGAGGTGCCCCAATGCCGCATGAAATGCCGTGCTTCCCCGAGGTAGCAGGCTCAACGCTTCTTCAGCCGCATTCTTCGTCTCGAATAGATTCCCGAGCCACCGATACGCAATGGCATGCACGAGGCGCATTCTGGCCCGAACGGCGGCTTCGTCCCCCGCCGTGGTCAATGCGCGGTCGGCGAATTTCGTCGCATCCCGCAGCGAATTGACCGACAAAGCATCAATCGCTTTGGCTTCGTCGCGAAGCAATGGGGCATCCTGCAATGCATCGACCGCTTCCCGCCATTCGTATTCGGCCCGAGGAACCACCGACAAAAGCGCCCCGGCATCGAGCACCTCCGTGCCGTCGACATGCGTGTCTTCGTCGACCAAATCCGTCGGATCAAGCTCCAAAACATCGCTGCCGACTTCTTTGGGATGCCGCACCGACAATACATCCGCGACCTCTTCGACGTCGTCATCCGCGGACAGTGGCGGAGCAAACACCGCATGTTGCGACATCCGTTCGAATGCCAAAACGAGTTTGTCTCGGAATATCTGCATCGTCTGCAACCGAGCGTCTTTGTCCGGGACGAGCGCCTGTTGAATCACCTCGAGATACGGCGTCGGAATGTCATCCACGAGCATCGACAAAATCGGCGGCGGCTGCGTGATGATCTTGACGAGCACCGCTTGCTGCGTCGGCCCTTCATACGGCCGTTTGCCCGAGAGCAACTCGAACAAAACCGCGCCGACCGACCAAACATCAGCCCGAGCATCCACGTTGGACAAACCCTGCGCCTGCTCGGGCGACATGTACTCGGGCGTGCCCATCACGACACCGTGCAACGTGAGTTTGTGCAGATTCGGGTTGGGCGAATGCACACGCGCCAAGCCGAAATCGACGAGTTTCGGAACGATTTCGCTCGACGTGCTGGTCAAAATGATGTTCTCGGGCTTGATGTCGCGATGCACGATGCCGCGTTTGTGCGCCGCGACGAGCGCCCCCATGATGGGCACCATGATCGTCATTGCTTCGTGCTCGGAAAGCCTCCCACGCGCGCCGAGATAATCGCGTAGGGTTTCTCCCGACAATAATTCTTGCACCATGTAGAACGTGCCGTCGCGACGTTGACCCACTTCATGGATCGTCACGACGTTGGGATGACGTATGGCCGCCGTCGTCTGCGCTTCCCGTCGAAAGCGAGCGATCATCGCCGGATCCCGATCGAAGCCCGGGTGCATCAATTTGATCGCCACCCGCCGCTCGACGAACATGTCCCACGCTTCGAAGACACTGCCCATCGATCCCGAACCAATCAGGCGCTGAAGCGTGAACTTTCCAGCGATCTGCATGCCGGGTTGAAACGGGGTTTGTCCAGCGCGCGAAGACTCCGATCCCGCCGACGGGGCCGAACTCGTCCGTTCATCATCTTTACGGCGCTGCCAAAAACGAAGCATCGTGCTCCTTCACTCCCTCGAGCGAACGAAAGGACACCGCGAGCGTTGGGCGATGTCAAGCAGGTCGTGCGTCCAGCGCAACCGGCGTGACAACAAACGTATTCCACGGCGAATGACCCGAACACATACCCGTCACGAATTCGTTGGTACTCAAATGAAGTCCCTCCGACGACCGGATACGCAAGTCACTTCGCGTTGCAGACTCCACCGATTGGATTGATTCCCCACGATGAAAAGGATAAGGTCGATTCCTTCCATAACCGACCATCCTTCGCCCAATCGACATGCCGTCGTGGATACGAGGAGAACTCCATGTCCCATTTGAATCGTTCGCAGTATGTATTGATTGGTTTGGGTCATTTGATTGCCACGTTGTCGTTTGTCGCATGCCGGCTCGAGACAAACGGGACCTACTCCGAGAGCTCGAGCTCCGGAGACGTCGGCGGTATGGGGGCGGAAAAGATCTGCATTCCCGACCAACGGCGAGCTTGTTATTCGGGCCCGGTCAATACGGCGAACGTGGGAACGTGTGCATCCGGCATCGAAACGTGTTTGGCAGATGGAACCGCTTTTGGCGAGTGTATCGGCGAAATCCTTCCCATTGTCGAAAACTGCGTTTCACCGGGAGATCAAGATTGCGACGGTTTGGCGGACATCGACGACCCCGAATGCAAATGCACCGTCGCCAATGCCTTGACCGATTGCGATACCGGCAAACTCGGCGCTTGTGGTCCGGGGCGAGGGTTGTGCGCGGAAGATGGTCGATCCATTTCCACTTGCATCCAAGTGGCTCTGCCATTACCCGAAAATTGCGCGACGCTCGAAGACGATGATTGCGACGGCGTCGCCGCTCCGATGTGCACGGGCAACCCATTATGGACGTATGCTCCACCCAGCGGAAATGGCATACTCAAAGACGACGCGATTTTCTCCGTCGCAGCGGCCCCCAATGACGAATATGTCGTGGTGGGTATGGTCGACGGAACCCTCGGCGCCGATGGTTACGGAATCACGTTCGGCACGGCGTATATCGCCAAACTCAGCTCCGACAAAAAGGTCATCTGGGAAAAACGATTTACGAGCACGAGTTACGCCGTGGCCCGCAGCGTCGCCGTCGAAAAGAATGGCAATATCATCGTCGGCGGCTCATTCTTGGGCATTGCGAACATCGCCGATATGTCCGTCACCTCCAATGGCGTCGACGGATTCATTGTGAAATACGACGCCGCGGGAACACTGCTCGCATCACGAAGGATCAGCGACGGCGGAACCCAAGACATCGTCGGGATCGCCGTTGATCCTTCGGGAAATTATTGCGCTATCGGCTCCACCACCGGCGGCATCAATTTCGACGGCAATATGCAAACAGCCACCAGCACCGACTTCTACGTCACTTGCTCAAAACCGGACAATACGAGCCTCTGGAGCAAAATCATCAAATCGGGTGGTGTTCAATATGGCCGCGGTATTGCCATGACGTCCGACGGCGACGTCATCGTCGTCGGAAATGCCGACAATACCAATACGAACCTCGGCGCCGGGGACATCACGAAAGGCGGCGATTTCGACTTTTTCGTCGCACGTTACGCCCACGCCGACGGCGCTTACCGCTGGGGCAATCTGTATGGACAAACCAAAGATCAACGCGCCAACGGCCTGACCATCGGAGCCGGCGGTCAAGTCTTCGTTACGGGCGAATTTATCGGAACAATCGACTGGAAAAACGGCGCCACCACCGTCGCGGCATCGACCACGACGAGCGACGTTTTTCTTGCCCAACTCGACGCCCAAACCGGCAATCAATCGAAAGCCCAAAGCGGCGGCCAATCCGGAACGGCAACGGGCACATCGGTCGCCACCGATCTCGCCGGAAATATCACCCTATTCGGCCATTTCAGCGGATCCATCAATTTCGGTAATCCGGCGGGCCCCACGGCGTCGTCCACGGGAACCACCGACACGTTCCTCGTCAAACTTCGCAACACGGACTGGTCCCATGTCTGGACCGTCGCGTATGGCAAATCCGGCAATCAATACGGATGGTCGACGGCTGTCACCAGCGACGGGACAACCATCACCGGCGGCGAGTTTTATGGGGAACTCGATGTGCCGACCACCCCCCTCATCACCGCGACGAGCGGCGCGGATCTCTTTGCCGTACTCGCCAATCCCTGAAACGAGGCTCACTTCCCCACAAGGTTCTCACTCAAATCCCACAATGCTCGAGCGAGTCCCTCGTCATCCCCGCGAGCTTTCGGCCGTCGAGCCTTCATGTCGAAGAAGTATTGCCCGCTGAATCCCGCAGCCTCCGGGTTCGTCGCCAGCCATAACATCGTTTCCGCTCCTTTTTCCGGCGAGCGAGCAACGAGCCTCTGACCAAGTCCAAAGAACGCCTTGATGAACCCGCCGTTGTTCCAGCCAAACGCCGACCGGACAAACCCCGGGTGATAACAATTGGCCACGGCCGTCGTCCCCGACAATCGCTTGGCCAATTCCAGCGTAAAAAGAACGTTCGCCAATTTGGAATCGGCATACGCTGGAAACCCCGCCGAACCATTCCGTTTGACCACGGTCTGCAAGTCGAAACGACTCATTTGATGCGCCCCGCTCGATGTGCTCACCACGCGAGCCCCCGGCGTTTTACGAATCAATTCGAGCAAATCGCGCGTGAGCACGAAATACGACAGATGGTTCAAGGCAAACGTCTGCTCGATGCCGTCCGAGGTCAGCCCGTATTTCTCGAACCACGCCCCGGCATTGTTGATCAAAATATCGAGGCGCTCGTTTTTTGCGGCAAACTCCTTGGCCACCGCTTTGACGTCCGCAATTTTGCTCATATCGCCGAGCAACATGCCCACCCGATCATGTCCCCCCGCAGCCTTCAGCTCGCCAACGACACGCTCGGTTTTTTCGCGGTTTCTCCCGACAACCGTCAACGTGACCCCGCGCCGCGCCAATTCGAGCGCCGCCGCTTTGCCAATGCCTTCGGTGCCCCCGGTGATCAGACAAACCTTACCCTCGAGTTTTTCGCTCATGTTGCTCCACCAACGATTCTATGATGTGTCTAGCGCCGAATGAACGCCGGCGTTCCCGAAAATTCGAGCGCCCCGGAAAAACGCGCGCATTTGCCAATTTCTTCGTCGTACGCCATATCGGTATTCGCTTCCATGGCCAATTTGATCGCCGGCAAATATTGATCGACTCCCGCACCTTCGGCCACGCCGTCGAGAATCTCTTGCGGGAGCATTCCGCCACCCAAATACCCATGCGTTTTACCTTCTTCATCGATGGAAAATCGCATCCGCGCCTTTTCCAAGTGAATCGTGAAAGATACGTCGAAAATCGCAATGGGCACCACGACCGGAAATGCACCGGTCGAAAGCACGCCGTCTTTGATGCTCGCTTTCGTGACGTAGCTCCGCGGCACGGTCGGATCCGCATCGAACGTCTGGTAAGCCTCGATGACCCCGTCGGTCCCCAAATTGGGACGTTTCTTTTGGCCAATCTGCACACCGACGTTGACACAACTGTCATTCATCCAATCGTCGACATTCTCCAATTCGGTGAGAATGACGAGCTCCCCGTCGTTGATGGCCCCTTGCACCAATCCATCCACAGCATCGCCCACTTGATCCTTGATCACCGGAATGAGCGTCGCGAGACGATTGTCAATGCCCGGAACACCATCGGGATCGACGAAATCCTCTTTTCCACAAGAAAGGGTATCGTTGCCGTCACTGACCCGATCATCCAGATTGAATCCGGGGGCAACGTTGTTTTCGGCAATCGTAAACGCCAGCGAAGTCAATACGGTCACGTATTTCTCGCCGCTCGTGCACGAAAGTTCCTCGGCCGTAGGTTCGTCCGGAGCACACCCCGAAAGCAAAGCAGCGGCCAGGAAAAACAATCCGGTATGTAAGGTTCGGTTTTTCATACTTCGATCGCCGACAAACTCGATGTCACGAGCCCGCCGCCCTTTCCGTACGAATCAAGCGTGAGTCCCATCGCCCGTGCCAGCGTGAGGAGCACTTTGCTCGTATTCTCGCTCGACGCCGAACGATAATGAATCCCCGTTTGCAATGCGCCGTTGCAACCACCGGCAATGATGATGGGGTATTCTTCCACCGAATGCGATTGTCCCAACGAACAATCGCTCGTCCCAAGAATGGCGCAATGGTCGAGCAACGTCGTGTCGCCTTCGGGCACCGCCGCGAGCGCTTTGATCATGTACCGGAATTCTTCCATGATGTAGAGCAAAATGCTGGCGACCTTCGGCTGCGGCGTGGGTTCGTCATGCGTGAGCTGATGATGCCCCGAATCGATATTCGGAAGCGGAAACAAGATATTGCTCACGGAATGCGAAAACCAATGGCTGAAAACTCGCGTTTGATCGCAGGCGAGCGCCATCACGAGCGTATCCACCAAAACACGCGAAATCTCCGACAACTGCGGACGCCCGTCGATATCGGGATATTCATCGAGCGGCTTCGGCGGAACGGCGCACGACAACAAGGCCGGCGGATTCTGCTGGAGCTTTTCAATTTGTTTTTCCAACGTGCGAATACCGTCGAGGTGTTGTTCGAGACGCGCTTTGTCGGTACTTCCAAGCACGCCTTGCAATGCCGTCGCTTCGTCGATCACGCCGTCCAAAATGCTCTTGCGCAAAGGCAAACGCGGGTCCGGAGGCGCCATGGAACCGGGCATCACGAATCCATCGACGAAGACGCGATTAAAAAATGCCGCCGGCGATGATTCCGGCGTATTGCGGCTGTTCACGCCATTGTAGGACCAACCCGCCCCTCCGGCTTGCACGGACGTCTCGAGCGATCGGAATCGTGTGTCTTGACCAATCGCCGCCGCAATGACTTGATCAATGCTCGGCACCGAAAACGTGGAATCGTCTTTGTTGTCATTGGCAAACGGCGCCCCGGAAAGAATACCTACAGCTCCGGAACCATGCGGGAAATTGCTTCCCGTGTACACCTTCATGCCCGTAATGACGTTGATCTTGTCTTTGACGTCCGCCAGCGGCATCAACGTGGGCGAAGGATCCCATGTCGTTCCCGTTTTTGCAGGCGTCCACAAATCGGGCAACATGCCATTGCCCCAAAAGAAAATCCCAAATCGCTTGGGTAAGGCATCTCCGGCGGCATACGCCGTACCGTGGCGATTCAAGAATATCTCGAGCGCCGGAAGGCCGATACCGACCGCAACCCCTCCGACCATTCCCCGAAGCATCGTCCTGCGCGAAAGTTTCGTCCTTTTCATGGCGATTACCTCGTTTCCTTTCACTGCGGCTTCTGGGCCAATCGAAATGCCGGACTCATCGCCACGAGCTTCAAGAGTTCTTTCATCCGATATCCGGAGTCGCGGAAATCCCAATGAAGGGTTCTCAACGTAGCCGCATCCGCGTCGGCGGGACGGAACCCCGTCGCATAACTGAATACTTTGCGCACGATGCACGGCGCGAATTTCGGACTGTCGTGAATCCCCTTCGACAAGGCCCGCGCATCGGCAAACTTGACTCCATCGAGGTCCCCGGACGCATCAATGACCGCTCCCACTTCTTTCGCCCGATATCGACCGATTGCATCGAAATTCTCGAGGCCGAGTCCGATGGGATCCAAGAGAATATGGCAACTCTTGCACACGGGATCCTGCAAATGCGGCTGCATACGCTCGCGCAACGTCCGCGCCGTCTGCGAAGGCT
This sequence comes from uncultured Polyangium sp., assembly GCA_964435055.1. Lineage (GTDB taxonomy): Bacteria > Myxococcota_A > Polyangia > Polyangiales > Polyangiaceae > Polyangium. The sequence goes on along the minus strand of CAYSYX010000139.1, from coordinate 10,056 downwards.
CGGGCAAACCCGTATTCACGTTCGCCGGAGGCGGCGGAATCGTATCGCAAAGCAATCCTTCGCGAATGAATTTGCCCCGCAACGTCGACGATGTCGCCCGCGGATGCGAATGCAACGCCAAAATACTCGCATGCCCCAACAAACCAACCCGCGGAGAATTCTCCGGAAACTCGACGAGATTAAAACCTTCGTCGGCGGGAGACGCAATCATGTACATCGACGCGAGCTTCGTATTTACAAACGTTTGTCGCGTCGTCATGATTTCGCGCACGTCCGTATCGAGCTCGAAAACGAGGTGCTCGAAAAGGCGCAGGGTTTCTTCACGGACCATCGGCCCGAGGTCCGGGCTGTAATACGTAAAGAGCGTCGGGTCTTTGTTGAGGTTATCGAGCTCGCGGAGTTTCAACCAATCCGTGACGAATGCACGCAGGCCCTCGTGCGCCCGCGCAGACGCGAGCATCCGCTCGATTTGCGCGCCCAGCGCCGCGTCATTGACGAGATCGCCCTTTTCCGCAGCCGCCAGCAATTCATCATCCGGCGTGCTGTTCCATAGGAAATACGACAATCGCGACGCCATCTCCAGGCTCGTGTAACGCAATTGGCCCGCATGCGCCGGATCCGCCTCGCCCACCTGGGGACGATAGAGAAAGTGCGGTGATTGAAGCATCGCCGCAATGGCATACTCGAGGCCCCGGTCAAACCCGCCGAGCGCCGCGGACGCCTGCATGAAAATATTCGTCAATCGCGTGGTTTCGGCATCCGTGAGCTGCCTACGGTAAAGCTTTTTCCCGAGACGCGTGACCGTTTCTTTGGCACACGCCATATCGTCGGGCCCCGTCGGCTTGCATTGCAAGACAACGGCCTTGTGCGCATCGTCCGCAATCACTTGCTGCGCAATCGCAAACGCCGCTTTTTCGTATTTTTCGACGCCGCTTGGTGAAATGGTACTGACGGACGCACCAATTGCGACAAAACCATCGAGCGCCGCATCGGCTTCAATGGCCGTCGGCACATTGATGTCTTTGCCGAAAATATCGCGAATCGTATTTCCGTATTGCGGCACCGTCAGCCGCTGAGCGCCCGTTTGAGCCGCTGTATCGGGCATCGGCGGCCGCGGGCCATAATCGGGTTTCGCCGGAGGCGCAGGCGGATCACTGCCGCACGCTCCCGCAAAAACCGCCGCAACCAGCGAAAGACCAAGCCAACCAAGCATCGAACGCGTTTTTCTCGGACGATGATTCAACGACATCGTATACCTCACGAAAAACCCATCACACCAACCACGAAATTCCCATTGTGCGAATTCAACGCCGCCGCACCGCGTGAATCACCACCTGCTCGGCCGGCGCATCTTTGGCAAATGGACCCGCAGGACCCGTCGCCAATCCGCCCATCTTCTCGACGACGTCCATTCCCGACGTCACCTTGCCGAATACGGTATAACCCCAGCCCGTACCCGTCTTCGCCGTGTGATTCAAAAACGTATTGTCGACCAAATTGATGAAGAATTGCGCCGTCGCCGAATGCGGATCACCCGTACGCGCCATCGCCACCGTCCCGCGCGCATTCTTCAAACCATTGTCCGCTTCATTCTCGACCGGTGGATTCGTCGGCTTTTTCTCATAACGCTGATCATACCCGCCACCCTGCGCCATGAAGCCCGCAATGACTCGATGAAAGATCGTCCCCGAATAATGCCCCGCGTCAACGTAACGCAAGAAGTTCGTTACCGTTTTCGGCGCCCGCACGTCGTCGAGCTCGAGTTCGATGTTGCCCAAGTTCGTTTCGATCAAGATACCGGTCGACATGAGCTGCGACCCATTCCCAACGCCGACGCCAGCAAAGATTCACGGCAACGACATCATCGACGACGCATCAGGTTTTGCGAGAATATTTCACATACACGAAATGCGAGTGCGCATCGGTAACGGAACTCTGAATCATGACCTGCTTGCCCTCCTCGAGATCCCGAAAATCAGCCGGCCCGAACGTCACGACGTGCGCGTGGTTGGCCAATCCATGAATATCGTACGTTTTCTGGACTTTCGCCGCCATGTCCGCCGCCGTGATGATGAACTCGTGTTCGTCTTTCCCTCCCACTTGAATATCGCAAACGTTGATCCGCGACGGAGGATCCACAAGCGGAACACATTCGAGCGACAAACGATGAATATGCCCTCCCTCCTTCGTCGATGCAAAACGCACCAGTTCGCCGCGACGAACTGCTGCAAAATCCGATGCGCTCACCGTCACCAGGTGTTTGTGCCCGGACGAACCTGACAAATCGTACGTCTTTTCAGCTCCGGCGACGACATCGGAAACGGCAATCGGGATCGCATGCCCATGATTACGTCCAATGCGTGCCAATAAGCGATCACACGATTCGACCGTTCCATCTCGCCCGTCACACGCGCGCGCCGCACGCGGAAACGCGGGCGCGACGGTCAATACGAAAGCCGCCTTCAAAAGGGCTCTGCGTTCCATTCGTTTATCCTCGATCGGCGATACATTACGGCATTCGCCTCGACGCAGGGGATTTTTTTGCCGATCCGACGCACGATTTCGGTACCATCAAGGGATGCGACATTTTTCTCGAACCCTGCTTCTCCTCGTTTTCTGCTTTGGCTCGAGCGCTCCGGCGATGATGTCGTGCTCGGATCCGGCGAATACGGGAACGTCTTCAACCTCGACAAACTCCGAAGACGCCGGCCCGGACGCACCTTCGGGCCTGACCTTGCGCATCGATCCCGTGACCACCTCATTCGTGGTAGGCCTCGACGGTACCGTCGTCACCCGATCCGTGCATGCTTATGCAAAACGCGACGGAGAAGCCGAGATAGACGTCACGAACGACGTCGAATGGTCGATTGACAATGCAAATCTCGCCGGTATCGATCTGGGCACCATTTCCAGTCGCGGCATCGGCGGAAAATCCAAAATACGCGCGCTCTACCAAGGCGTGAATGCGGAAGCCAATTTGACGATTCTCCTGCAAGGCGCTTCATTTTCGCCCGGCACCGACGCAACGACCCAAACCGCTTTCGATACGGCCACGGTCGATCCCGATCCAGCCAATGCCCCGGTTCTGGAATATCCCGAAGACGGCGTCGTTTTACCGGCCAATCTTCCGCCCATCGAGGCGCAATGGTCCCAAGGAAACGCCAACGTCGCCTACCGCGTACGCATCTCGAGCCCCGACGTGCTCGACATGTCGTTTTACACGACAAGCCTGGAATTGGTATTTCCCGCCGATGTTTGGAAGAAAGTAGCCGCATCCTCGCCGGATTCGCCCATGACCATCGTCGTCGACGCCATCGATGCGCAAGGAAAACTCCGGACGAGCGCCGCACGCACCATGACGATTGCTTCGGACGGCATCGACGAAAGCTCCATTTATGTTTGGCAATCCTCGACCGGAAGTTTCCGCGTGCTCGATATCATCAAAGGCACGGACATCCCGCTGCCGACGAACAGCCCGCAACTTTCGCCCGGACAACCATGTTCCGGTTGCCATCGCATCTCCCGCGACGGAAAACGTTTTTCCTACTCGTACAATGGCGGCAATTTCAACTTCGGCACGCTGGCTTATGACGGAGCGCAAAACACGTACGCTTCGAAAATCAGCCCGAGCCCGGCATTACGCGGCACGTATGCCTCGTTCAACCCGCTCGAAGCGAATACGCGCGCCGCGATGTTGTTTACTGCGCCCGATACCGTTCCTCAAAATACGGCGGGAACCGTGCGGTTGCTCCTGACAGACCCCGACACGAATGCCCCGATTCCCAACAATTTTGCCGACATGGTGCAGCAAATCCCGGCCGCCAATGGTCAAGCAACCTTGATGCCGGATTGGTCCCCCGCAGGCGATTTCGTCGTTTTCACCGCGTATGACAGCAACGCCAATTATGTGCGCCTCCTCGGAGACGATACCGTGCTGGGATCCGTGATCGAAATG
>CAYSYX010000139.1:2535-6091 GCA_964435055.1 uncultured Polyangium sp. | reverse complement strand
CAATTCGGCACCCCCAAAGTGCTCGTCAATGCCCCACCCGCCGCGGGAACCAATCCGGACACCGGCGAAAACAATGTATTGCCGTCCGTTTCCCCCGACGGATCCATCGTCGCCTTTACCCGCGCCAATGGCTGGTGGTCCATCAAAACCCAACAATCGCTCATCAACTTGAGCGGCCGAATCGCCGTGGTTCGTCGCAGCGATAACCAAGTGCTCGAATTGGAACGCGGCGCATCGAATGGTCCCAATGATGTTTGGAGCAGCACGTGGCCGCAATGGGCGCCAACGTTGGGGAAAAAATGGGTTTGGCTTGCTTATGCCTCCGAACGACCCTACGGCCATCGTTTGACCCCGCAAAACAGCACCTGTTCGCTGGTGCAAGGTCAAAAACAATGCAAGCAGCTCTGGATCACGGCGCTCGACCGCGCCAAACTCGGCGCAGGCACCGAAGACCCAAGCCAAGCCGCCTTCTGGATTCCCGGTCAAAGCATCAACGCCCAATACGTCAGTCCACAATGGACCGTAGCGGTCGTCGCGCCACCCAAGTAATTCACTTCTGACGAAATGCATCGGCAAGCGTACGCGCGTCGAGTTTCCCTTCAGCCTTGATATACGCAATTTGCCGACGTAATGGCTCGAGCGACGGATGCCGATTCGTCTGAATCGCTCGATCCAACGCTTCCATGATTTCCAGACCCTTGTTGCGCCGCGAATACAAAGCCAATACGTTGCGCGCATAATAATCGATGAGCGCCGCTTGCCACGCATCTTCCAAACCCGCTTCGCGCGCCTCCTCCAAAAATTGGTCCACCGTTTCCCGCGGCTCGCGCTGCCCTTCCCAAAGTCGAAATGCCATCGCCCGGAAAACTCGGTATACTTGGTAAAACGTCACTGCCGACGCCGAAGCCTCCGGCGGCAGCTCGAGCTCGTAATTCGTCGCCCAAGGCCGCAAGTGATCATGCGCATGAAATATCTCGTGCATCACGTCGACTTGATCCCGCCGGGAAAACTTGCCCACCGAATCGAATGCTCGAGCACGGGTCTTCGGAAATAACAAAAGCGCCGCCGCCGAGCTGATTCGTCCCCAATCGTCCGCGTCCCCCTGCCGCACCAAATCCAAGACGATCTCTTCACTGCCCTCCAAAAACAACAAGAGCCAAAATCGCCCCGCGAAATCGACCCGCAATTGCCGCGACAACTCCGCACCATCCGGCGTTTTCCACGGAATCTCGCGAAGAAGCTGTTTGCCCATTTCCCGCGCCCGTTTGCTCGTATCCAGCGCCAATGCGGACAAACGTCGCTCTCGCGCCAATGAAAAATCCACCGCCGCCATATCCCCCAATGCGGCAAGACAAGCATATCCGAGCAAATGATCCGCATCACCCACGGATTTGTTCCGCGCCAAATCCTCCGCCGCTCGCAATAGCCGCGCCTCCCGTTCGAGACGCGATGCATTCGGTATTCGCACGACTTCGAAGGAATGTTCGTCCTGCCGCGCATTCTCGCCCGAAACGACATCCACCACGAGCGGGCTCAGCGCCGCCATGCGTACGAAATACGCACAATGACGCGCTCGTTCAATCGCCGCTTCCGCGTCCACGGGGCCTTCTTCCGTTGTCCCGCCAAACCCAGGCGGTTTGAGCGCTCGTTCGGCATACAACGGCAAACTCCCGGGAAATGCGTCGTCATTTGGAGGAAACCCGGCCGCAAGACTTTTTCGGTCCGGTTCCAGATTCGCCGCCGACGACGGTTCACTTTTTTCCCCGCCAAACTTTTCCGAAGGTTTGTTCGTTTTTTTCGACGTAGCGCCTTCGAGCATCGGCGCGAGCCCGTGCACCCGCGCATACACGTCAATGATTTCGTCCGGAGCAACTCGAACGCCGCCCTGAGCCGCCGGTGCACCCGTCATCAAATCATATTCGACGCCCTCGTGTTTCGCAATGGGCGCAAGATGCCCCGCGCCATCCGGTCCGGGCTTGCCATACGCTCGAAATGCAACGTCTTTGCCGCGTCCCACGTCATACGCCGTCGCGACGACGAGCTGCGCCAATTGCTCACAAGATCCCCCACCATCGAGCAATGCGTCGCCCATACGGCCGCCAGGCCGACCATAATATCGCAAATCGCTGAAAACTTCTGGCGCCGCATACGCAACCACGGATTCGTCCCGCAAAACCTTTTGCAGCTCGGACAAACGATTTTCATATTGGACCAAGGCTTGTTCATCGTCGAAGCTTTGCCCATCCTCGTCGGCATCGATCCGATTGGCCGCGATCAGAAACTGCCCGAGACGCAACGTGCCCTTGGAACGAGCCGCCTTTGCTGCATCAATCAAAGCTTTTCGCAAGACCCGAGCCTGATGCTTGTCTACGACCTTTTGCGTCGCCACCATCGTCGCCAAGCCAAAACGCCGGTCAATCGAGCCGTTGACACGCGGCCTCGGCGCACCATACGCGAGAAATGCCGCGTGGCCGAACACGGACAAAATGAGCGCGCCATGGATGAATCGAGACATCGACCAGGCAGAGTAACCTGATGCGGGGCGAAAGTTCCCGAAAAATTCAGCGCCTCATCCACTGCAATCCATAGCCTTCGCCGCGGCCCACGTTCCTTCTTGACGACGAACTCCACATTGCGTTGGATGAGCCGATGCAGCCCAAATCATTCGTAATCTTCGCCCTCCCGCTTTTCATCGCGAGCTGCTCGTCGACGCCGACGACACCCCCGCCGGCCGAATACACGCTCGAAGACGGCACCAAGGTCTCCGTCCGCAGCGATGGCGGGTTTGTCTTGGCGACGGATTCGCAAACACTCTTCACCATCTCCGACGAAGCCGCCATCACCGTCAAACGATATGATGAATTCGTCAACTCACTCTTCGCTCTCTGGTCGTTCGAACGCGACGGAGAAGTCGCCGAAGCCTTGTCCACGTTCAAAGGCAGTTCGTCCGGACCTGATGGCGTCACCATCGAGCTGTCGGGAAAAACAGCTCTCGCCACGATTACGACAAAAGTGCTCGCCCCCAAGGAATCCACGCTCGTCCATATCGAAGTCACCGGCTTTGCCGACGCAAAATCCATCGCCGTTCCCCTGGCTTGCGATGCCGACGCATCATTTTACGGGTTTGGCGAACAGTACAACGGCACCGATCAACGCGGTGAAACATTCCCCCTTTTCGTCAGTGAACAAGGCATCGGACGCACGGCGGCACCCAATATGGTCGGCACCCAAGGCAACGCCCACACGACCTACCTGCCGATGCCTTATTTCGTCGATCATCGAGGGTTTGGTACACTCGTCCGTACGTCTTACCGAACCATTGTCGATCTCTGCGCCACGAACGAACGAATTGCCTGGATCGAAGTCGAAAGCGACAAACCCGTCGAGTTCGTGGTTTTTCATGGTCCAACCCCCAAAGACGTGATTCGACAATTGGGAAATGAAGTCGGTCGGCCCAAAGCCCCGCCGACGTGGGCGTATGCGCCTTGGATCAGCGCGCAAGGTGGCCGGGACGCGGTTCTTGCCCGCGTCGCGACGCTCGAGCTCGCGACCGGTG
>CAYSYX010000139.1:0-2525 GCA_964435055.1 uncultured Polyangium sp. | reverse complement strand
CGCTCGAGCAAAACAACATTCAAGCCGGAGCCATTTGGTCGCAAGATTGGACGGGCAAACGCATGAACGTCGGCGGAGGTTATGGCGTACAATATCGCTGGGTCGCCGATGAAATGCTTTACCCTGATCTCGCAGGCATGATCACGGACCTCCACACCAAAGGTTACAAGTTTCTGGCGTATGCCAATCCGTTCATCATGCCAAACTTGGACCATTGGACCGCCATGTCCGATGGCGACATGCTCATTCGCAAAGGCGGACAAACCTATCTCCATGCTTCTCCGGCAGGTGATTCGTCCCATCCGGATCCGACCAATCCAGCCACGGGCGAATACGTACGCAGCCAATTGTCAAAGATGGTCACGCAATTGGGGATCGACGGTTGGATGGCGGATTTTGCCGAATGGGTACCGCTCGATGCCGAATACATGGATGGCTCCGACGGCCGGGCCATGCATAATCGTTATCCCACGGAATGGCATCGTTGGTCACGCGAAGTCATGGATAAAGCGCGTCCAGACGGTGATTGGGCGGTGTTTACTCGCTCCGGATGGACCGGAGAACAAGCTGTGGCGCAAATCGTTTGGGCGGGAGACCAAGAAGCCACGTGGACCAAAGAAGACGGATTACCCACAGTCATTCCCGCATTACTCAATCTGGGGTTGAGCGGTTTTCCGTTCGTCACGCACGATATCGCGGGATTCAGCGGAGGGCCGAGCACCAAGGAGCTGTATATGCGCTGGACCGAGCTTGGCGCATTCACGCCCATCATGCGCACGCACGACGGCAATATGAAAGACGCCAATTGGTCCTGGGACAAGGATGCCGAAACGACAAACCATTTCCGGCGCATGACGCATATCCATGCCGCGCTCGCGCCGGATTTCATGGCTCTCGCGACCGAAGCCGCTCAAACCGGCACGCCCATTCTACGCCACTTGATGCTCGAATTCCCAGACGATCCCGAAGCCCGCAAAGTCAATGATCAATTCCTCATCGGTGACGCGCTGCTCGTCGCCCCCGTCGTGGAACAAGGCGCCACATCGCGCAGTGTGTATTTGCCGAAAGGAACCTGGTTCGATGTGTGGACAGGACAAATGCATTCGGGCGGCTCGCGCATCATGATGGACGCGCCCATGGGCAAACCGCCGGTGTTTTCCCGAGACAAAGATCGCGCCGACCTACGCGCCCTTTGAACGCGATATCGTTGGGGTTTCACCCCAAACCCCACCCGGGGCTATCCGCCCCGGGACCCGGACCAGCGAGCGCTGGACCAATACGTTTCGTGTGCTTCGCACCCGAAACGACCAGGTTAAAGTCTGCTATTGCCTCTTGGCACCGTATTGGTTTGTCCGCAGGAAAAACCAATGCACGGGTCAAGGGCCTGGGCCCTTGCGCGGGTGCAGGGGCGCGGAGCCCCTGCTGGGTCTGGGTGAAACCCAGTCCAACGCGGCCGGGTTTACCGCGCCAAACTCTTCCACGTCTCGGCGAGCTTTTGGGGCGAAACGGGCACGACCGCTTTGAGCTCCGGGGCAAACAACGATACCCGCAATTCTTCAATCAGCCACCGAAATGTCTCCAAATCTTCCGCGGGAACACCCCGCTTGTGCAGTTTGTCCCGCTGCTCGAGCCACGCGGTCCACAACGGCACGACTTGTTCGGCTTTGCTCTGATCCTTTTGCGGACCGTTGGGCATTCGATCCAAGCGCACCAATATCGCGCGTAAATACCGTGGAATGTGCACCAATCGCTCCGCACGTTCGTGGGTCAAAAAATTCGGCGGCGTCAAGTGATCGACTTGTACGCGAATTTCCGTCAATGCCGTTCTCGGCGCTCCGGGTTTGCCCGTCAGCGATCGTAATGCCTGTTCGACCCTACCCAACTCCGACCCGATTTCCTCGGCCAATTTGCTCAGGACCGTCAAACGATTGCCCAATTCAATTTTGCCCGTATCGAGGCGCGCCAGAAAATCCTTGCGCGAACGCGGAAAATTCGCCGGGTCTGTCAACCCAAACGCCTCGTCGAACGCACGCAGCACGATTTGCGTCCGAATGGGTACTCCATCCCGCCGAGCCAACGGGCCCGTGGCGATCGCCGCCGACACGCGATGCTCCAATTTGTGCAAAGGCGTGCTCATTTGCAACAAACACAAACGCCGCAATCCCGCCCGCGTCGCTTCATCCGCGGCCGCCCGCGATTCGAGGATTTTGACGGCAACCGTCGTCTCTCGATCCACGAGCGCCGGATAACCGATCATTTTGCGCCCGCCGACGTCGATCTTTACTTCTTCGGGCAGCGAATCGAAGCTCCACGACGTGAGCCCATCTTTTTCAATGGTTGCTTTCGACGCCCCCGCCCACGCGTCCCGAGCCCGCTTGCCGAAACGATCGCGCAAAGCTTCCAAATCTCGGCCTTCACCGATGACTTTGCCGTCTTCGTCCACAATGCGGAAATAAAACCGCAAAAACGGCGGCAGTTGGTCCGGACGAAACGTCCCCGGAGGTATCCGCACGCCCGTTTTTTGC
>CAYSYX010000138.1:16362-19303 GCA_964435055.1 uncultured Polyangium sp. | reverse complement strand
AATGCTGATCGAAATGAGGACGAACAAGACCCAACGTATCATCATGCCCCCCGGCAAATTCATTTTCGTCGAAATTGAATGCTACGGCTGTTGTGCATTCACGTAGATTTGAATCGCCCTGTCGATAGGGACGCGGACGATGCCTCTGTCCCGATCAACCCAGACAAACTTTTCGAGTGACGCGCGGGCTTCGTGTGCTTGCACTTGCCCGGGACCTGCGGCTCCGTACAGCTCTTCGTACACGTTCGACCGCTCGACAATGGGCCCGAGCCACATTTCGGAGAATTGACCACTCGGACGCAGTTTGTGGATGTCGAATCGCCAAATACCGGTCGCAGTCACGACAATCAAAAGCGCAAATCCCACGGCGGCGAGGATCACGTAGACGATGAGCCGCGGAGGCAGAATGTCTTCTTCCTGGCGCACGCTCGGATTCGAATTCGGTGTATTCATTTCAGTTTCCTTCATATCGAAGCCCCACCTCGAGCGAGGGATCATTTTGGGGAATGAGCGCCCGACCTCGCAATCGAAATGCCCCAAACGCGAAAAACGCGCCGCCGATACAGATCGCAGCGGCCACGTCGACCCAATGAATCAAAGGAGCGGCGGGACGCACGGTCGGCATGACGAGCCACTGCATATCCATCCAATGGGCAAGCAGCAGCCACGCGGCGACGGGCGCTAGCGTTCGTGGGCTCTGTTTGACGCGGTACGAGAGCAAGACGAAAAACGGCACGACGAAATGGACGATGGCCAACGCGATGCTGAATGAAGACCATCCCGGCGTCGACCGCAGGGCATAAAAGACGACTTCGTGAGGTTTGTCGGCGATCCAAATCAAAAAGAGTTGGAAATATCCGGCATACGCCCAGAAAATCGTGAACGTGAGCAAGAGCCGTCCCAAGGCATAATAATGGCCTCGCGTTACCCATGAAGCGCTCCCGGCTCCGCGCAATGCAGCCAAGACCACGACGACAAGACTCAGGGACGCAAGAAATCCACCGTAAAACAAATACACGCAAAAAATCTTCGAATACCACGCCGGAAAAAGCGAAATCAGCCAATCGATGGAGGCAAACGTGAGCGCCAAACCGACGGGAAAAAGCCCCACGGCGGAGAGGATTCGAGCGCGAAGCGACAAAGAAGAATCGGCCACCTCGTCTTGTCTCGTCGACCATTGACGCAAAAGACTGCCGACCGCCAACCAGATGATGAAATACACGATGGCTCGCGTCAGAAACGACGATGGATTCAAATACGCATGTTGATGCAGCCGGAGCTTCAAGGCTGCGGGGTCTGTTTCCGTCGCCGCATTCGCCCAAGGGTACAAGTTTTTCGTGCCAATCGCGATGGGAATGAACGCCACTACCGCCAACGGCAAAACTGCGACGATCCCTTCGACGATTCGGCGCACCGCGACGGGCCATTTGGCGTCCATGGCGTGCGTGATCATCAAGAAAAGCAGCGCTCCGAGAATCGTCGACAAGGCCCACGCGTACGCGACCAGATAGGCGTGAAACACGTCGGGCGATTGCGTTGCAACAGCCAATCCGAGACCAAGACCGCCAAGGACAAACGCCACGAGTCCGATGATGATCGCGCGACGCCCATGAAATACATCGGTCTCTCGTTTCATTGCAATGCCTCCTCGGCTTCGCGGCGGATGGCCGGCGGCAAACGATCGAGCGTCGTGCCCTGGGTTTGAATGCTCAGAGCTCGAACATACGCGACGGCGGCCCAGCGTTCGGCAATGGTGAGTTCCTGCGCGTACGCGGGCATGAGCCCCTGCCCGAGCGCGACGATTCGATAGATTTTTCCATCCGGAAATGCTCGAACGCGTTCGGACACGAGGCTCGGCGCCCGGCGTAGCGACATTTTGCCTGCGACGACGCTGTTTCCATTACCCAAGACACCATGACAAGGCGCGCAGAATACCTCGAAACGACGTCGGCCCATTTCCACGAAGACCGGGGTCAAGAGCACCGGGTTTTTCTCCACGTAACCATTGTCGACCAAACCATGTTCGAGCTCGGGGGGCAGCGCCATTCGATCCACCGGCAACGTACCGGACGGCGGGTCACGCATCGCGCGCCGGTCGGGGAAGAAATCGCATTCCTTGTAGACTTGAAAATACGATTGATTCACCATTCGCTCGAAATCGCGTTCAGGTCCGGAATTTTCGCAACCCGCGAGAAGCACCATTGCCACGACGGCACCGTTGATCCAACGCAAAAACGTCATGGTCACGCGCTCCATCTGTACCTATCCGCCAAACCTACCGGCAAAACACGCAATGCCCCGAGCTCGTACAGGAGGTTCGTCGTCAACGTCGGGTGAAGCGACGAATCTTCGGCTGCAATCCAGAGAAAATAGCGATCGATGCTCGCCCGCTCGAAACCGGCGACCTCGAAGATCGGTTGCCACAAGGCCGGTAAATTCGACCAAGAAGCGAGCGTCAGCACGGCAGTCAGCGCCGAAACCAGCACGGTCATCTCGAAGGTAATCGGGACGAAAGCGAGGATTGCATGCGCAGGTCGTCCTCCCACATCGAGCCGATAATCGACGGCATTCGTCCACCATTGCAAAAGATACGCTAACCCCGCACCGATGAGGCCCATGGGAAAGACAACCCAATTGATGGGTGACCGACGCATACCAAGCGCCGCTTCGAGATCGCGCATGGCATAAGGTGTATACGCGTCGAGCGCGGTATATCCTTCGGCGCGAAGCTCGCGCGCGGCGTGCACGATACGTTCGTGCGTATCGAATTCCGCAACGAGCCCGGCAGGCAGCTTATTTCGCATGAGATTCCCCCTCTTCGTGCGCAATTTCGTGTTTCATTTCTTTGACCTCGGCGAGCGGGACAAAGGGAATGAACCGCAAGAAAATCAGGAATAGGAGCAAGAAAAACCCCATCGTTCCGACGAAAATGGTGATATCG
>CAYSYX010000138.1:0-16352 GCA_964435055.1 uncultured Polyangium sp. | reverse complement strand
ATGACATACCGCTCGCACCACATGCCCACGTTGACGAAGAGTGATGCAAACCAGAGAACGGCGAGGTTATGGCGGGCCCATTTCGACCAAAATATCAGCGGAACAATCGAATTGCACGCGATCATCGTGTAAAACACCGAGGCCCCCGGACCATGCAAACGAGCCTCGAAAAATTGCTGAATCTCGTATTCGTCGCCGCTGTACCAAGCCATGAAGAATTCCAGAATGTAGGAGTACGTGAGGATCATGCTCGTCACGAGCATCAGTTTGGCCAAATTGTCCAGGTGCCTCTTCGTGATGACGTTCTCCAGGCGAAACAAGCTGCGCACCGGAACGACGAGTGTGAGCACCATGCCAAACCCGGAGAAAATGGCGCCGGCCACGAAAAAAGGCGGAAATATGGTGGAATGCCATCCGGGAACGAGCGTCGTCGCAAAGTCGGAGCTGACGATCGAATGCACGGAGAGCACGAGCGGAGTGGACAAACCTGCCAGCAACGTGTAAACGACGCGATAGTGCCGATACGAGCCGGCCGCCCCGGAAAAACCCAAAGCGAAAATTCCATACAATATGCGCTTGGCGCGGGTGGGCGCGCGATCCCGCGCGGCGGCGAGATCGGGAATGAGCCCGGTGTACCAAAAGACGAACGAAACCGTAAAATACGTGGCAATGGCCGCGGCGTCCCAAGGTAAAGCACTCTTGAAATTCGGCCACGTGCGCATCGTCGCGGGGTACGGAATGATCCAATACGCAAACCACGGGCGTCCCAAATGTAATACCGGAAAAATCCCGGCTTGCATGACGGCAAAAAGCGTCATCGCTTCGGCAAAACGATTGATGCTCGTTCGCCATCGTTGTTCGAGCAGCAAAAGAATGGCGGAAATGAATGTCCCCGCATGGCCGATTCCGATCCACCAAACGAAATTGATGATGCCAAAACCCCAGCCGACAGGGATGTTGTTACCCCATAAACCAATACCATAAGCCACGGTCAGCGTGACTGCCGTCAGCAGCAAAATCGCCCCGACCAAACCCAGGCCAAACCCGATCGCTCCAAGTTTTCGCCACGGTCGCCACGCCGTACCGAGGAGCTGATCGGAGAGTTCCGCGTCCGAAGGTCGACCAAGAAAAACCGGTTCCGTGCTCATCACTTCACCTCCGGATTCGGGTTTCCGACGGCCGCCAAGTAATGCACGCGAGGCGCCGTTCCGAGCTCGTTCAACACTGAATAACTGCGCGGTTCGTTCCGCCAGGCGACCATGGTCGTGTCGCGATGAGCCAGCGATCCGAATTGAATCGCTTGCGTCGGACAAGCCGCCGCACATGCCGGAATCACCTCGCCCGGACGAATGCCTCGAGATTCAATGCGCGCCTTGATCTCCGTGCGACGAATGCGCTGCACGCAGAACGTGCATTTCTCCATGACACCGCGTTCCCGCACCGTCACCTCGGGGTTTTTCTGCAAGCGACGAACATCCCCATTGAGCGCCGCGCGTTCTTCGATCCAGTCGAAATAATTGAATCGCCGCACCTTGTAAGGGCAGTTGTTCGAACAGAACCGCGTCCCGATGCAGCGATTGTAGACCATTTCATTGAGGCCGTCGGGGCTGTGCACCGTTGCATTGACCGGACAAACGTATTCACACGGCGCATGTTCGCAGTGCTGGCACAACATGGGTTGATGCACGATGGAAGGCCTCGGCGTATGATCGACATGGTAAACGTCGATACGCAACCAATGCATTTCCCGGCCGCGCAGGACCTCTTCGCGTCCCACGACGGGAATATTGTTTTCCGCCTGGCAAGCGACGACGCAAGCACTGCAACCCGAACAAATCGAAGTATCGATCGACATGGCCCAGGCTTCGTCACCCCCGTCCGTCCTCGGCAACAAGGACAACACACGCCCTCGACTTTCGGCTGCGAACTCAGGATTTTTCTCGTATTCATCCAAGGTCGCCGAAAAAGCGATCGGACGACCTTCCAGTTTCCAATGCGTCTGCGTCAGAGCAAGATCGATATGGCCTTCTTTGCGCCGCACCATCATTCCCTGGCGATAGGCTCGACCCGTGACGGACAAAGGCGCGACATTCGTCCCCACGTCCAAAGCAATGGGACCACCCGATTTTCGACCATAACCAAAGGCCACGGAAATGGCCGCTTCCGCATGCCCGGCCATGACGAGCGCCGGCAATACAATGCCGGGCTTGAACGCTCCGGGAGCGACGATGGCAGGCACCGCCGGAATCACCGCCATTTCATTGATTTCAACCAAATCTCCATTCTCGACGCCCAAAGCATTCGCCGTTCGAGCGCTCATGAGCGCCGCATTGCCCCACGTGAGTTTCGTCATGGGGTCCGGAAGCTCCTGAAGCCACGGATTGCTCGCATGACGCCCGTCATCCACGCGCGAATCGCCGTAAAATCCAATTTCGTAAGTATTCGGCGTCGAATCGGCCGCTGCTCCGAGCGCCTCGATCATGGCGCGACCGGCATAAGGCACGATGGGCGCATTGATCTTGGAACTTTCGCTCCCCGCAATGACCCCGCGGCGTAATGAGCTGTCCCAAAATGCGGCAAAGTCCCGATTTCCCAATCGAGCCCGCCAGGACTCCTGCAAAACGTCGTAGATATTCGGTGCGGCGGTCCCCGCGAGCAACGCCAATACCTCCGCAGAAGAATGTCCCCCAAAAAGCGGACGAATCAATGGCTGTACAATCGACGCCGTCCCATCATACGCTCGAGCATCCCCCCACGATTCCAGATAATGGAGTTCCGGGACGAACCAATTCGCTTGTTCAGAGGTCTCGTCGAAATGCATCCCGAGGTGAATGCTCGAGGGTACGCGCCCCATGGCCTGCGCAAAAGCTTGATCCCCCGGAGCCGAATAAACAGGATTGACGCCCAGAATGACGAGCGTATCCACGGCGCCGTTTTGCATGTCCCCGACGAGCGCCGCGAAGGACTGTCCGGACGCACCCAAATCCACCAATACAGGCGCGGTCGAATAGGCACACACGTCGGTATTGCCCAAAGCAAGATTCATCCAGGCGCCAAGCGCGTGCACGGCGGCGGGTTGCTCGTCACCCACCATGACGACGGCGTTTGGCGCGGCACGACGCACATCGCGCGCCATGGGAATGATCAGCCCGCGATCTTCACGGCCGAAAAACGGGCGCAGTGCGGCTGAAATCTCCGGCGTTTTTGCCGATTCAGGTGTCCCTTCGCTCATCAGAAGTTCCGCGGCGAGCGCGGCGGCGAATTGCCCGATATCGGTGCCGCGACGAGGAATGTGATGATCCGCCAAACTACCGGTGGCGGTCATCTTCGTTTCGACGACGTACAAGCGATTCATGGTCGGATTCGGCCAAGCCGGTCGTCTTTTGCGGGCGAACTGGCGTGCGTGACGCAAATGCATGGGCATGGAGCTCATGAAATCCGCGCCCAGAGAGACAATCACCGCGGCTTGGGATAGATCATGATGACGCTGCAATCGCCGACCGAACAACAGCGCCATACCGTCGAGATCGGCCATCGTATCGATTGGCTCGTAAAACGTGATTTTGGCCCGCGGATGCCGTTCCAGCACGCGCGTCAACAAGTGCCCGATCAACGGAGACGCCGTGGGTTCGAGCATGACGCGTAATCCCGCTCCGGCGTCATTTCTAGGCGCCGCGAGCAGCTTCGCGACATTTTCCCAAGCTTGGATTTGTTTGTCGCGCAATACCGATCGCGCGCGGTACGGATCGTACAAATCGAGAATCGAGGCTTGGTCCAAAACGCCCGTTCCCCCGAGGCTCGCCGGATGCAGCGGATTGCCTTCGATCTTGATGGGTCGACCTTCGCGACTTTCGACCAACAACCCCGTTGCATACCCGTGATGCGTGCGCGACGTCGCATAAAATCGAGACGTTCCCGGCGTGACATCGACAGGTTTTTTCGTATAAGGCAGAATCTTTTCAATGGGATCCTTGACACACCCCGTCAGTCCCGCGAGCGCAAGGCTTGCGCCCACCAATTCCAAAAAGCGCCTGCGCGAAGGTTCGTCGAGACGCGCCATTGCATCTGCACGACGTTCCACCCACAGCTCCGCTCCCTCGGGCGCCTCCGCCGAAGGATGCATCGTATTCAGTGTGGGCAGTTTCCTTCGTTCCTTGGTACTCAACGTAGTCTCCTATCGGTGGCACGAGCTGCAATTCGTGAGGCGTCGAATTTGATATTGCTGGACGAGCTCGGCGCCAAGCCGAGGTTGGTCGAGAGCAACCCAGTTCATATCCGTGATTTTGTCGACGGGACGAATGAGTTTTTCCGGCTGTCGATGACAATCGAGGCACCAACCCATCGATAAATCGACGACTTGAAACACGCGCCCCATCTGGTCGACTCGACCATGGCAGGTGACACAGCCAAACCCTTTGTTGGTGTGAATCGAGTGATTGAAATAAACAAAGTCCGGGACGTCGTGGACGCGATTCCACGGAATGGCCTCACCGGAAAAATAGCTCCGCCGCACGGGCTCGAGCATGGGGCTTTGATTCCAAATTTGATTATGGCAACCCATGCATGTTTCGGTCGCCGGAATACCCGCCGTCGGCGAAGACGTGGCGAGCGTATGACAATAAAGACAATCGATTCCGTCATCCTGGACGTGATGCCGATGGTCGAACTCGACGGGTTGGTCAATCGGATCGTATTGACCACGCCAACCGGGCGTACGCACCCAAATCATCGGCGCAGCAATGAGCCCGGCGACGCCGAGCACGCCGATTCCCAGCGCGATGCGAAATGCCGTATTGGACCAGGGACGAAAAAGTGCCGCCATCGTAGGTTCGTTCGACAAACGCCAGACAGGGTTTGGCGCTGTTCACGAACTACGATGCACGAAATGACGAAGAGGTTGCAGGGGGAAAAACAGTCGAATCAGGTCAGCCGACGAGCGACGGCCAGTCGGTATGTACCGGACCAACGTCGGGTTTGTCCACCCGTTCGTACGTATGCGCGCCGAAAAAGTCGCGTTGTGCTTGCGTCAGGTTCTGCGGCAAACGAGCCGAACGGTAGGAATCGTAATACGCCAGGCTCGACGAAAACGCGAGGCACGGAATGCCAAGCGATTGAGCGAAGCCGACCGCACGACGAAATCCCGCTTGCGACTTGGCCATGGCTTCGCGGAACCGATCATCGAGCAGCAGAATCGGCAAATCGCCGCGTTTGGCGTAAGCTTCGCGAATACCATCGAGGAACTGCGCGCGAATGATGCAGCCGCCTTTCCAAATGCGAGCAATTTCCCCGAGCTGCAAATCCCACTTGAACGTCTCCGATGCCGTACGCAAAAGCGCCATTCCTTGGGTGTAGGAACAAATCTTGGCGGCATAAAGTGCATCGTGTACGGCCGTGACAATTTCTTTTTCGTTCTCCACTCGAGTTTGTCCGGCCGGACCTTCGAGCACCCGGGATGCTTCCACGCGTTCGGTTTTACGCCCCGATAACAACCGAGCCATGATGGCGGCGTCGATCGTGGGAATGGCGACGCCGAGGTCGAGCGCCACTTTGGAAGTCCAAAGGCCCGTTCCTTTTTGACCCGCCTTGTCCAAAATCAGGTCGACGAGCGGCGCGCCAGATTCCGGATCCTTGGCGCGAAAAATCTTGGCCGTGATTTCGATGAGAAACGATTGCAACACGCCCTCGTTCCATTGCGCAAAAATGTCCGCCAAGCGGTCGGCCGAATACCCGAGCCCGCGATGGAGAATATCGTACGCTTCGGCAATCAGCTGCATATCGCCGTATTCGATGCCGTTGTGTACCATTTTGACGAAATGCCCCGACCCGCCCGGACCGATGTACGTGACGCACGGACCGTCATCGACTTTCGCGGCAATCGCTTCCCAAATGGGACGAATCTCTTCATACGCCGCACGTTCACCTCCGGGCATCAAGGACGGCCCCCAGAGCGCTCCTTCTTCACCGCCGGAAACCCCCGAGCCGATGAAGCGAATGCCCGTCGCCGCAAGCTCCTTTTGACGCCGCTCGGTGTCCTCGTACCAGGAATTGCCACCGTCGATGATGATGTCGCCCGGTTCGAGGTGCGGACGCAATTGTTCAATCGTCCAATCGACCGGTTGTCCCGCCTTGACGAGCAGAACGATTTTACGCGGACGCTCGAGCATACCGGCAAGCTCCGCCGCCGTATTGGCCCCGAGGAACTGCAAGCCCTTGGCGCGCGTCTCCAAAAGCCGTTCGACTTTCGCCGGATCGCGATTGTACACGGCGATGGGAAAACCATGCCGCTCGATGTTCAAAGCGAGATTTTCGCCCATGACCGCCAGCCCCACGAGCCCGATTTTCGCTTGCATCACAACCCAGACCTCCGCGCTTCGATGACCCGCTGCACCTAGCACAGACACCGGGTCGCGAGAACCACGATCGACGTGATGCTCGCGGTCGCTCCTTTACACAGCCGAATCCCGTTCGCTCTTCACCCCAAACCCCATTGTCCAGACCGCCCGTGTACGGCCCGAAATGGTCGGACAATCAATGTCCGAGCGAATGAAGTTTCCAGGTGACGAGTTCGTCCTACGGATGCATATTGAGTTCGTCAATGAGGACGACGCGTCCGGTGGAGAGTGAAGAGGACAAACTCGGTCACCCCAGCCCACGATAACGCGACGGCCCGTGGCTGACTTGTGAATACAAACGAAAACCCGGCATAAGGAGGCCGGTCGGGTGGGCCATTGCCGCCCGAGAACCAAAAAACGACATGCCGCGACGAAATACGCCCGATCCGTACGCTCAACAAGTAGGCGCCCGTATTCGCGAACTTCGCCTGGAGCGCAATATGTCGCTCGCTGATCTGGCGGACGCCAGCGAATTGTCGAAGGGTCATTTGTCGAGCGTGGAACACGGATTGGCCGCGATCACGATCGGGACCATTCAACGCCTTGCCCAGGGTTTCGACTTGCCGCCTCTTTATATTTTGGCTTTTGCGGCGGAAGACGAATACTCGAAAGTGGCCGAGCTTTTGCGGGAAATGCCCATTGCCGACGTCAAGAAGGTTCGCAAGCAATTGCAGGGCCAAGTCGGCAAGAAACGCTGAATTGAATGTGAGGTCCGGCATTTCGACGCCCTGCGTCTGAAACGAGGACCCAAGGACTGTTTGCCTCGCGTGGTGCGCGCCGGTCGCGCACTGCGCGAGGATATTTTTTGCCGAAACGAAAATTGAAATCAATCCGCTGTTCACCGGGGCAAACTGGTCTATCCTGAAGACCATGGTCCAACGTCATCCCGGCTTTCATCTCGCCCTGTGCGCCGTCGTCATTTGTTTGGGTTGTGGTGAGACAAACCCGCCCGCCAAGCCGGCTCAAGTCGCGCCTCCTTCCGAATGCAACGGCCACGCGGAATTGTGCTTGCGCCGCTATGATGAAGTCGCTTTTCCCGCGACCCACAATGCGATGTCGAATTTCGAAGAAGGCTGGGTCGCTCCGAATCAAAACTTCGGCATGCGCCGCCAATTACAAGACGGCATCCGCGCCATGTTGTTCGATACCTACGAATGGAACGATGACCTCTACTTGTGCCATTCCGCTTGCGCGCTCGGACATACGCGCCTGCTCGACGCGCTCGAGGACATTCGCACGTTCCTGAACGAACACCCGCACGATGTGCTGACGTTCATCATTGAAGATCATATTTCCGCGGCCAAAACGGAGGGAGCCTTCAAAGCCGCGGGCCTGTCCGAAATGGTATACACGCACGAGCCGGGAAAACCTTGGCCCACGCTTTATGACCTGATCGTGAGCGGCAAACGCATCGTCACCGGCGCGGAGAACGCCGAACCGCCGCCGAGTTGGTACAACCATTTCTGGAACATCGCCTGGGACACGCCGTATTCCTTCGCCAAACCCGAAGATTTTTCTTGCAATCTCAATCGCGGCGCAAAAACCAACGACCTCTTCCTGATGAATCACTGGTTATCCGATCCGCTCTCCACGCCGGAGCGCGCCAAAGTCGCCAACGAGTACGCGCTCTTGTCGGCCCGCGCGAAACAATGTCAATCGGAAGGCGGCCAAATCCCAAACTTCGTCGCCGTCGACTTCTATGACATCGGCTCGGTTTTCCAAGTCGTCAACGAACTGAACGGGTTTTGACGAGACAAACCGCGGCTCAGCCTGGGGCACTCTTCACGGACGCCGGAGCTTCGATTCCACGCAACGTCGAAGCAACGACCACCATCAGCAACGCCGCCGTCGCGGCCCCGACAAACGGCGCCATCGGTCCCACGTGGTTGTACATGAAACCCCACGTCGGCGGCCATATCGTCCGCGCCCAGCTTCCCGATGATTGCGCATAACCAAGCGCCGCTCCTTGCACATGCGCAGGAGCTACTTTCGACGCGACAGCGGACAAAACCGGATTGTTGATCGATACGCCGATGCCGATCAGCACGTTGGCCACGATGAGCATCCAAGGCTTCGTCGAATTGGCCGACAAAGTCATGCCGACCGCCATCAAAATGCCCGCGGTGATGACCATCGACACGTCACTGAAACGCGCGGTCAACCGCTTCATCAAAAATCCCTGAATGATGACGCCCGCCACGCCAAAGGCGCCGAACATGTACCCCACCTCGACGCCCGTCCATCCGAATCGCTCCGCCGAAAGAAGCGGAAACGCCACGTTCAGGCACGTCATCGAAGTAAACGTGAGGAAAAAGAGCAGCAGCACCGCCGCCATGCGCCGATCCCGAAGCAGATCCACGAGGCGCAATGAATTTTTGGATGCCTGCTGCTCCGCCGAGGGTTGGTCCTGACGAAACTGCCGCGTCTCCGGCATGAGCACCGCCGCCAAACCCAAGTCCATCAACGCCATGATCGCCGCGGCGATCGGAGGAGCCCAAGGCGCAATCTTACCCGTTTGACCTCCAATGAATGGACCGACGATGAGACCGAGACCAATCCCCGCCCCCAGTTTTCCCATCGCCGCCGAACGTTCACTCTTCTCCGTGACATCCGCGATCGCCGCTTGACATGCCCCGAGGTTCCCCGCCGTCACGCCCGCCAATATGCGCGACGTGAAAAGCAACGGCAGCACGCGCTGTTCCACCGCCACGGCAAACAAGATCATGCTGAGCGCGTTCCCGAGCAAACTCAACAAAATCACCGCTCGACGCCCGTACTTGTCGGACAAACGGCCGAGCCACGGCGTCGCGAGCGACTGCGCAAGCGAATAACTGCCGATGAGCAGCCCCGTGATCGTCCCCGCATGCTCGGCTTTGGCCATTCCTTTGACGTAAAACGGAAGCTGCGGGATCGTGATGCCAAACCCGACGAGGTCGAGAAAGACAGTCAAAACGACGACAAGCAGAACTCGATCGCGCACCCGCGCTCGCGCGGATGCATCGGGGGTCGACATACGAATTTCCCAGCGGACGGAATGTGGAGGTTCGTGAAGAAGTGACAGATTACAAGGCTCGTGTCACGTCGGCTGCACGCAAAAATCACGAGAAACTTCGCGAGCCGTCAAATCACGCGGCTCCGAATGGAACTTGACGGACCGGCAGGTTTGTCGGATCTGCAACCGCATCCGACGAATCATTCGTGAATGATGACCGTCGTGCCTTCGCCAAACTCTTCACCCGTGTTGATCGCATGCCACCCCTCGGGAACGGGAGGGTCTGTCCAGAGAAACACGCGATGCGCATCGACCGGAGCGAGGTTGACGCAACCATGGCTCCGCGGCGTACCGAACACGTCGTGCCAATAAGCCGCATGCAATGCGTAACCACTCTCGAAATACTGGATGTACGGGACGTCGCGCAGCTGAAATGTGCCCTCGCCACGCCGCTTGGTCACGCCATATTCCCCGTCACCTTTGCGCGGTACCTTCTTATCGTCCGCGGGTTTGTCTTTACCACCGGGTTTGGCCGGGGCGGGTTTGGCCGGGGCCTTGCCCGGTGCGGCAGGCGGCGTTTTCGCCTTGTTCGTCGACGCCTTGCCTCCCCCGTCCGATGGTGACGTCGCCGATGCAACCTGCGTCTTGGCTCCCCCCACACCCGACCCTTCATTCGAATCCATCATGGCCGTGATGTGCTTGTTGCGAATCTTGAAAATCCCGCGAACCGTCGCCGTCGTCTTCTTCGGATCATCCAGACCCGCTTGGCCCGTCGAAACGAGCGTCACGTAAATGGGCCGTTTGCCCTCCCATAACACGAGCGTCTGGTTGGCAATGGAGATCTCAATCCACTTTTTGCCCTTTTCCGCATCTTCAGGCCACGAAGCCGGAGGCAATGCCAACCCCACATCGAGCTGGCTGAGCCACCGTTTGTCCTTCGTTCGATAATACTTCACGCCCTCGGCCGTACGCATCGTCCCCACGAGCGCGTGTACGCTGCGATAATCGAGGTCATCCGTCGCCATCGCTTTGTTCTTCGATATTCGATACGCCTTGGCCCCTTGCGTGCGAATGAAGGCCACCGGCAACGTGAATTCATCCGTCAATTCCAGACCATGCCACGGCGATCCCATATCCGGCTTGATCTTGGTATGCGGCGCCATGCGCAAATCCGTCGTAATGGCAAACCGCCGCTCGAGCGATTCGGGCCCCGTCGCAAACGACCCCACGAGCGCCAAACCCGTATGCCGCCGAGCTCGATCGGCAAAAACTGCATAATCGGGCACTTTGAAATCGCTGATGTTCGGAATGAGCCTCTTGCCGTCCGCAAGCCAAAACGGAATCGGATCGTCCTCGGCTTCTCCGCCCAATAAAACGCCGATCCCCAATTCTTCCGAATTCTTCCCGAGCCCCAATTCACCCAGCTGTTTTCCCGGAAGCGGAACCCCTCGATCATCAATCGCGACGTCCCACGCGCCCATACGAACCTTGTTCGCCGTCGCGCCGTTTTCCTTGTACCAATCGAGATGCTCTTGCAGCTTGAATTCCGACTTCGTCTGCTCGTCCGCCGTCGGAACGCGCACATACAGCGGCAACACGGCCCGGACAAACGCATATCGATACGGCAACGCCGTCTTCAAATTGGGCCGACGTGATGCCGCTCGAACGGTGGGATCTTCCAAATCGAGCGTCGCATCGGCCCCGACGCAAACGTATCCCTTCGGAAAAATCCCATACCAACCTCCGGGACATCCTTTGGTTCCCGCCGGTTCTTCACTGCGCGCGACTTTGGCCCCGACACGCAAATAACCAAGCTTTTTCGATGTATCGCGAGGTTCCGAATACACCGTCGCCACGAACGCGGTGATTCCCAACATGGGTTTGTCCGTGGGCTGCACTTCGGGCACGGAACTCTGCCCTTGAGTGACCGGAGCAGCATCGCCGGCGGCGGCATCGGCAACACCGCCATCGACTCCCGCTGCATTTCCCTGGGGATTGCACGCCGCAACCAGCGCGGAGATCGCAACCAACGTGGTGAGCAGAAGGTTCGGACGAACGGGCATGGCGGTGAGTACATGCCAAAAGAACGAGGCGCATGCAAAGAAAACTGCAAGCGGATCGTGACTTTCCTCGATTGCGCCGAGGAAACGGGGAAAGAAACGGGGAAAGAAACGTCAGACGAGCACGCCGGGCAGCGGACCTTTGCAATAAGCGGGATTGCCGAACGTGGCGACGGGAACCCCCATCGCGTGCGACATGGCAATCAAAAGGTCGTTGTGCCAGGCATTTTGGTACGTCAAATGCCGACCGGTACGGAGTGCCCCACCACCTCCACCGACCAGCACGAGCGGCATATCGGTGTGGGTGTGTTGTTGACCGATCGAGATATCGCTGCACCAATAAATCATGGTGTTATCGAGGACCGTGCCGTCGCCTTCGGGAACGCTGTCGAGAATTTTGCAAAGATATGCAATTTGCGACGCATACCAATTGCCAATTTCGATGAGTTGCTGTCGACGAACCGGATCCGCGGCGCTCGAATGCGACAGCGAATGATGGCCTTCGGAATGACCAAGCCACGAAAATACGCGCCCGCCTTGTTGTACCGTGGCGAATTGAACCGTGGCCACGCGCGTGAGATCGCAAATCAACGACATCGCCAGCAAGTCCATTTGACAGCGCGCGATTTGCGGGAAATTGTCGTTTTCCAAAGGCGCCACGGGAACCCCGAGATCCGGCGGATTACACGCACCGGCCATCATGCCCGGAGCATCCAGGCGCTTTTCGATATCGCGAATCGCTTGCAAATGCGCGTCGATCTTTTGCCGATCACTCATCCCGAGGCGCGAAGACAAACGCTCGTAATCGCCGCCCACGTAATCGAGCACGGTCTTTCGTTCGGCTTTCAATCGCGCGACTTCGGCCGGATCGGCTCCGACGTCCGCGAAAATTCGCTTGTAAGCTTCGTACGGATTGTCCTCCGGCGGAACGGGTTGCCCCGGGCCACGATACGAGATACGCGCGGAAACATCGGCGTATTGTACCTGTACGCCAAACTCGAGCGACGGGAACTTGGTGGTTTGTCCAATTTGATCGGCCAGGAATTGATCGAGCGAAATGCCTCCGCCCCAGCCCACCGACTTACCCGGGCTGCATACGTACGGGAACAACGTGCCCTCTTGCAGCTCCATACCCGTGAGCGCATGCGCAATGCCCAATTGATGCGGATCGCCGGGTCCGTGGTTCGTCGATTCATAATTGACGCCCTCGAACACCATGACGCGCTTTTTGTAGGGCTCGAGCGGCGCGAGAATGGGACCGAAGTTGAAATCGGTCTCCGTGCCTTGAGGAACCCAGGCGTCTTTTACCGTGCCAAACCCGGAGAACATCGCGACGAACCGCTTGGGAAACGTTCCGGCTCGCGCCGAATCGCTCATGGCGCCGAGAAATGGCAAACCAATCGCGATTCCACCCAGACCCCGCAGGGCCGCCCGACGGCTCAACTTCTGATGTTTCATGGTTGTTGCACCGTAACCATTCGACGATACCGGAAGGCATCCGTTTGGGTCAACGCGACGAGGAGCTCTTTGATGTTGAAGCCTTTTTGCGCAAACGTCTCTTGCAGGTTCTTCATGGAGCAATAATCTTCCGCCCCTTCCGCTCGGCCATAACCATAGCGGAACCATTGCGTGGCGACGCATTGCCGCACTTCTTCACTCTGCGCGAGCTTCTTGCCAAGATCGACGACGCCGTCGAACGAGCCGTCGATGTTGCGCGTATCGACGAGCTCGCCCGCATCGTCGATTGGCCGGCCATTCTCTTCATCCCGCCAAAGGCCGATACCATCGTAATGCTCGAAGCCGAACCCAATGGGATCCATTTTGATATGACAACCCGAGCAAGCGGGATTCTTGAAATGCTCCGAGTAACGTTCACGCGTCGTGAGATCCGGCGACGGTTCGGGCGGAGTGACGACGACATTGTTCGGCGGGGGCGGGAGGGTTTGGCAGAGCAAACGTTCCCGAACAAACTTGCCTCGATGCACCGGCGAACTTTGATTGGGTTTGCCCGTGACCGCGAGAATGCTTCCCTGCGTCAGCACACCGGCAGCTCGTTTCGGATCCAGGTCCACTCGTTCGAACGTTTCGGTTTGCGGTCCGGCTTCGAGGCCGTAGAACTGAGCGAGCTGCGCGTTCATGATCGAATGCGTGGCCGTGAAAATCGTGGAAACATCGCCGCCGCCATCGAAAATCACGTCATCGAGAAACGCGAGCGTTTCTTCGCGCCAAAGAGGACGAAGACTTTCATCGTATTGAGGATACGTGGCCGGGTCCTTCTTCATGCTTTCCATGTGGGACAAACCCAGCCATTGGCTGTTGAAATTCGCCACCGCTTGTCGAGCGCGCGGGTCTTCGAGCATCCGGCGGGCTTGCGTCTCGATCTCTTCCGGCGTTCCAAGACGACCTTCATCGGCCGCTTTGAACAATTCTTCGTCGGGCATCGACGACCAAAGCATGTACGACAAACGCGACGCCATCTCGTGCGGAGACAACGCAACGACGTCACCTTCGACCGGGTCCGGCATGCCAAACTCGACGCGATACAAGAAATGCGGCGATTGGAGCACGGCCTGAATCACGAGCTCAATGCCGCGGTTGAATCCGACTTCGGCAAAACCCCAGTCGTACACGGCGAGCAATCGAGCCTGCTCGTCGGAATCGAGCGGCCGACGAAATGCGCGCGGCCCAAACACCTCGATGAACTTCGACGCACACGCTCGTTCGTCGCCAACCACCGGCTGACAAGGCAATAGCGTGGCGAATTTGTCCACGGCACGAGCCGCAATGCCCTCGCTTGCAACCATGTATTGTTCGGCGAGAATTTGCGTGACACCCAATGCCGCGGCTTGATTGTCAAAACCAAGCGCTTCTTCTTCCGGAACGAAACTGCCGGCAGGATGCGTATCGTCTCCAAGGAGATCACGTACCGTATTGTCGTACTCGAACCGCGTCATTCGTCGAATGGGCGATTTGCCGGGTACGATTCCAATACACGTAGGCGCCGAGGTTTCCGTGCCTTTGCCCGGAGAGTCACCAATATGACCCGTGGAGCATGAAACAAGGGCACCGAGGACCAAGGCACCGCCAAGAAACCAAGAGGATCGGGCTACGTGGGTCATGGCGTCTCGAAGTAAGGCGGGACGATCCCGCAGAACAGCTGCAACACTAAAGCAAAAGATTCCCGCCGTCGAGGTCGTTTTTCAAAACGCTCGACGTGTCGACAAAGATGGGTACTGTACGCGTCGTGCGCCTCCTGCCGCCCATCGCCATCCTCCTCCCCGTGATGCTCGTTCCGCGAGCGTCGTTCGCGCTGGACACAACCGCTCCTCAGGAAAAAGCCTCGGAAACTGCTCCCGACGTCGGTTATTCATTACGTATCGGCGCCGAAGCCGGAGCTCGTTGGTTCAGCTATTCCGATCCGCTGAGCATCGCGACAAACCTTCGGCCCTACGATGTCGTCGGCGTACCCCTCGTGACGCTCGGCGGATCACTGCGTCCCTTCGCGTGGACGCGACAAACCGTCCTCGATCGCCTCGAAATCCGCTTCGATTACGCCTTCGCCCCGACGATCGAATCCGCCACCAACGACGGACAAACCGTCACGACGACCTGGGATCACGGCGACGCACTTCTGTTCGTCCCCGTTCGTTTGGGCAAACAGCTCCGCGCCCCCGTCCTCGGCGCTCGCATCGGTTATGGTTGGCTCGGGTTTTCCTTCGGCACGACATCCTCTTTGGCTCTAGAAATTCCAACCGTTACGTATCGTTTCCTCAGAATGGGACTGAATGCCGAAATGGCTTTGACGCAACGTTTGTTCGTTACCGCCGGCTTTGATTACCTTGCCACGCTCTCCGGCGGCGCCGTTTATGATCGATTTCGCGATGCAAGCGTCAATGGAATCGATGCGCAGCTCGGCGCGGGCGTGAACATCGCCGCAAATACGCGCCTGCTCATGCTCTTCGACTACACGCGTTTCTTTTCATCATTCGTGCCCGTTCCCGGTGATGCCTATGTTGCCGGCGGAGCCTTGGATCAATTCGGAATTTTCAAGATTGGGATCGAATATGGTCGGTAGCCGCGCACGCTTCGTGAACGTCTTCTTTTCGCTGCTCGTCGTCGGGTTCGGAGCGGCCACTTTTTTGGGTTGTCCGGGAGAACTCGAAAATCCCGAACGATTCCTCGACGGCGGCGTTCCCGTGACGTGCCCCGATATTTACAACGATATCTTCGTCAAACGTTGTGCGGGATCGATCTGCCACGAAGGCGCCAATGCCGCTGCGGGGTTGGATCTGGTAGCCCCGAACGTCGAAAGCCGGCTCGTCGATGTTCCGGGTCGCGATTGTCCCGGACTTCTCGTCGATCCGGTCTTGCCCGAGACCAGCTTGCTTTATGAAAAACTGCTGCCTCTGCCGAATTGCGGCTCGCCCATGCCCATCGGAAAGCCGGCCTTGAGCGGTTTCGAGCTCGAATGTGTACGCGAATGGATTGCGTCGAGAACGTCGGCGAATCCGTGAAATCAATCACTCACACGTGATCGTGGCGTTTTCAATGGCCCAGCCGCGATAACTCTCTTTGGTCCCCGCCGGACCGCCCAAATCGATTTGGCGTAATGACCCTTTGACGCGCTTGGCCCCCGAACACGAGTCGGCGTCCTTCGAAATCACGATGATTTGATTGCCTTCGGATAATTCGAGGTATCCCTGCTTCATCGTCGGCGCTGCGCTTCCGGGCATACCCACGGGCGCAATCATCGGATGTTGGTACACCATCTTCGGCGTTTGTCCGAGAACTTCCACCTGCTTGCCGACACATTCCTTCCACGTCTCCATTTTGCCCAAACGACAAACGTTTGGATCGACAACCGCCGCGGCGGTCGTGACGGCAGGCGCGGCGGCGGACGCGGAAGGC
>CAYSYX010000137.1:0-19401 GCA_964435055.1 uncultured Polyangium sp. | reverse complement strand
GACGCGCTCGACTGCCATCGGCGACCAAAACGAAAGTTTTTCGCGGTTGATTCACGAACACGTCCCCCCTCGAGCTACGTCGAAATTTCGCGTTGGATCGATCTATCGAACCCGCCGCGTGATTGGCAATTGGCCGAGCGTCACGAGATGCACGCCAAAAGATCCCCACCCGCCGGCTTGACGACCCCCCTCGACACGACTACACGGCGCGATCTCGTCGACAGACCTTTCTCGACGTTCCACGCGGACAAACCATGCCTCTCTCCGGTAAACAAAAGCGCCACTTGCGAGCGCTCGGTCATCACCTCGATCCGCTCGTTCAACTGGGCAAACTCGGATTGACGGATGGAATCATCTCCGCCGTCGACGCGGCGCTCGAAACCCACGAGCTGGTCAAGGTGCGTATCGGCACCGAGTGTCCGGACGATCGGCATGATGTGGCGGAAAAGTTGCCGCCGCTCGTACGAGCAGAATTGGGACAGGTCCTCGGACGAACCCTGCTGCTCTACCGACGTCATCCGAAAGAGCCGAAGATTTCGCTGCCCAAGGCGTGATCAACGGCCGACGAGGCGCGCCAGCGTGCGCTGAAACTCATCCACGCTGATGTTCACGTGCTCGACGACCCGGCCGTACAACATCGCGGTCGGAACGTTGCGTCCTCCGAGCTCGTCTTCGGTTTGCTCGAGGACGAAAAGAATGACGCGTTCGATACGCGTCAGGCCGTCGCGAACATCCGGAATGCGGTCGTAAGACGGTCGAGGTTTGGACGACATGCCGATCTCTTGGGTGTAAGCGACGCCGGGTGTACGTTGGTAGCTCCAAGGCCCCGAGCAGGCAAGACGTGCCCGGGTTTCATTCCGACAAACACGACGATTCATGCGATCTGCCAACGACATCCACCCGGGCGCCATTGTTGCCGGCAAGTACCGCGTCCGCGCGATCTTGGGACGAAACCATGGTTTGACGATCGATGCGTTTCATACGTCGTTCGATCAACGCGCCATCATCAAGTTGCTCCTGCCAAACCAAGCCGCAGCGCAAGAAGTCGAACGGTTTCGGCGCGAGTCGCGAGCTCTGTCCAAGATCGCTTCCGAGCACGTCGCCCGCATTCTCGACGTGGGAAACGAGGCGGACGGATCGCTCTACCTGATTCGGCAGTACATCGACGGAACGGACCTGGAAAAACACATTCGCCGCGTCGGTCCGCTGCAAATCAGTGAAGCCGTATTGTATGTGCTCCAAGCATCCGAAGCGATCGCCGAGGCCCACGCCAACAGCATCATCGTCCGCGATCTCGAACCGTCGCACCTGTTTTTGACGCAACGCACGGGTGGAGCGCCGCTCATCAAGTTGGCCGATTTCGGCACGGCAAAACTCATCGCCGGCGCGGCGGAAGGCGCAGGCCCCGTGGAGATCACCGGCACGGCGATGTTCGGCCTCACGCCCTACGCATCACCGGAGCTCATTCGCAAAGCGCGCGACGTCGATGCCCGCACCGACGTGTGGTCGCTCGGCGCAGTCTTGTACGAGCTGCTCGCCGGTCGACCTCCGTTTCAAGGCGAAGCGGCGGCGCTGATGTTGCAAATCATTCGTGAAGCCCCGCAACCTTTGTCGCTGCTTCGTCGGGACATACCCGTCGAATTGGAGAACGTGATCGGCTGGGCGTTGGCGAAAGATCCCGACGCGCGTTTCCGAAACGTGCATGCGTTTGCCCACGCGCTCGCCCCCTTCGCGCCTCCCGAAGGGCAGCTTTTGATCGAACGAATCGGGCAGATCACGGCGACGGCGAAAGAGAAAAAAGCGAGCGGTTCGGTGCCGCCGCCGGCGATGCCCGGGTCGCTTCCGCCCGCCGTACCCCCGCCGCGGACGGGTTCGTCGCCGGGTTCGTCCCCGGGCGCTTGGGTGCCCCCGCCAAACCCACCGCCCATGCCTGCCGCAGCGCGTCTGCCCGCGGATCTCGTGAACGCGCCGATCGATGAAGACGCCGAAACGAGCATCATTCCCGGCTCGGTCAACCTCATGGCCGCAGCGAAAGCGCAGTATCCGTTTGCCGTTCCCGGTGCCGCGGGTTCCGCTCCCGGGTCCATACCGGTGCCGAAACCTTCGACACCACCACCGGCCGCCGCATCGGGTGCGTTTGTCGATCCGTACACCGCACCATTGCCGGCGTTGCCTCCGACAGCAACGGCCGAGCCGCAAGCAGCAGCGCCACCGCCGCCACCGGCGCGCGAACCCGCCCCCACGGTGCTCGCAAGACCGCCCGATGTGACCGTGCCTCAGGGCCGCGCACAGAGTCGCTTGCTTCCGGTGCTCTTGGCGTTTTGCGCCTTGGGACTCGTCGCCGCCGTCGTGCTCGCCGTGTTGCTCATCCGCAAACAAGGTTCGTCCGAGGGTACTGCGACAAACGAGGCCCAAAGCGGCGCGACCGGCCCGATTGTCATTGCAGCCCCAACGAATCCAACGACTCCCTCGACGACTCCGACGGAAACGGCAGCTCCACCCGGCACGGAAGCCCCGTCCGCGAGTGCATCAGCGGCCCCGAGCGCAGCGGAAGCTCCGAGCGCGACAGTGGCGGCGGCCGATACGTCCGCGCCGACATCCACGGGCGAAAGCAAAACAAAGTCGAATTCGTCCCCACCGCCTCCACCTCCGCCACCTCCGCCCCCGCCGCCTCCGGCCGGTGGAAACGGGACACTCGTCGCTGTTTCCGTGGGTGGTCCGTGCACATTCACGGTCAATGGTGCGTCCAAAGGAACGTCCTCGTCGGTACGTTTGTCTCTCAAGGCCGGTGCATACACGGTGACGTGTAAATCGAAGAGCGGCGCCAAGTCGAAAGCGGTGGTCGTAAAGCCTGGAGAAACGGCCATGGCGATGTTCAAGCAATGAAGGCGTGAACTTTGCTTGATTCCGAAGTGCAGTCGCGAATCGAACTGCATCATGGGAACAAGTAAAAGTCGTGAATCAGCTGGAACCTGCGCGAATCGAAGTCGATCGAGTGATACCTGCGATGCCCGAGTCACGGGCGCGTGTACGAACGCCCGACGGGCCGCGTCGTGTCGATGAATTGCTCGATGCTTTGCGGAAAGTCTCCGGTCGTCATGTGGTGGTGATTCGCGGATATCCCGATCCGGACAGTCTGGCGAGTGCCTGGGCGCATACGCGCTTGGCGGCAAGCGTGGGCATTGAATGTGACATTGCGCATTTGCCGATCGTGAGTCGAGCGGAAAACCGAGCAATGGTGAATTTGCTGGATTTACCGTTGGTTCGAGTCACGACGACCGAAGATCTGGAACGTTACCAAGCGTTGAGCCTCGTGGATGCCAATTCGCTCGAATTGCCTCGAAATACGGGTTTGCCTTGTGTATCCATCGTGGATCATCACACCTTGGCGACGAAACCCACTGCGGATTTCATCGATATTCGTTTGTCCGTCGGAGCGGCGAGCACGATTTACACCGAATACCTGATGGATGCGCCCACACGCGTTCTCGACAATGCGTCGATTGCCACGCGTTTGACGACGGCGCTCGCTTACGGGATTCGTAGTGACACGGACGAGTTGCTTCATGCATCGAGCGATGATTTGCGAGCCATGGCGAGTATCATCGATTTGGTCGATGTGGACATCTTGGCGTCATTGTCGCGTTATGGAATTCCTGCGGGTTCGATGCGCATCATGCGTCGAGCCCTCGAAGCGATGCATGTGGAAGGAACTTGGGTATTTGCAGGAGTCGGACAAGTACGTTCACAGGATCGCGATGCCATTGGTCAAGCGGCGGATTTTTTGGTGCGACGCGAAGGTATTCGCACGGCGATTACGTTTGGCTTGGTCGAAGGCTGGATTGACGGATCGTTACGAACGACGGATCCTTCGCTCGATCCGGCGACTTGGCTGCGGGACGCATTCGGCATTGGCCCCTTGGGAATGCCTTATGGCGGAGGACGACGCGGAAAAGGCGGATTTCAGATACCGCTCGGCCCATTGGCGAGTTGTCCGAATCAGGAGGCCTTGTGGCATGTGGTGAAAGAAATGGTGGAAGACACGATTCGGAAACGAATTGGAATGAATGACGAAGCGGGTTGACTCATTACGGGCATAAATTCAAAGCGCCTTGAATTTCGTCGACGAGGGACGGAATATCGAGTGGTTTCGACAAGACGCGTCGGACGCCGAGCTCGGCGAATCCGGTATAAAGTTCGTAATGGAATGCAATGACGATGATCACGGCGGGGCGAGCTCGAGGAAGCATTTCGGCGAGCGCTCGAATGACCCCGACCCCATCGAGCCTGGGCATCATCAAATCGATCACCAGCGCGTCGATGTGTTGTCGTTCGAGCAATTTGAGGGCTTCGACGCCGTCGCCTGCGAGCAAAACATTGAAATTGGACAGGAGCAGGAGATTGCGCGTGGAGCAACGGATTTCCGCGTCATCGTCGACGATGAGGACGGTCCGCCTGCGCGTATGGTCGCCGGAAAAATCCCGTTGCTCGTGGTTCACTCGCGCGGATATGAGGCCGTCGGGGACGAACGCAAGGGGGAAAAACTCCCTGAACGACAATGACGTGCGGCTTCATTTTCCGAAAACGCGCAATACCGCCAGATCGCCGTTGAACGGCAATGCCCCGAAGCACGGCAAATCGCCCGCCCACCGTACCGGCGAGCGCAGTTTGTCGGAGCATATCGGGGTTGTCTTCGCCGTGAATGAATGCGCGAAAAACCCGAGCCAAGATACGTTTTTCTCGCCAACCATAACGATGTTTG
This sequence comes from uncultured Polyangium sp., assembly GCA_964435055.1. Classification (GTDB taxonomy): domain Bacteria; phylum Myxococcota_A; class Polyangia; order Polyangiales; family Polyangiaceae; genus Polyangium. The sequence goes on along the minus strand of CAYSYX010000137.1, from coordinate 14,639 downwards.
CCACGCTGCGTCCCAATCGATGCGCAGCTTCGCGTTGCAAGGGATCTTCCGCGAGATTTGCCGCCTAAGCGCGGCTCATGCGCCTTCATTCCCGACCGGCCGGCCCGATCAGGACAAACCATCGGCTCGACCGCGCAGCTCGTGCCCACACGTCCTGGCCCGCACGTTGCTCACTCGTCGCGCGATGCAGGAAGACCCTCGCCAATTTTCACCGACCAACGGGCATTCGTCCGTCCGGTTTGTTCGTCAAGTAAAACATGCCGACGATGAGCTCGTCACGCTCGTCTCCAAAAATCCACTCGCTGTTCTCGGGATTGCCCTGGCCATTGGTTATGTCATCGGCCGCGTCGTCGCCCGGCACGGCTGAACGAAAGGAAGGCCATTTCATGGCGCAACGACATTTCAGAAAGACAAACAATCCGCGTGAACCCCACGAAACGCAGCCCGAAGTCCAGCCGCTGGGATTCGATCCCGGCCTGGCCATCGATACCGTGACGAAAGCCGCTCGGGAAAACCCGCATGTGGCAATCGTCGCCGCCCTCGCCGCCGGGTTTGTCCTGGGTGGTGGCGTGACGCCGAAACTCATCGGCGCCATCGCCATGTTTGCCGCTCGGCACTACGTTCGGGCAACCATCGAAGAGACCTTCGCTTCGCTCCAGCCGATGCCCGAAGAACCCGCCCACTCCAATCTCTGATTCACCGCTCATTCCCGCCCAAGACATCCCACGTTTTCATCGTTTGTCGGATGTATCCGCGCCAAACCAATGCGTTTGGCCGAATCGAACCCCCGGCATTTGTCGACCCATACTTTCGACCTACAAACGCAACGTGCCTGGACGCCATTCGACGCCCAGGCACGCAACAATCCGGCGACGATCCGCCGACAAACTCACGGCGCGTGTTGCGGCGCCGTCATCGCTCCCCGGGAATGCTCGCGAATCTCCGCCACGGAAGATTCGAGCTCTCCGCGTACGCGATTGGCCGCAAGACGGGCTCGATCACGGGCTCGTTCGGCACCTTCGCGCAAACGCTGACGGGTTTCATCGCCCGCGCGAGGAGCATACAAGACGCCGATGCCGACGCCGGCGAGCAAACCAAGGCCCACGCCCGCGGTCATGGGCCAAAACCAGCCGGCGCTTCGATAACCATAAGGGAATGCACCGGACAAACGCCGAAAAAACAGATTCGTGTTCATCGTTCGAACTCTCCATCCGCAGTGAACGCCCGCATGCGTGTATTCGCACACGGATTCGTCATCGCGGTGGACATGGCAGCGCGCATGCCACGAAGCGGTGAGCACATCTTGTACGTTGGAGAGACAAACGAGCGTACGGAAGAACAAACCCGGCGGAGGGAGGGGCCCGAGCGTCGAGGGTTTGGCTGGACCTACTTGCAGAAACCGTCGATGCAGATCTTGCCGGGCGCGCATACGATGCCGGCCGTCGGATCACACTCGTTTCCGAGGTTGCCGTCCGAGCCGCAGACCTCGTGATTGCCCGAAACGGTCGTCACGGGCTTGCAGACGTTGAATTGGAGGTTGTCGCAGATCATCGAGTTTGGCGGGGCACACGAGATGTAGCAGTTGTGGTGCAAGCAGATGCTGCCGACCGCGCAGGCGTCTTGCACGCCGTCGGTGCCGCAAACGAAGAGCGGTGTTTGGCTGGGTATACAGCCGTTTTCGACCCACACTTGCCCTGCGGGGCACATCCCCTGCTGGCTGCGCGGAACGCACGTGCCCGCGACGCAAACCTTGGCCGGACTCATGCAATCGTTCGTGATGGTGCAGCCTTGGATCGCGAGCGTGCAGATGCCGAGAGCGGTGTCGCAACCGAACCCGTTGGTGCAGTCATTGTCGGTCGCGCAGGCGGCCGTGCACTTTCCCGCCACGCACTTGTTGTTCGCCGGGCATTGCGTTTGATCCGAACATTGATCCATGGGCGGGGTGCAAATGCCGCTGATGCACGCGTATCCGATGCCCGCATTGGCGCAATCGATGTCTTCGCCGCACGCCAAAGGATTGACCGAGACGCACCCGTTCGCCGTGCAGGCATAACCAAAGATGCAACCGATCATCGCGCACGCGCCGGGTTGGCACGTGCCGTTCGGAGCGCAGGTTTCTCCTGCCGAACAGTCGGAGGGATTGCCGCAGTAGATCGGCGGAGGCGGATTGCCCGAACTGCTCGACGAGCTGCTCGACGTGGACGAACTGCTGGTTCCTCCGGACGAACTACTCGAGCTCGACGAACCGGTTGAGCTGGACGAACTCCCGGTGCCTTCTTGGCAGCTCGCGGTGAGGTCGGAATTGACGACGCAGGTCAGGCCGGTGGGACAACCCCAGCTCGTGCAATCTCCCGGATGACACTGATTGTCGGAACCGCACGTTTCGTTGAAGTTGCATTCCTGGTCCGACGAACATCGGGGGTTCGGGGCGCAGGATGGATCCGTGCACATCGGATCGGGAGGCATGCCGTCGCCGTCGTAGATCGGGCAGCCCGCCAAGATGGAGAAGATTCCGACAAACCCCACAAGAGAAAGTCGCTTCATACGCGTCTCCCAACAAGCGTTCGACAACGCAGCGAAAAAAGCCTCCGGAGCATCCGCATCGACACTCCGTTCAGCGGTCGAAGGTAGCAAGCCGCGTGCCTCGGACAAGGCAAGTCGGTGCAGTTCTTGAACGCAACATCGATCGTGATTGCCAAACGCGGAGAGAAAGCATTCGTCGTTGGCGACTGCGGCGCTCGCGATCACGAACGTCAAGAAAGATCGTTCATCGGAGTGAAGATACGTTCACGTTGCTCTGTATCGTTGGGGCCGGTCGTGTCGGACGTGGGCATTCGTGCGGTCGCCGCCGGCGAAGAGCGTCGGTGCGTACCAAATTCCGGCGCCTTTGTTGCCTTCTGAGGCGCGACAGGGAAAGCTCTGCGGTGCCTCATGGAAGTCACCTGCGAGCGCTGCAGTACCGTGTACGACTTCGATGACGCGCTCGTTTCCGAGCGCGGCACAACGGTCAAGTGCACCACGTGCAGCCACCAGTTCAAGGTGCGACGCACAGTGCCCACCACGGGCCCGGATGTTTGGATTGTCCGAACAGTCGACGGTCGCGAAATCGAGTTTTCGGCGCTGCGTGATCTGCAAGCAGCCATCTACGACAACCGTGTCACACGTGACGACGTCCTCGTAAAAGGAAGCAGTCGCCCCCGACGCCTCGGCTCCATCGCGGAGCTCGAACCGTTCTTCAATCGGGGCGCGACAAACGCTCCTCGCCGCGCACGTACGCTTGCAGGCGCGGGAGCTGCGCCCGTGCAAGCCGTCACCGCTCAGCGCAACGAGACATCCGTGGTGTTCTCCTTGCCAAACCTCATGCAGCCCGGCGTGGAAAAAGACGGCGATGTCCCGGTTCGTCGCAGTACGGTTCCTCCCCCGCCGACACCCATCGCCGGCACTCCCGGTGCGGCTCAAGCGTCTCGCCGACCATCCATTCCCCCGGCGACTCCCCGCAGTGCATCCGACGGCTCACCACCTCCCTATCGTCGCGGATCGATTCCACCTCCTCCGCCGCGCACCGTCGGCGTCGCTTCTTCGAACCCCGGCGGATGGTTTGGCACTCCAAGCAGCGTCGACTACGACGAAGAATGGTCGAGCGCCGGCATCGAGCGAATCAGCGCATTGCCTCCCCCACCGATGCCGCCGCGGCGAAGTGCGCCTCCGCCTCCGCCGATGTTTCCCGAGCCGCCACCGCCGCCTCCTGCGGAAACCATGAAGGCGCCGCGCATGTTTCCCGATCCCGAACCGACGAAGATCTCGAAACCGCCGACGCCCCCGGAAGAGCCGACGGCCAAGCCGAGCGTCTCCGTGGCGGACGCGAACGGCACGACCTCGCCGTCCGCCGACAAACTCATCGCCGACAAACCAGACTTATCTTCGACAAGTGATGCGGATTCGTCGGACGAATCGAACGCGAGTGAACTCTTCGGTTCCTCAGCGGACGAACGTACGTCGCAACCAACAACGAGCACCACGTCTATGCAGTCACCGTCCAGCGAACGTTCGTCCGGACCGGGATCGAATGTTCCTTCGATGCCGCCGGGATCGAACGCCCCTTCCATGCCTCCGGGGTCGAACGCCCCTTCCATGCCGCCATCTCGCATGAGCGGCGAACCGTTCAGCGAACCACGTCATTCGGTCGCCACGCCCTCACGTCGTGCCGGTGCCGCGCGTTGGATCGTTGGGTTTGTCCTTCTGGGATGCACGGCGCTGGCAGCGATCACGATCGGTCCGAAGCTGATGTCCAAAACCGGATCTTCGGCGACGCAATTGGACGCTCGTGTGGCCACGTTGCTCGATCAAGGCGATCGCGCGATGAACGACGGAGACCTCGAAGCCGCCAACGATGCGTTTGTCAAGGCCAGCGCCCTTGCCGACAAAGATGCGCGTGTCGAGTTGCGCTTGGCGCGGCTCGCGATCGTGCGCGGTGACATTCCGTGGCTCAAGGTGCGTCTGCTCGCCGAATCGGATCCCGAGCTGGCCAACACGCGACGTGAACTCGTTCTCGCGGCGACACGCGCGCATCAAGCGGCGGAGCGATTGCAAGCCCTTTCGCCGAACGAACCGGACGCGACACGTTGTCGTATCGATGCGTTGCGACTGCAAGGCAATGTCGCGGAAGCTCGAAAGCTCGTGGCTTCGTTGCTCAAGCCCACCGGCGTTTCGAATGACGAAATGGTGTTTGCCCTGCTCGACTTGGCCGAACCCACGCCGACATGGCCGACGGTCATCGAGCGTTTGTCCAATGCGGCGCGCAGCGAACAGAACCTCGGTCATGCTCGTTCGATGTTGATTTACGCGCTCGTGCAATCCGGCGACGTGAGCCGAGCGAAAACGGAATTGGAACAGCTCGTCGCCATGCCGCGGCCTCATCCGTTGATCGGGGCATTCCGCGGCTACATTGCCGAAGCGGAAAAGACGGAAAATGGCGGAGCCAAAGAAGAAGATGCCGCCGCACCGGCCGACGACAATGCCCTTCTGCAATCGGCCAATGAAGCGCTGACGAGCGGCGATATCGAAAAAGCTTCGGGCTTATTGAAAGATTTGGAAACGCGGCTGCCCAATGACGCCAATGTCCTCACGGCGCTGGGCAAACTGGCGCTGAAGAAGAAAGATCGCGCCGCGGCAGCCAAGTATTTCGATCGCGCCGTCGCGGCCGATAAAAACCAATTCGACGCGATGGCCGAGCTGGCCGATATCAAATGGGACAGCGGAGAAAAACAGGGGGCGAGTATTCTTTATCGGCAAATCATCGAACGGGCCGGTTCCGACAGTCCACATTTGGCCGTCGCCAAAGAGCGTTTTTCCGCATTCGCCGACAGCATCAATGAATAACCCGCAGAATAACATGACAAACGGCGAGAGATTGCCCGTGCTCACGGGAATTTTCGCGAAGCGCCGACGACGTTCGTTTGCTCCGCTCATCGCGGCCGTCGTCGTCTCCACCATGGGTTTGGCATGCCAAGGTCGTCCGAAAAGCACGTCGGGCTCGGCGAAGAGTCGTCCGTCCTTCGATGCGCCTGCGGTTGTTGAAATCGATCTCGGGCATGGGGCGCCGGAACTGCCGGCGGCAGGAATTTTCGCGGCCGGTCGAGGGCGCGGATTCGCGGATCTCGTGCAAACGATCGAATCGGCCAACAATCGCTCGACGACCAAAGGCTTTTTCATTCGTTTGGGAACGGCCGGATTTGGTTTGGCGCGGGCGCATGAAATCGGCCGCTTGCTCGATGCCATCCGAAAATCCAAAAAACCCGTCGTTTGTCACGCCGATGATCTCGGTAATGGCACCCTGCTCCTGGCCTCCGTCGGCTGCGATCGCATTTGGTTGAGCCCCGCGGCGGGCGTCAATTCCATCGGTTTGGCCGCGGAAATGCTCTACGGCAAACGCCTCCTCGACAAACTGCACGTCGACGTGAATTTCCTCCAAGTCGGCAAATACAAAGGGGCGAAGGAGCCCTTTACGAACGACAGCGCGAGTCCCGAAGCTCGCGAATCGCTCGAAGGTGCATTACGCGGTATGCGTACGGCGTGGCTCGACGCCATAAGCAAAGGTCGAAACAATCCGGAATTGTCGAGCATCGTCGAAGATGGCCCTTATGCTCCGGAAGAAGCGAAAACCAAGGGGCTCATCGATGCCGTCGGCTATGTCGACGAGGCGCGCGAAGAAGCGAAAAAGTTGGCCGGCGCCGAACGAATCGTGACGCGTTTTGGCGGCGGTCCGGGCAATGAACCCGTTTCGAATGGGCTCGTTGGAGTTTTACGCGCATTGGCAGGTCCCGGTGGAACCGGCGAACCACGCATTGCCGTCGCCATTGCGTCCGGCGGCATTACGATGACTTCGTCGCAATCACCTCTCGGCGGAAGTGAAGGCATCAGCGAACGCGATCTCGGTAAAACAGCAGCGCGTTTGACCGAGGATGAATCCGTCAAAGCCGTCGTATTGCGCATTGATTCTCCCGGAGGCTCCGCGCTCGCTTCGGATCTGATCTGGAAGAAATTGATGAAGTTACGGAGTGAAAAACCTCTGGTCATTTCGGTCGGAGGCATGGCGGCGAGCGGCGGGTACTACTTGGCTTGTGCAGGCACGAAAATCGTCGCCGATGAGACGAGCATCATCGGATCGATCGGCGTGGTCTCGGGCAAACTCGCCGTGAAGAAAACCCTCGATGAACTCGGGGTGAGCACCGAAATCGTCGCCGCCGCACCCGATCCGAAAAAAGCTGCTCGGGCCGCGTACATGTCGCCTTTCACCGGTTGGGATGAAGCGACCCAAGGCAAAGTCCTTTCGTCGATGACTTCGGTGTACGACCTGTTTGTCCAGAGAATCGCGGAAGGACGAGGCTTCGAAGCGGCCAAAGTCGGCACGTTCGCCGAAGGCCGGATTTTCGGCGGAGTTGAAGCCAAAGAGCGCGGCATGATCGACGAGCTGGGAGGTTTGTCCGACGCGATAACGCTCGCCCGCAAGCTCGCCTCGCTTCCCGACGACGTGCCCGTCGACATTCTGGGTGGACCGGCGGGTCTTCTCGAATTGCTCGACGCGGACGCCGAAGACCCCGACGCGCGAACCGAAGCCGCGAAAAGATCGGTGCGACAAACCGCTTGGGCTACCGTCTTACCGGAAGTTTCGGGCATCGCGCCACCGGCATTGGGCACGTTTCTCGGTTCGATGACGCCCCTTCTCACGGGCGAACGAATGCTTGTAGCCATGCCTTTTGGACTTCAAGTGCAGTGAAGAATCACGCTCGGTGACGTTCATGATCGTCGCGCATCTCTTCGCATCCGACTCACTCGGAACGAACCAGCTCTGATAGGCTCGCGGGGTTTTTCATGAGTTCGACGGCAAACGACCAAAGCCAGGAACGCACCGAACGGCGAACGATGCCGCCGCCCGAGCTGCTCGATCGATCGGCACCGGCTTCGGCAGGTTCGCTCGTTCTCGAAGCGTTACGCGCGGAAGAACCGATCACGCGGCATCGAGGGCCGAAGGCGGAGGTTGCGCATTTGCGCGCACGCGTCGCGCAGTGTCGCGAAGACGAAGAGCCCGCGGAGGAACGCGACGCCGCGATCACGTTGGCGCGGCTTCTCGTGTCGCGCGAGACCGAACTCGATACGGCGATCGTGATGGCCGAACGGGCGTTGCAGATCGCGGAAGACGCGGATTTACGTGCCGATCTTGCCGATTGGTACACGGGGCTCGGCGAGTTGGCATCGGCCGCGGGCGTGTTGCGAGCGTCGTGTGATCCGTCGGATCCGATCGCAACGGCGCAAGTGCTCGAACAGATCGCCGTGTTGCTGGCTCGCGGAGGTGATCCGCACTCGGCGACGGCGGCGCTCGAACAAGCCGCATCGCTCGATCCCTCGCAACCGTTGGCGTTCGAACTACTTGGAGCGATCGGTGCCTGGGCGGTGAAAGCGGTTTCGCCGGTGATCGCAGCGCACGCGTACCTCGCGGCGGCGGAACGGCACGACTCGCTCGGTGATTCCGAGAGCGCGGTGGAAGATCGTTTGCGGGCGTTTGAATTGGCGACGCAGGACGAAACGGTCGCCGAAGCTGCGTTTCAATCGCTCGCGATTCGCGGAGCGCTCGATGCGGCCGACGAGGCTCTTCGCGAGCATGCGAATGCACTTGGCGAGACAAACCGTTATCGCGCGCGGCAAGTCCATATCCGGCGCGTGACGATGGCGCTCGATGAAGAGCATGGAGCCCGTGCGCTCGGAGCTCTGCTCGACGCGGGTGTGATCGCCGAAATCGATACGGATCTCGGAGCGATCGCCGATCGTGTGATCGAACTGGCGCGGCTCGATGCCGTCGCGGCGGTTCGTCGGAAACTTCAAAACAAAACGGGTTCCATTACGACAATCGTGTCGCAAGCCCGAGGCGTGGAAGGTGCGGCGGCGAATCTGCTGCAAGCCGCGCTGCACGCCGTGAACAATCGCGAACGTGCGGATGCGCTCGTTCAGCTTGCCGCTTCGACGTCGGGCGAAGTCGCGGCCGTGTTGCTTGCCATCGGCGCCGAAAGTTATTTGAGCCTCGGACTGAGCCAACTCGCGCGACGCACGGCCGAAGATGCATGTTTGGCCGATCCCGCGAGCGCCCGAGCTTTTTCCGCTCTCGCTCGCGCGACGATCGTCGCTCCGGAGCGCGATGCGGCGATGGCTGTCGAGAGTGGTTCGTCGACGATGCTCATCCGAGCATCGACGTGCAGCGGGATGGCGAATGCGTTCGAGTCCGTCGGCGAAGAAGCGTTGGCGTTGACGTGGACGCAACGATGGTTGGCGCTGCAGCCGGGTTTTCCCGAAGCGATGCACCAGCTCGTGCGTCGAGCAGCGAAAGCTTATGATCCGGAGCGCCTCGAAGAAGCTCTGCGGTGGGTGCTGGCGCAACCGCGTCCGTTGGACGACATGGCCGGGACGTTCGGTGAAGCGCTCGAGCAGATGGTGGAGCTCGATCCGCAGCGGGCGAGTGATCTCGCGCGGCGAGCGCTCGATATGTACGGCCCGCGTGTCCCAGGTCTGCGCGGACGACTCTTGGCGCTGAGCGATCGCACCAATGAACCGACGTTGACGATCAATCTTCTCGAACGGTTGGTCTCGTCAAACGTGAAAGATGGTCGGGCCATCGAGCGGCTTTTCGACTTGGCGCAGCGCCGTTCCGCGGCAAACGATTGGAATGGCGCCGCGGCGGAATTGGCTCGGGCCGCAGCGAGAAACGCGCCCTCACGAACGCTGAACGAACATCTCGACGTGCTCGACGGCAAGATGCAAGCGGTGAATGCGTCGCTGGGATCCGACGGCCTCGTGTCGTTTGTCGAGGCACGCGTGTATGCCCTCGGTGCGTTGCTGGATGGTCCCGAGCAATCGCAACTCGAGAACTTGGCGGTCGCGTGGCGCGAGCTCGGAAGCGTGAAGTGGGACTTGGCTCGTGATCCGATGGGTGCCGAGCAAGCGTTTTTCAAGGCCGCACAGACGGCTCCGCAAGGCGGCATGGTGCGGTATGCGCACGACCTCATGACGTTCGCCGGACCGGAACACGGGCTCGACATGGTGATTCGTCGCGCCGCGCGCCTCGAAGATCCAAAGCGTCATGCGGCGCTGTTGATCGATGCGGCCAACCTTGCGTACGCGCACAAGCTGTCGAAACGGGCGATGGAAATTGCGGCGAGCGCGATCCAGATCGATCCGTTGCGCGCCGATGCCGTCGCGATTGTTGAAAAGGCGTCCGAGGGTTCGTCCGGGGTCGAAACATTGGATCGGATCTACCGAGTGCTCGCGAATGCGGCGCTTGGTTGTTACGGGCGTCGCGCGGCGCATTATCGCGGTGCGCGTCAGCTCGAACGTCGTGGTGCGACGGTTGCCGCGATGAAACATGCGGTCGCCGCATTCGAAGCCGTGCCGTCGGAAGGTACGGCGTATGTGTTGATGGCGCGTTTGTCCGAGCGCGCCGGCGACACATCGGAGGCCATCGCGGCGATACAACGCGTCGCCGAAGGTTCTCCGCTTGGTGCACGCGCAACGTGGTTGCTACGTGCGGCATCCATGGCGGGTCCGGGCGAAGAAGGCGCTCGTTTACGCTTGGATTTGTTGCTTCGAGCGATCACGGCCCGCGCGGATGCTTCGACGATCGATCAAGTCGGCACGGTGTTGCGTCACCTTCTCGGTTACGGCGAAGACGCCGACATACTCTCCATGCGATTCGAACGAGCCGCGATGATGTCGCTGAAGAAGGCCGAAGGTCCGGATGGAGGACGCGCGGCCATTTCTCTTGCGCGCGTGGCCTTCGGAGCCCTCAATGCCCACAGGCTCGGCGTCACGTTGCTGCAAAAAGCCATGGCGATGGATGGCGACATCGACGAATACACGTCGATCAGCGACTTCGCTCCCGCCGTTGCCGCGTCGGATCCGCCGGTGGCGAAGGAGTTTGTTGAGGCACTTCTCGGCGTGGTCAGTAAGCCTTACGCGGCCGTGGGCGGCGCGTTGCTGCTCCTCGGGAGCAAGTTTGCCGGCGCGCTTGGAGACATGCGCACGAAGGCTTCGCTGCTCGTTCAAGCGGCGCGTCGAGCGTCCGAAGACGATCAACTGGTGAGCGACGCGGACGCTGCCGTGCGTGCCGTCGCAGATGCAGCGCTCGACAAGGAGCTGGACAAGGCAGTTTCTCGTGACGAACGCATCGCCGCTCTGGTGCGTTTGGCGGAGACCAAAGAACGATCCGGCGCGTGGGCGGAAGCCATCGAGATGCTTCAACGAGCGCTGGACTCGAATGCGCTCGAAGCATCGCAGAGAGAAACCGTCGTATCGAGCATACGGCGTCTGTTCTCGCTTTCGGGCAATTCGACCGACGTCGAGATGCTGCTCAAGAAAGAGGTCGGTCGGACGGAGTTCAGCCCGGCCGTGCGCGTGCGCTTGGCGCTGGATCTATCGTCGCTGCTTGGTAATCGCGGCGATGACGCGGCGGCGCTCGCGACGCTTCAGAACGTTGCGTCTCTTGTCGACAAGGACAAGGACCTGATGGTGGCGATGTTGCGTTTGGCGCGCCGAACAGGCGACAAACCATTGCAATTGAAGCTGCTCGAGGGGCTGCTCGAAATTGCGCCGAGTGATGGGGCACGAAAGACCGTCCTGCGCGAAATGTCGCGATTGCGCGAGCAACTGGGCGAAGCTCCGGCGAGCCGCGAGACGACGAAGTTGGGCCTGGCCGACAACGTTCCTGCGGAAACCAAGCGTATGGTTGAGCCGGTCAAACCATCGCTGCCGGCGATGCCGACCCAACGCGGCGTGGGTGAACAAGTCCCGGTCAAACCCAGCCTGACGAAAAAGCCCGAACCGACCAAAGAAGCCGCGATATCCGCGCCGCTCGAAGCGACCTCGAAACCGGTGCCGAAAACGCCGGCCGCGGCGCCTGCTGAGAATGCAGCTGCCCCGAATACTCCGGCCCCGACGACCGTCGCTCCGATCACCGCCAAGAGCACGACGAGCGCAGGAATCGGGCCGAAGGACGCTGCTGGAGGTCCGAAGCCGCAATTGGTCAACCAAGGGACCGGGGCCAAGCCGCAGGTGTCCAACCCGAGCGCGACGCTCGAACAGGAGCAAGCAAAATCGCTTGAAAAAGGCGATCTTGCAGCGGTTGCGGATATCCTTGCCAAACGAATTGCAGCGACGGCGGAAGCGCAACGCAGAGTCACGCTTCGGAAAAACCGGGCGAATATTCTGGATCGCGATTTGAATCGCCCCGAAGAGGCCCGGGACGAACTCACGGCATTGCTGGCGGAAACGCCGCACGACGGCGAGGCAATGCATCAACTGGCCGAATTGCACGAGCGGCTCGGTCAACCGCTTTTGGCGGCGAAGTTGTGGAAACAGATTCGCGAAGCGTCGTCGATCAAGAACACGCGCATTGAAGCGGGAGCGCGAGCCATTCGGGCGTATGTCGCCGGGCATGACGGCAAATCGGCGCAAACGCTGCTGGACAGCATTTCATCGGTTTTACCGAAAGAAACGGCGATTGAATTGCGAGCGGCGGTCGCCCGCGAGCTCGGGGATGTACGCGCGCAATCGGAAGCGCTCGAGCAGCTGGCCCAAGCGACATCGCAACCGGCGGAAAAACGAGCGGTGCATTTTCTCGAAGCTTCGCAGCTCGCATCGTCCCAAGGAGACGATAACCTCGCGCTCGAACGGGCTCGTCGCGCGGTGCAGCTTTCGCCGCATTTTGCGGAAGCCGTGCTGGAAGTACGTCGGCTCGAATATCGACTTCGGGGCACGGGTACGCCACGCGAGGCGCAATTCGCCATTGAAGAATTGACGCGCATCGCGGCCGATCTTCCTCGCGAGCACCTCGAATTGCAGGGATTTCTGCTCGCGGAAGAACTCGATGCCGTGCAAGGGCGCGGCGCGGGTATGCGCGAGCTCAACAAACGCCACGCCGAGCTCGGGAATGCCCCGCTGATCGCGCTTGGAATGGCCGAACGCCTCGTGCGCAACAAGAACTTCGATGCGTCCCTGCCGTTGTTCGAACGGGCATTACAAGGCCCATTGCGAGGAGTGCGAACGAAGGGGCGTGTTGCAATGGCCGCGGCGCTGGCGGGCATGAGCGCCGGGCAACTCGAATATTGTTCGCGGATGTTGGATGTCGCCGCCGCCGAGCCGGATACCAAACTCGCGGCGCAGCGACGAAAACTCGAGTTTGTCGCGAAGCACGGCGAACCCGATGCGGCCCGTCATGCGCTCGATGAATTGGTTCGACAAACCACTGGTGTCGATAAAGCGCGATTTTTATTGCAGCTCGGTCGGCTTCTCGTGGCGACCGATCCCCAGGATGCGTTGCGTTTCTTTACCGATGCGGCTCCATTGGCTGCGGGTGATCGCTCGTTGACCACGCAAATCGACGAAGAGATCGCCCGATTGCGTCCGAAAAAGGCCGCCGAAGAAGCGCCTGCATTGGATGTTTCTTGGGAAGAAACCGACGATCTCGAGGAAGAGCCGATTCTCCTGGCGACTCCGGCGATTCGCGCCAAACCCATCGAGCCGCGACCGGTGACCGCTCCGATTGCCATTTCGAGCAAACCTGCGGAAAAACGGTCCGAACCACCGACCGCACCGGTCATCGTCATTCCGGACAAACTGGTTGAAAAACAGGCCGAATCGGACATACCGGCGGCGGTTCTTTCGGCGTGGGACCATTCCGAAGCGCCGACCGTTTCCGGAGGAGAACCCGCGGACGAAACCTCGCTCTTTGCGCAGCTCGCCTCGGGCAATTACGACGCCGGCGATCGACTCGTGGCGTTGTACTCGGTGGATTCGGTCGAACGAACGCGCGACATCTTGGCGGTGCGCAAACAACAAGCGTCGATTCGCCCCGGCGATCGATTGGCCCTGGAAAACCTCCGCATTGCCGCATTGGCCGACCATAACGACGCGTATGCCCGATCAATCGAACATATCTTGCGGGGATTCGATAAGTCGCCCACGCCGGTGCCTCCTCCGCCTCTGTCGACGCTCATGATTGCGCCCGAGCTCGTATTGGCGCTGCTTTTCCGTCCGCTCGAAACGGGCCTCGACGAAGCGCTCACGATTACCTGGGAGACGGGACGTTATCGCCGGGAGCCGAGCCATTATGGTTTGTCCGGAGCGATTCGTGTCCAACCGAATGGCTCGACGTCGCTCGGCGAAGCGTATGGAAGTACCATTCGCGTATTCAGCGCGACGCGAACTCCGTTGTACCATCGCCGATCGGCTCCGATGCAAGGTGGGATTGGCGCACCGCTGTCAATGCAAGTCGCCTTGTTGACGCCGCCGTCGATGTTGGTCGTGGGCGATGTTTTGAAAGACGCGACCGAGGTTTATTATCTTTTGGGTTCCGGGATTGCGGGAACGATGCCGGAGCATATCTTGGCGCGAGGTTTGCCCGAGGAGCATTTCCGCACCTTGGTTGCCGCGCTTGCGGCGGCATTTGGACCGGTGAATTCGAACGTCAAGACGGACCCGGCCGTGGCTCGATTGGGGCAGGATTTGTGGCAATTGGTGAATCCTCGCGCGGATCGCCGATTGCGAGAAATTTTCTCGGCCGGATTGCCCGCTTCTCCGGATGCATCGCTGGATGCGGCTCGACGCGCGGCGCGACGTGCCGGTCTTTTCGCGTGCGGCGATGTGCCCACGACATTGCGGATGATCGTTGCCGAGCTGAACCTTTCGCTCGACGTGCCACTCACGGCACCCGACGGTTTGCAACGAGCATGCGAAAAGCATTCCGAAATTGCGGAAATCATTCGCCTGGCGACGCGAAGTGAATATGCGGAAGCGCGCTGGCACGCCTCGAGCAGCTTGGATCCGCGAAAAGGCCGCTGACTTCGTCGACGCGATCGAACTGCCCGCTCGAAGTCGGGAAACGACTCATCAAAATCGTTGAACGCCGCGCTCGACACGGACGTCGAAGTCTGACAGCGTTGTCAGGGTCGACCGATTCCTCTACAATGAAATTCGGCCGATTTCTTCATTTGTTTCGCCGGCCCGAAGATCGCTTGGGTCGTCGGTAACGAGAATGTGGAGGCAGCTCTTGGAACGCGCAAATCGTTCGTTCATCCTCATCGCGGCCTTGTTTGGAT
>CAYSYX010000136.1:0-19405 GCA_964435055.1 uncultured Polyangium sp. | reverse complement strand
AGCGCGATCAAGAAAATGACCACGATCACTTCCGTCAGCGTAAAGCCGCGCGAAGAGCGATGCTTGTCAATGGATGAATTTGCGGCACACCGATTCACAATGCATCGGAAAGCAATCTCCGTGCCCGGTTGATTATGCTGAAAATCAACGCGTTATTGCGGAGCGTCGGCGCCGACGCGTCGTAATGATTGCGGGGGTATGCAAAAAGTTGCAGAGGTTTTTCGGGGCAACCGGTTCGAAGCCGTTATCGCACGGAAAATCGCTTGTGCGTGCTTTGCACCGGTGTATGGGCATCTGCCGGGCGCACGGTCAATTCATGATCCCCGGGCTCGAGATGATACGTTGCGCGAAAAGGAGCGCGCGAACGACCGATCACTTCGCCGTCCACCACGAATTCGACTTCTCGAACCGAGGGATGATCCGGCCGACCGCCGGTCAGCGACGCGGAAATGGCCATGACTTGGTCCTCGCGGTTTGCGCCGTCGTATACGAAGACGCTTCCGTCGGAGACTCCATCGATACGCAATGCTTCCGCGGCCATCGTCCCACAACCCGGAACGCTCGACTTTGAGAACCAGGGTAAACCGTGCGTATCGTGTCCCGGGGCTCCCGGCGGCAATGAGGCGAGAAATCCGTCATACGCTTCCGGTAAAACCACGATGCTCTTGTTTCCAGCGGGATCGCAGACATAAGGAATATTCGCGCCATCGTCGATCGGGCGGGCAAATGCGCGCACGTGCATATCGCACGAATCCGTGGGCGCTTTGCCGCGAATGAAATGCCGCGAGGCGTGGTCCGCACAAGCCGGTCCGGGGCGCTTGCCCGAGAGCGGACAAACCTCGACGGCTTCCAGCTCGGCGGAATCCCAAAGCGGAGCGCGTGAGGAGACGTCATTCATGCTTCGCCGCATCACGTCGGCGAAGAGGGGACCGGCACCCGTGGCACCCGTCAATTTTTGCGTAGGGGCGCCGCCGGTATTTCCAAGCCAAACCGCTACCGTCCGTTCGTGCGTATATCCCACGCACCACGTGTCACGATAACCGGAGCTCGTACCTGTTTTCACCGCAACGGGGAATCCGAGATCAAAAGGCCCGCGTCCATGTAGTCCGCGCACGCGAGCCAGCGGATCCGAAAGGGTTTCCGTAATCAATGCGGCAATCGAGCGATCCATGAACCGCGCGGCGGCAGCGGAATGTTCCCGCTCCGAATGCGTGAGCCGCAATGGAATCGATTCTCCTCCGCGCGCGAGGGTTACGTACGCCGTCGCGAGCTCGCGCAGGGTCACTTCGCCTGCGCCCAGGGCCATGGCCAATCCATAATGACTTGCGCTTTGGTCGAGGCTCGCGAATCCTAATTGATGAAATGCATCCAGAAGCCTATTTTCCCCAATTTCCGATGCCAATCGCACGGCGGGGACATTCAAGCTTCCTGCCAATGCTTCACGGGCGCTGATGGGCCCCTCGAATGTACCGTCGAAATTCCCCGGCGCATACGTCCCACCGGTTTGTGAAAAATACGTCGGCACGTCGGCGACCGGTTCGGCAGCGTTATGACCATCGGCAAAGGCCATTGCATACACGAAGGGTTTCAGCGTCGATCCGGGTTGGCGTTTTGCCCGGACCATATCGACTTGTCCGGAAATGGTTTCATCCCAAAATGAACTGCTTCCCGTCCACGACAAGACATCTCCCGTGGCGTTGTCGACGACGACGACCGCCGCGTTCGTTGCGCCAAACTCCGTGAGTGACGCCAAGTGTGTTTTAACAAGTCCTTCGACGTCTTGTTGCAGCGACAAATCGAGCGTCGTGTGAGCGACGCCATGACCTTTTTCGCCGGGTTCGACCATTTCCGCAACGACGGCATTCACGAAGTGCGGCGCGTAAAACGGACGCTGAAGATGTTGCACATGAACCGTTTCCGATGTTGCTCGTGCAAAGTCGGCGTCATTCAAAACGCCGGTTTCATGCAATGCGTCGATCAATGCCCGCTGGCGCAGCAGCACGCGGTCGTTGTGCTCGTATGGGTCCAAATACGACGGGGCGCGAGGTAAAACCGCCAAATAGGCAGCCTGGGCAAAACTCAAATCTTTTGCGGAGACACCGAAATACCCTTGGGCCGCAGCTTCCGGTCCCGACAAACCATGCCCATAATCGAGCCGATTCAAGTAGGCTTCGAGAATCGTCTGTTTATCCGCCACGAGTTCGAGGTTTTGGGCTCGGGCGGCTTCCAGGATTTTCTTCCATAAAGTTCGCTTTGCAGGTTTTCCCTCGGCATCCAGCAATTTCACAAGCTGCTGCGTGATGGTGCTCGCGCCACTCACCAAGCGCCCTTCCCGGACGTTTTGTCCGATGGCCCGCGCAATGGCGAGGCCATTGACGCCGTCGTGCTCGAAAAAGTGTTTGTCTTCGCTTACCAACGTCGCCGCAATGATTCGTTCACCCATATCCGACAGCGGAATGGGTCGACCCCGGAGATTGGCCTCGGACCCCATTTCCCGCAAGAGTTTGCCATGACGATCTTCGACACGTAGACCTTCGTGCCAGGTTTCCGCCAATTGTTCGGATGGCTCGCCGGCCCGGGCGCGCGTTTGGTCGATGCATACCAGCGCGCCCGACGCGAGGGTCAATGTTCCGACAAGCGCGGCGACCATGCGCCATTGCTTTTTGCGTGCGGTATTCATTGAATGATGACCTCGCCGGCGTCGCTGTATCCAAGACCATCGGACTCATACATCATTTCGCCAACCGCTGCGGGAAGCGCAAATTTCCCGGGCGTCGTGGCGCGCACGAGGAACGTCGCGGCCACCGAATCACCCCACGGCCGATCGAAATAAATGCTCACCCGATCATCGTGCATCTCGATATGGTTTACCTCGGAGGACGGCCACCGCAATGCGTCGGCAAACGGGTGGTGACTTTCGATTTCCGGAGCGCTGGCCACCGTGGCCAAATCCGGCTGTACAGGCTCGAACCCGGCCGGCAAACGATCCGTCAACGCAACATAACCGCGCCGTTCTTCGTCGAGTTCGGGCAACCGTGCAAACAGGGCGACGCGCAGCAGCGTTCCGGCCTTGATCGTGTTCAAGTCGACCGCACCGCCACGAGGATCGCTGATGACGCGATAAATAGACGGACCGTGCGCCCCGCGTGTCGAATTGGGGGCGTCCGTAGAGGTCATCGTGCGTTGCCAATTCGCCGCAATGGAGTAACCGATCGCTTCATTGCCATCCGTTTCCAGAATGAGTTTGACCTTTTTACCTTTGACCCGAGACAGCGGAATCATGAATTCTTTGCTGCCCGCTCCCAGTTTCCGCGCCGGCGCGAGCGCTTCACCGTCGAGTTTGGCCTGAACGGTCGATCCCATCGGTGGTGTCATTTCCAAATGCGTACTCAACGCCAAGAGCGAATACGCAGTCGCCTGGGTGGTGTAACTATCCATCGATCGCGCCGCTTTGCCGAGCAACGACGGCAGCTTCGTCGAATCTCGACGCAAACGAGCCAGCGCAATGGCCGCTTGCGCACGGGTCCGATCCGTAGAACCGAAGTACGAAAAATCGTTCAATCGGTACGCGTTGACCAGATTTCCATCGTTGTCGAACCCAGCTTCGACGGCATTGAGCAATTCTTTTACGCGATCTTCTTGCCCCGAGGACGACGACAGCGCAATGGCCAGGCTTGACAAACCAAATACGCTTTGACCTCCGCTGCGATCGTACAGCGCATCGAGCGTGCTCTTGTCGAGGCTTCCCGCATCCGCCAAACTCTCCGCGATCGCGGCCGAGACCTCCGGCTGCGTGTTGCGGTCGAGCATCTGCTTTTCGAGATACCGCTTCATTCCTTCGAGCATTCCCGGAGGCGGCTCGATTCCCGCTTTTTGAGCGAGAATGACCGCACGGATGGCGTACGCTGTGCCATATACGTTGGAATCGTCGCCACCAGGCCAATACGCCAATCCACCATCATACGTGCGCATCGTGGCCAAGCGCTGAATGCCCGCCCGAATACGTTTGTCGAGCTCCGCTTGCGACAGCGACGACAAACCAATACGCGGCAAAATCGTGCGGGCGGCGATGAGCGGCAGCGTGCTCGATGTCGTTTGCTCGACACAACCATGCGGATATCCGAGCAAGTATTCGAGACGCGATCCCAATTCGGGCCAAAGATGTTGCCCCATTTTCACGGAAATAGCGCCCCCTCGGTCGATGACGCTTTGAGGCACGTCCAGCAGAATTTCCCGGCTTCGGGCGAATGCTCCACTGATTTGAGGATGCTCTTCGATCCCCGGCTCGTTCACGTCGAGTTTCGCTTCGACTTGGTCGAGGACTTTGCCGGATTCATCTTCCGCCGTAAACGTTAGCGGCAATGTGCCCGCCCCGGAGGGATCCATGGCAAATCCAATTCGAGTTTTTTCATGCGGCAGGACATTCACCGATTGCGATCGTGCACCAAGCCGCACCGTGGCCGAGATGGCCGATTTCGTTTCGTTGTGCAACATCGCCGCCGCCTCGAATTTATCGCCGACGCGGGCGAAGCGAGGCACCACCGGCACCAACATCACCGGCTTTTTGACCGTAAAGCTGGACTCCGCGCGGGCGCCTTTGCCTTCCCGATCGAGCGCGACCGCCATGATCCGGAATTCGGTCAGGTTATCCGGAAGTTTGAACTTGACCGTCGCATGACCATTTTGGTCCGTGCGGACGTCGGGACGGAACAAGGCTGTCTCGACAAACTTTTTTCGAGCTTCGGTAATCGTGGAGAGGGCAACCCCGCCGCCGTCACCCGCCACGTGGCTCCGACCGAAAAGATCCCCAAGCTCCGAGCGGGAATCGCGCACGCGGAAGGACAAACCTCGTCCCGGGCGCAACGCGACCGCCGGGTCGATGGGGTGGAAATCCGTCAATCGCAAGACGCCCTCGTCGACGACCGCCAGGGCGACCTCGCAATCGGCCTCCGGTTTGCCGCCATCCATCACGTCGACGCCGATCTCCGCCTCTTCTCCCGGCGCATATTCCGGTTTGGCACTGCGAACGACCGTGTCGAGTTTCACCCCCGACATTCCCACCGGCAAACGGACGGCCCCCATTTTGTATTCGGCGACGGTTCGTCCTTTGACACCAATGGGCAGCAGCGTCATGGTTGCATGAACCCAAGGAGCATGTTCGGCCGTCAGCGGAATGGTAATAATCGTCGCGCCGGCTTTGATTCGCCGCGCTTCTTTCGATAAAACTTCCCCTTGTTCCACCGTCGTGATGAGCGTCGCTTCCGGGTAAGGATTGCGAACCAGGATTTTGGCGGTATCTCCGGGCGCGTACCGCGGTTTGTCCGAGGACAAATCCAATACGTGCGGTTTTTCCGGACCGGCAGGTTCGACTTCCCCTTCACTGCCATAAGCCCAAAGGGAAACCGCGCCGCCCACGCGTCCGTCGACCTCCGCTTTGATTTCATAACTTCCGGACTTGCGTAGATCGAGCGTGCATTTGACCGGCTGTTTTTCGCTGGTGACCGCGCATCGACCTTCCTCGATGCGTTTGGCCGTCCAATCCCATTCCACCGATCCTCCGGCAGTGCGTCGTCGTACCGAAACCCATTCGATGCGTTCGAGCTTCGCCGTTATGGCTGCGCCGTCCACCGCATGGCCTTCGGTATCGATGACTCCAAGTTCAACCGGGACATGATCGCCCACGCCAAACCACGAACCTGCCGCCTTTACGCCTGCATATCGTTTGGCCGGGTGCAACACGACGCTCGCTCGATTCGCGATATGTCGGTGCGATGCGTCCGTTACGTCGGCTTCGACGGTAAAACGTTGAGGCCCCGCATTCGGCGCAACTTCGAGCGCTTGCGTGATGGTGAGGGATCCATCGGCGGCGAGGGTTCCTTCGCCCGCGCGTGACCAGGGCTTTTCGTCGTTGTCATACCAATGGTGCACTCGTCGGAAGGACAAACCCGCACTGGTCATCGGGCCGTCGGCAAAAGGCGCGGAATCACGGCGCACGGTCCACGAAGCATTGGCTTTGTCCATGGGAGCACCAAAAAGGTATCGCGCGTGTACGTCCGCGCGCAGGGTGTTTTTCTCGTCCGCTCGAGCATTGACGTCGACGACGAACCGCGGCGGTTCGAACTCCGCCACTTGAATCATCGATTGGGCCATGGATACGGCTTTTTCCTCGAGCGTTTCGACGACGATTCGGTGCCGACCCACTTTTGCATCCGCGGCCAGATTCACCGTCGTGGACAAACTCCCCATATCGTTGGTCGTCAACGTTTTGTTGAAAACTTCGTCGTCGGTCGGACCAAGGACACGCAATCGCAGGGCGGTATTCGCGACGGGCTGCATCAACGCGCCATTGGGTTTTCGCAAGGTTGCTTTGACGAAAACGGATGAACCCGGTCGGTAAATCCCTCGATCCGTCAAGACAAACGCCCGGCCGAGGCTCGAAGTGGCGTCTTCATCGCCGGCGATATCCGGGAACATTTGGCGATCTGTAATGGCCGTGCTTCCAAGGGGCAAACGAAGCTGGGCATCGCTCGTTCGGATATCCAGCAGCGTGTGGTCGGTGTCTCCCAAGTCAATGGGTAGAAAGGCCAAACCGAAAGGATCGGTCGAGATTGCCTGCGAATTTTCGTCCGCCGCCAATCGAATGGATGCTCCGGCAACGGGCTGACCGCTTGCCAAACGCGCGACATGGACAATCGTGCCATTGGGCGTCGCGCGCGTGTGCACCGCCAATGAACGTTGGTCACCGGCGCGCAAAAGGGCGACGATGGGTTTTGCCGCGTCGCTGCCTCGAGGCATTTTTTGCAATTTTGATCCAAACGCCAACCCGGTGGCTTCGATGGATGTCAGATAGGTTTGGCCGGGTGTAAAATGCGCGGAGAGGTCCACCGGCGTCGTCACCAGTTTGTTGCGATCGGCTTTGACCGGAACGACGATGCGAACGGAGGCATTTTCGCTTGGCAACTCATGCGCACGCATTCGCTTGACCGCTGCCTCTTCGGCCGCACGATCGTTTGTCGGGACCGGCCAAGCCAACAATGTCGCTTCGGACACGTTGCGCGTCGTAATGTTGAATTTGTGCGTCGTTTCCGGATCGAGCCACAAATTGCCGTCGGCCATGGTGACGCTCGCTGCGAGAGGCGCCTTGTCCACATTGAATGAAAGTGGTTTGGCAAGACGACTTCCGTACCCATCGGCGATACCATCGATGGTTATCGTGTACGTCTTCGAGGGCTCGAAGTCCCCGCGGACAATCACGACGCTGTCCCAACTTTCGTTGTAAACACTAAAGTTTCGCACCGCAGGGTTGACGCGGACGAGTTTTTCCAGTTTCTTGTCGGGCGTGGCAATGCGATGATTAAAGCGCACCTGAACTTCCCGACCTGCCAACGACAGCGTATTGCCGTAGAAAGAGCAGGGTCTGTCCCGACCGTCTTCGTCCCAGATCCATTCACAGGAAATGTCGTCGAGCTCGAGCGGCATGGCCACGGTTGCTTCGATGGAGCGTTTTGACTCCGATTTGAAATCTTTCGCTTCGAGCTTCAGGTCCGTGCCTCCGGCAACGGGTGATACGGGACGAACCAAAACGACGAAACGCGGATCCACCTTGACGCCTTGAAATGTCGGTGAATTCGGGTGCGACACCGTAATGGCGATGGGGCGCTCTTTTTTGCTGTCCGTCAATAAAACGAGCGATCGAGCGGTTGGGAGATCGATTGGTTGGTCATACAAAACCGCAAACGTTTCGAGCGCCGAGACCTCGGATGTATACGACGGATGCATGGCGATCGTGCGCGGTTTTCCCGGGACCGGGATGTACCCGAGTTCCTTGCCCGCAATGGTGACGCCGGGGGTCGCCGTGAACTTTGCTTTCCATCCCGTATCGAGCTTGATGCCGCCGGGCGTTTCAATGCCGCTCAATTCGACTTCATAAGAGACTTGCGTATCGAATGGCCGCTTGGCTGCAAATTCGAGCGTCCGGTCGTCGAGCCAGCGGGCTTCGCCTTCGACGGTCGGCGTAATTTTCACGGTGCCTTCGCGCGCCGAAACCGGCTTTTTGACGGTCGCCGCCGCTCCTTGCGCCACCGGTTGATTCAACGTGACGCGAAACGAGGTGCCATGAAAAGAAAATCCACGCTCGTCATTGAGACTTGGCGACGTCACGCTCAATTTCGAGGCATCGTTATTTGCGTCATAATCGCGCAACGGCAATCGACCCGTGCGTGTCATCGCCGGAGGAAAAACGACGGGTTTGTCCAAAACATCCGTTTCCCGGACAATCGCAATCGCCGCAGCCGGTTGCGGCGGCGCTACGTTCGGTGTTGGCGGCGTGCTGCTGCATACGACGCCAAACGAAGAGGCAAGCAGGAGTGCGGGCAGCAGAAGAAGTGAACGACGACGGACAGCAGGCATGATCGAGTCTCCTCGGTGCGAACGTGTATCCAACCCTTGGGCCGCTTGGAAAATATAATAATTACAGGTGTTTACT
Source organism: uncultured Polyangium sp. (assembly GCA_964435055.1). GTDB lineage: Bacteria > Myxococcota_A > Polyangia > Polyangiales > Polyangiaceae > Polyangium. Next base: position 10,920 of record CAYSYX010000136.1, on the reverse strand, counting down.
TGTGGATGCGCGTGTCAGACGAACCGCGCGTGTGGCCCGATTGCCGCACATGGACGGGCCTATTGTGTCGTACATGACTCGGCGCATTTATACAATTGCGAAACGTTCAGCCGTTTGTCATGATGCGCTCGCCCAACGTTCAGGTATCCGCTCATGACCATCGCCGTCGTTGCCGAAAAACCCTCCGTCGCACGCGATCTTGCGCGTGTTCTCGGTGCGTCCCAGTCGATCGACGGGGCCATCGAGGGCGGTGGGTATGTCGTCACTTGGGCTATCGGACATCTTGTAGCGTTGGCTCAACCGCATCAGGTCGATCCTGCTTGGAAGCGCTGGGATCTGCGCATCTTGCCGATGCTTCCGTCGTCGTGGCCCTTGGTCGTCATTGAAGAAACGAAGAAGCAGTTTGACATCGTCAAGAAAATTCTGCGCCGCCCCGATGTCGAAAGCATTGTGTGTGCGACGGATGCCGGGCGCGAGGGCGAGCTGATATTTCGTTACATTTACGATGCTGCGGCGTGTTCGAAATCCGTTCGTCGATTGTGGATTTCGTCGCTCACACCGGACGCCATTCGTCATGGTTTTCGGCACTTGCGCGACGGAAAACTCTACGATCCGCTGGCCGATGCCGCTCGAGCTCGAAGTCGCGCGGATTGGCTCGTCGGGATGAACCTTTCTCGAGCGTACTCGTTGGTTTTTCGCGAAGACTTTTCGGTGGGGCGCGTGCAAACTCCGACGCTCGCCATGGTCGCGGAACGGGAGCTGGCCATCCGGGCTTTCGTGCCCGAGGATTATCTCGAGATTCGAGCGACGTTTTCTCCCGAAGGGGCAGCCAAGAAAAACGAAGACTCGCAATACGACGGCGTCTTATTGGGTAATGCGGAAAAACCGGAAACAGCCGATCGCCCTGCGCGACTGCCTGCCGATGGCGTGGAAGCCGAGCGGATCAAGAGACGTGTCGAGGTGGGGCGGGCCATCATTGAAAAGATCAAATCGGAGCTTCGTCGCACGCCACCTCCGCTTTTGTATGACTTGACGGAACTTCAGCGGCACGCAAATCGATTGTGGGGTTTCAGTGCGCAACGAACGCTGGATATCGCCCAGAGTTTGTATGAGCGGCACAAGCTCATCAGTTATCCTCGCACCGACAGTCGCCATTTGTCGACGGATATCGCGACAAACCTGGATTCCATCGTATCGGCCATTGAAGGTCCGTACCTGGCCCTGTTGGCTCCCGGGACGGGAAAAACCCCGCTGGGAAAAAGGTTCGTCGACGACACCAAAGTCACCGACCACCACGCCATCATTCCGACGACGACTCGGGCAGCGCCGGAGAGTTTGTCCCCGGACGAACGTCGCGTGTACGACTTGATTTGCAGGCGATTGTTATGCGCATGGCACGACGATCTCGTCGAGAAAACGACGACCATCTTGACGGCGGTCGATTCGGTTGAATCGGGACAAACCTTTACGGATCGCTTCAAAACGACGGGAACGGTCGTCGAGCAACCCGGGTGGAAGATATTGGATTTGGGCGGCGTCAAGGATCCCCCGAAGAAGCGTAAAAAGAACGATTTGGGTGATGATGCGCCGGAGGACGAGCCCGAAAATCAGGTTTTACCTCGGGGGCTCGTGCAAGGTCAAAAGCAGCGTGTCGATGAGGTGCGTATCGACAAGAAGAAGACCAAGCCGCCCAAGCGTTTTACGGAAGCAACCCTTTTGACGGCGATGGAGACGGCGGGAAAAACGCTCGACGAAAAAGAATTGTCGGACGCAATGAAAGACACGGGGCTCGGGACTCCGGCGACGCGAGCGGCGATCATTGAAACGCTTTTGAAGCGCGAATACATCACGCGTGAAGGAAAAAGCCTCGTCGCCACGGACAAGGGTATTTTGTTGATCAATTCGGTTCATCCGCATGTCAAGAGTGTGGCCATGACGGGCGAGTGGGAAGCTCGATTGGCTCGAATGGCTCGAGGTGACGGAAAACTCGATGTATTTCTGCGGGCGATCGAAGGTTATGTGAAGTATGTCGTCGGAGCCATTCAGGATGGCGAAGTATCGCCCATACCGGCACCGACAAACTCGGCGCAGCTTCCGCTTTCTGCTGCCAAAATTGATACCGGGAAAAATGGAGCCGCGGCTTCGGCGTTCGAATCGAGCCCCGTGGGCAATGCCGCGACAGCGCCGAAAGAACCGAAAGCGGCCAAGAAAAACGCCACGACGACCAAAGGATCCGTGGTTACACCGGAAAAACTCCGGGCGGCGGCGGAGAAAGTGCGCCCCGACATCGTGGTCGAGCGTAGGCCGATTGCGCAGGGAACTCCTCTCGTGGAGATTTTGCGGCAGCGATTTGGATTTCCGGCATTTCGACGTTATCAAGAACCTGTTTGTCGTGCCGTTGCCGAAGGAAAAGACGTGCTCATCGTCATGCCGACGGGCGCGGGAAAGTCGCTATGTTATCAGCTACCCGGCGTTGCTCGCGGTGGAACGACACTCGTGATCAGTCCCTTGATTGCGCTGATGGAAGATCAAGTGGCCAAGCTTCGTTCGCAAGGGTTCTCGGCGGATCGAATTCATTCCGGGCGAGACCGAACGAAATCGCGCGCGGCGTGCGTTGATTACTTGGCGGGCCGGTTGGACTTTTTGTTTGTCGCTCCGGAACGATTGCGGGTCCCGGGTTTTCCGGAAATGCTCGCCCGACGAAAACCGACGCTCGTGGCCGTGGATGAAGCGCATTGTATCTCGCAATGGGGTCACGATTTCCGCCCCGATTATCGAATGATCGGCCAACGTATACCTTCGTTACGTCCCGCTCCCGTCATTGCGCTCACGGCGACAGCGACGCCGGTCGTACAAGACGACATCGTGCGCGAGCTCGGTCTGGACGATGGGGAACGGTTCATTCATGGGTTTCGACGGACGAACATTTCGGTGGAAGTCGTGGAATTGACGCCCGGGGGACGGGTCGATGCGGCGGTGAAATTGCTTGCGCCGCAGGATAGGCGCCCGGCGATCGTTTATGCTCCTACGCGTAAACATGCGGAAGAAACGGCGAAAGTGTTGTCCCGCAAGTTTGCCGCCGCCGCGTATCACGCGGGTATGGAGACGGCGGTACGCGACAAGATTCAGACGGCGTTTTTGGGCGGGGAACTCGATATCGTGGTCGCGACGATTGCTTTTGGAATGGGCGTGGACAAACCCAACGTACGCACCGTCGTGCACTTGGCATTGCCGGGCAGCATTGAATCGTATTATCAAGAGATTGGCCGTGCGGGACGTGACGGTTTGTCATCCCGCGCCATTTTGATGCATTCCTTCGTCGATCGGCGCACGCACGAATACTTTTTCGAACGCGACTACCCCGATCCGGCAATGCTTTCCGCGTTGTATTCATTGCTTTCGGAGAGACCGCAGACCAAAGACGCTCTGGCTCCGCGGCTCACCACCGATCGGGATGAATTCGACAAAGTCCTGGAAAAATTGTGGATTCACGGGGGCGCTATCGTGGACCACGAGGACGAGGTTCGTCGGGGTACGGACGATTTTTTGCCGGATTACGTAGATCAGCGGCGGCACAAACAAGAAAGCCTGGCCAAAATGGCGAAATACGCTGAAGGCCGCGAATGCCGCATGCTTTTGCTCGTTCGGCATTTCGGTGATCAGGAAGATGACGGAAGTCCGTGCGGAATGTGCGACGTCTGTGCACCGGATGCGTGTGTGGGGAAGAAGTTTCGCGAGCCGACGGCGGCGGAAACGGCTGCAATCAATAAGATTTTGGCGGCTCTTGCCCGCGAAGACGGTCAGGCGATGGGACGACTGCATCGCGATACATTTGGTGATACGCTCGATCGCCGGTCTTTCGAGCACATCGTCAATGGTTTGTCCCGCGCGGGTGTCGTGCGCGTGCGTACGGATTCATTTCAAAAGGGCGGCGAAAAAATAGAGTATCAGCGAGTAACGCTGGCGGAAGATTCTCCATCGGCGTCTTGGGAGCAGGCTTCGGCGGCGAGGTTCGTGACGCTCGATGACGCTCCGACGAAGAAGAAAAAGAGCGCGAAGACCAAAGGCGGCTCGACGGCGAAGTCGAAAGCATTTTGGATCAAGCGGGCGATGGCGCGTAAGAAGAAGGGCAATTGACGGCGGCGGATTTTCTCTGCCGATGATTTAACCCTTCAATCCCCGGCGTGTCGAAGTCCCCGACATGAGCGACGCGCGGGCAAGGTGCCGTGCGAAAGCTCATGGTTTGTTCATGATTCTCGCAAATGACGAGAATCGAGGGAGAAGGCTCGCATGAAACTGCTTCGTTCCACGTTGGCCCTGCTCGTCATTTCGTCTTCTATGGCTCTTGCCGCCTGTGGTGGTGATCCCGAGCCTGCCGGTCCTGCGGCGGATGAAATCACGCAAGATGATGTGGTCGATCTCGGTGATTTGATTACGCAGGATGCCGATGCGGCTGCGGCGGCGGAAGTGATTGGCGATCCGGCAACGCTTTTGAAGGAGGCCAAGCGACAAGGCGAAAGCGCGCGGATGGATGTCGCGGCGGTTTTGGACTTCGTAAAGCAATTGACTGCGGAAGCGCCTGCACGGAAGGGAGCTCGCGCCGACGGCAAAGCATTCGCTCTTTGGAAGAAGCAATTGGCCGGCAAGGATTGTTCGTTGCTGCTCGTGCGCGTCGAAACCGGTCGATTCCGGTATCTCGTGGCGCTCGATAATGCCGACGGAACGCACACGCCGCTGCTCACCGGCATTTTCGTCAAGAAAGGGCCACGTACGGGTGGAGGTCGTTTGCACGTCAATTTGACGAACATCAGCGATGCATTCAATGCTCCGGGAGCCGACGGATCGGTGCATTTTTGGTTCGCCAATCACAAGGGCGACAAACGCGGGCGTCGAATCGCTTATCGCAAAGTGGTTCGTCGTGACGATCCGGATATGCGCGTCGTGAATTATGGTGCGGATCTTGTGCGTGTCGTGGGTGTCGGTGGTCGATTCCGATCGGTTGGCATTGGGGACTTCATTCCGACGTTGCCGGGTCCTGAAGCCGTGGGTATGCGCGTGTTGTGGAAGGCGGGCGAGGGTGGACGCGGCGCGGCGACCGTCGCATCGATCGGTACGAAGATGTTGCTGGGCACGGCGCACGAATGTTGGGATAAGGATGGGTTGCGAAGGGCCTATCGTGATGACAATCCGAACAATGACGCGACAAACCCCAACGAAGGCGATTTGACGATGTGCGCGGGTTTTGCGGAAGAGGCGCCGCCCGATGCTGCCAATGTCAGTGAAAACGGAAGTGACAACGATCCGGAGCTGGATGCATTGCTCCAGGAATCCGGCGCGATGGATATTTCCGAAACGGACGCGGACCTCGTGGACGACGCGGGTATCTGACGCAATGGTTTGTCGGAGCATCCGATTCGCCGGGGTCGTGGCGTCGCTCATGGTGGTCGCCCAGGTGGCGGTCGTGCCTGATGCCGTGGCCTTTGAAATGTCGAGAAGCGAATATGGTGCTCGGCTTCGCTTGACTTCCTTGCCGGCACGGGTGCGTCTCGACACACCCGTGCCCGGGTTTGCCGATGGAGGTCGAGCCGCGCTTTTACGTGCGATTGCGTCATGGAATGCTCGTTCGAGTTCGTCCGTGGTGTTGGTCTTGACAGACGATGACGTTGACGTGGGAATTGAGATCGTCGCGGTGTCGGAGAATTGGAAATTCGGTTCGGCAATCGCCGCGCATACGGCGGTCGAAAGTGATTCATTTCATGGCGACATTCGTCATGCGGTGATCGAAATCGACGCCCATCGAAATTGGAGTGACGCACCCGACCTACCTGCGAATGCGGTGGACTTGGAGAGCGTGTTTTTGCACGAGCTCGGCCATGCTTTGGGGCTGGCGCATTCACCGCACGACGATGCGGTCATGCGGGCGGGAATAAAGCCGGGACAAACTCGACGCCGATTACACGAAGACGATGCGGCCGGTATCGTGTCGATAACGAACGAAGCGGGATTGGGCAAAGGGACGTTTTCGTCGAATTTGCGCCGGGCGGCTGTTTCCATGCCGGAGCTCGGGCTGATCGTGTTGTTTTTCGTCGTGGGGGTCGGCGCAATTTTGATCGAAATGACCGGACGTGCGGCAAGATGCTTTATGACACGCCAATCTTCATAAATGTTCTATTTGGTCGGATCGGGAATCCACTCGCGCAGACGTTTGATTCCGTGATGAAAATTCACCTTGGCGCTTTCTTCACTGCAATCGGCCAAAACTGCGATTTCGCCGAATGTCAGTTCATGAAAAAGGCGCAGTTCAACCACGAGTCGCTGTTTGGGTGGCAATTCCGCAATGCGGGCTGCCGCGCGATTCCACACTTCCGCAGCCACCAGCCGCTTCGTTTCGAGCGCGTTGGTGAATGTGGGCAAATCGTCGAGGTCGGCGATGGGGGCTTCGTGAGCAGCTTGGCGCACGTGGTTCAACGCAAGATTGACGGCAATGCGGTGAATCCATGTGCGAAACGTCGATTCACGCCGAAAATCAGCCAACTTCTCGAACGCATTCAGAAATACACGTTGTGTGACGTCTTCCGCGTCCTCGAAACGATGCACATAACGCTGACACAATCGTGTGATCGCGTCGCGGTGCTCGGTGACCAGTGCGTCGAATGCCAGTTTATCACCGGCCAGAGCGCGATCCACTCGTTCGGCATCGGGATCCGGGTGAATGTGATTCGGCGGCTTCATCGGATTGGCGAACATAGTCCATCCGGCCCATTCTTGTCCCGCGAAATCGTATGCTCGTGCGAATGACTACGGTCAGGATATGGCCGAGGCTCGATTTGTTTTGTCAACGAATGCTGCGATCTCGACACGATTGTGTTATTCTGGTGGCATGCACTTTGCTGCGCGCTCGTCCATGACGTTGAGTTTGGTGCTGAGTTTGATGTCGATCCCGATTCCCTGTGCCAACGCACAAGAAAATGAAACGACGTCGCCCGATCGAGAAGTGGCTCGGCGGATATTCGAAGATGGTGAACGCGCGTACGAGGCGCGCGATTACATTTTCGCCGCAAAGGCATTTGCCGAGGCGTATAAAATTTCGCCCCATCACGCGTCACTTTGGAATTGTGCGCGATCGTGGGAACACGCGCGCGAGCCGGCTCGTGCGGCAAATGCTTATGCGAAATACTTGCGAGTTGCGCCGTCGGACGCGCCGGATCGAGATGCCGCGGCGGCGGCGCTTTCGGTGCTGGCCGAGTCTCTCGGTCGAATCGACATTTATGCGGCGGAGATGCAAACCATTCGGGTAGACGATGAGCTTGTTGACGAAACGAGTATTTACGTCAATCCGGGCACGCATCTGATCGAAGGTCAATCTGGACAAACCGTTCTTCGGCGCACCGAGAATCTCGAACGTGGCGCGGTTCGCGCTGTTGCGCTCGTGCCGGATAAAAAAGATGAAGCCGTCCCGTCGCAATCAATCGAACCTCCGAAGCTCGAGGCGACGGCGCCCATCGCGTCCGTGATGGAACCGCCTAAATTGTCCATTCAGCGAAAAACAATGAATTGGTATGGTCCGGCAGCCATCGCGGCCGGAGGTGTGGCGTTGGTATCGTCATCTCTTTTGCTCTGGTCGGGACTCGACACGCTGGCCGCCCGCGAGCAATTCGATGCTGCGCCCTCCGTCGACAAACTCGAGGCGGGGAAAGACAAACAGTTTCGAACGAATCTGTTCGTGGGAGCCACCGCCGGGTCATTGATTGCAACGGGAGCTTTTTTGTCGTTGTGGAGATGGGGAACGACCAAAACGAATTCGGCGTTGACCGTTGTTCCACCCGTGGCGGGTTTGCCCATGCAATTGACGGTTGTGGGGAGTTTCTGAATGCGTGACGCTCCAGTGCGAATCGGGCCGTACGAGATTGTAATGGAGTTGGCCGCCGGGGGAATGGCGACGACGTTTGTCGCTTGTAAACGGGGAGAGACATTTTTTGAACGTCTCGTGGTCCTGAAGCGAATTCATCCTTGGCTTTTGCAGGATCCGAAATCGAGCGATATGCTGCGCGATGAAGCTCGGCTCGCCGGGGCGATTCAACACCCTCACGTCGTGCATGTCGAGGATGTGATCAATCACGACGGCGAGGTTTGTCTCGTCATGCCGTATGTCGAATCGTTGTCACTTGCCGCATTGCTGAAAGCCGTCCGCCAGGCCGGCGAGCGGATTCCGCCCGCCATTGCAAGTCGAATTCTCATCGATGTCTTGGCCGGATTGCATGCGGCGCACGAAGCCAAAGACATAAGAGGCGAACCGCTTCATATCGTGCATCGAGATCTGAGTCCGAACAATATCCTTGTCGGGACCGAAGGGCAGAGTCGAATCATTGATTTCGGAATTGCTCGGGCGACGAGTCGGTTATGCCAAACGAACAGTCGCGATATGAAGGGCACGATTGCGTATATGTCTCCCGAACAGTTGCGGCGACGCGATTTGGATCGCCGGGCCGATGTATTTGCAGCGGGTGCCGTTCTTTATGAGCTCCTGACGGGGCAAAGGTTATTTGATGGCCAAGATGAAGCGGATATTTTGATCGGTGTGCTCGCCGATGAAGTGCCGGCGGTATCTTCGCAATGCCCCGAGGTTTGTCCGGACGTCGATGGTGTTGTCGCGCGCGCATTGGCTCGTGATCGCGACGAACGTTTTCCGTCGGCGCATGCATTCGCCGACGCGATTGGGACGACACTCGCTCCGGCATCCCCTGCGGACGTCGGTGTTTGGGTAAACAGGTTTGGCACGGACGAATTTGTGCGACGCCGAGCCACTATTCGAACGGCCATCGACCGTGAAGTCAGTGAGGCCGCGCCGCTTGGAACGCACACGGAGACGTCGCCGGCAATCGTGCGGACGACGCAATCCAAGCGTACTGTCAACAATTGGAAGGTCCTCGCCGGTTCGCTCGGTGTCGTGGCGGTGCTGTCCATTGCGGCGCGGACAGCTGCGGATCGACGTGGAGATAGCCATCGCGCGCTGGTCCACGGCGTACCGACATTTTCCGTCGGCAAGTCCGTGGGGGACGTCGTGAATACCGCACAAACCATTTCTGCATTGTCGAGCGGGGAATCGCCCGCGTCTACGCACTCGAATTCGGCGCCATTGCCGGCGAAATCTTCAACCGCCAAATCTCCGCCCGTGCCGAGTCGTCCCGCTTTGCCGTCCCACGAAAAAGTGGACACGGGGCGAGGTTCCGAGTTACAAGAAAATCCTTATCGATGACCCATGCTTACACTACCGTTCGTCGGCGGAAACGAAGAACGCTTTATGCCGCTATCGTCTTTCTCGGTCTTATCGTCCACGGATGCACGGTGTTCGATGGATTGACCGTTCCGCCCCAATCCGTTCTTTCTGCGGGTTATTTGTCATTGGAAGACGGCGTTCGGGCTTGTCGCTTCGTTCATGATTGTCCCATGGTATCGGCGGCGATCGCTCGATCCGCCGGTGTTCCCGCGCTCGTCAATTCGTTCTCCGCATGTTTGTCTTGGTTTGTCGGCCCGTTGCCCTCGAATCGATTCGGTCTCAACGTACAGCGTGCATTGCTTCAATGCGTTGTCCAAGCCAATGATTGCAACGAAGCACTCGCCTGCGCTTATGTCGAACCTCTGAGCGAAGGAGACCCACGTTGCGCCGGCGCCGTTGGGGACCAATGCGCGATGGATGGCACGTTGCTCGATTGCACCACGGAAATCGCCGCGCGCTGTCATGCGCCCTATTATGGCGCGGGAAGCGAATGCCTATTGGGATTGGCAGGTACTGGACGTTGTGCCCTTTCCGCGTGTGTGCTGGCAGATTCTCCGCCGCCGCGTTGTACTTCGGGCGTATACGTGCGATGTGATCCGGCAACGAATCTGCGCGTGGCTCAAGATTGCAATACCGTCGGTTTGACGTGTCCGGAAGGCGCCGAAGGTGCCGACGCTCAATGCGCGACCGAAGACGGTGTTTTTCCGTGTGACGAACCTGGACGAACCACATGCTCGCCCGATAAAACCCGTGTACGCGTCTGCGATGGCGCGCTCGCTTCGGAATTCGACTGCTCGGCCATGCGGGCGACTTGCTTGGCGACGACTTCCGGGGAAGCTCGTTGCATTCGTTCCACCGATACATGCGCGCCGGAAGCCGCCGACATCGACGTTTGTCAAGGAAATACCATTTCTTTGTGCGTCGGTGGAGAGCGAATCAAGTTCGATTGCGGTGATGTGGGTTTGGTATGTATTCCATCCTCGGGGACGGAGCGGGCGCGCTGCGATTGATGTTGACAAACCCGAAATGAATGAAGCAACCAAAGTCGTAAATATCGGAAATGGACTCGAAGCACTTTGCAAAGCAAGCGTGCGCGCTATGCTTGGATGGTGCAATCGTGGAGCCCTATTTCTTGGAAAACTTTTCCCAATGCGCAAATCGTCCCGTATGCCGACCCGGACGAACTCGAGCGTGCAGCGTTGCGCATCGCTCGTTTGCCGCCGCTCGTCACAAGTATCGAAATCGATCGACTCCGAACGTTGATTGCTTCGGCACAACGCGGTGAACGATTTCTTTTGCAAGGTGGTGATTGTGCGGAGACGCTCGACCAATGCAATTCGGAGTCCGTCGAACGCATGTTGGCGCTTTTTTTGAAAATGTCCCTCGTATTGATTTGGGGCGGAAAGAAGCCTGTCGTTCGTATCGGACGTATCGCCGGGCAATACGGAAAGCCGCGGTCGAATTTGACCGAGACATTCGGCGGAATGACATTACCCAGTTATTTTGGCGACTTGGTCAATCGGCCCGAACGGACGATTGCCGCGCGCCAACCCAATCCCGAGCGTTTGATCAGCTGTTATGAGCACGCCGCGCTAACCCTTAATTTCGTGCGCTCCTTGTCCGGCGGTGGGATTGTCGACGTG
>CAYSYX010000135.1:7269-19471 GCA_964435055.1 uncultured Polyangium sp. | reverse complement strand
GGGATGACCTCCGGGTCCGTCACCGTGCGCGTCGCGCCGTCGCTCATCCGCACGACGAGCTTTACTTTGTTGTCGCTGCCAACGGCGAGGTTCATCAATTGGCCGTCGTCTCGGATCAAGCTTTGCTCGACGTTGCCCGCGGCGGCGGCGCGCACCCACGCCGATAACGTGCGGCCGAAATTCCGCTGAGGGCTCGGTGGCACGAGCTCCAGCTCCGGTGTCTCCACACGATCTTCCCCGCCTCCCATTCGTAAGCCACGTCGTATCACTTTGGTCAAATTGGCCGCTTCGCCCGTGAAGTACGGCGTATCCAGCACGAAGCTCTTCGCGGCTGCGTCAATTGACGTGATCGGGAAGATACCGTTGTATTCGCGTGTGCCCGCGATCTGCACCTCGTCCCCAACCTTCAAATCATGCGCGGGACAGCTGATCATCAGCTTTCCATCCGGGGTCTTTTCTGTTCCGACGATCATGTTGTCGAAAACCAGACCCGTTTCTTTTTCCGGCACGAGCTCCCACACGCCGGCCTCATTGTTCTGAAACGACGCGGCGACTTGGAAGGTAGTACCGTTCACGCTGATTACCTTGTAATGCCCATCGTAACTCTTGGTGCCGCGGATCTTCACCTTCGAGCCGGGTTCGAGGGTGGGGGCGAGAGCCGCGTTCGACCGGATCTGTAGCTGATCCTCCTCGCCGCGCTCCGTGGCCACGACGGTTCCGGTCGGTGGCGGTGATGACGCGGCGAACTCTTTGATGTCGTCGAAGAGCGATACGGGCGTGATCACTTCATACACGTTGCTGCGCAGCACAACGCTCGTATCCGGTGTCTGATCGATTCGCGAGAGCGTGCCGTCGGATGCAAGCGCAAAATCGACGACCGCGGTTTTCACGACAGTGCTCCCGGTCGCTGTTACCGGTACGGCGAGCATCACCCGGACGACGTCGCGCATGAGCTGCGGTCCCGCGTCCGTCATGATCTCCTTTTGGATGTCATACGTCGTTGCGGTGGGGCCGCCGACGACAGTCAACCCTTGCAAGTCGAGGTTTCGGCGAATGATACCGGGGATCGAGCGATAGATCGTGTTGTCCGGAGCCGATGGGTCCGGGTACGCCAACAGGTAATCCTTTACGTCGACGTTGCCTTTGTCGTCGGCGCCCGTGGTGTAAAGTACGATCTTGCCGGCGGCGTCGTAGACGAAGAAGTGCCAGCGATTGCGGTCGCTCTCCGTGGTCGGCACGAACAGGGGCACAAACCAGCCATTCGACACGTTGCCCAAAAAGGAGAGTTCGACCGACGGTTCGAAGAAGCTTTTGCCGTCGATATCGCGGTAATCCAGGTTGTCGAAGTTGTCGCCATTCTTGGATGCCGTCGTCTTTTGCGGCTCGAACCGCTGCTTGCTTCGTCGAAACCGCACCTCGAGCCGGGGCAGAAGCTCGTTGGTCATCCCGTCGAGCACGAAGCGGCTCATTAGGATTTTACCGTTCATTGCTTGCCGGAATACATACAAATGATCGAGGGCCGAGACGAGCTGCACGGGTGCGTCGGTGCTCACGGTGACATCGGGGCCGCTGCCGAAGACGCTTCGGACGAGCTGGTTGCCATTGGTGTCCGCGAGGGTTTCCTGTTCGATCGCGGTGACGGAATCGTCGGGTTCGGATTCACCGACCCGCAGCCTTTCCCAGTCCTCGAACCCGAACGGATCGACGCCTTCTTGCACCGCCGAGTCTTCGAAGCCGCTGCGCTTGATGGAGTAATAAATGGTCCCGTCGGCAGCCGTGCCAAAAACGAGCACCTTGCCATCGTGCGCGATCGTATTGACGTGGCGGATGTTTTTTCCGGTTAGGTTCATGGCATTCTCCCCAAATAAAGGCCAGAATTTCACACGCTAACGTCTTTATGCCGGCCGTGTCAACGGGGTTTTGTCGTCATCGTGCGTGGCGTCGGCCCATTCACGGGTCAATCCCGTCCGGGGATGCCACTGCTGGTGACGTTACGGCAGTTGATTGGCTCAAATCGACGGATGTTTGAGTCGACACCGGAATGTCGATGTTCCAATCATATTGCTTTCATCCTTGTGGCGATTCGGCGTACGGTCCCAATCTGCGTCGCGCATGAAGATGGGAATGGTGAATTTGATTTCCTCGAGCTCGCAATGCATCCCCGGATGATTCCCGAAGTATGCTTCAGCGATTACGAGAAAGCCGCTGCATTGGCGAAGTCCTGTCAATCGTTTGTCGTCGCGACGCAGGACACCGAGCGACGTGAGCTCGCGGCGGGGACGGTTCGAGCTCGAGTGGGGGCTCATTCTCCTCTTGACGGACGGCATCGTGTATGGGATTGAAAGCACGTGGCTCGAGGTGTTGCTCATCGTGCCGTGGTCGATTCATACGGATATGCCGATTGACGTCATCATGCACGATGGGAACCATGGGCCTTGCTTTCGCAGGCGGATTGGGGCCGTGCTTTGACCGCGCTTTTCCGCGTGCCCTCGAACCACCCTCGCGTATGCCGAGAATTGCCTTTTGCCGGGCATCGTGCCTTGGTTTTTCCGGAACGTACCCATGAAGATTGCATTCACGTTTGAAGTTCGCCGGAGCGACGCGGAGCAAGAAGCCGAATTTTGCGCTTCGGCGGATATCGAAGACATCACGCGAGCCCTCACGAAAGCGGGCCACGAGGTAACACATATCAACGTTTTGGCTCCGGCATTCGAGTGGATCCGTGCGCTTGAAAAGGCCGCTCCGGATTTGATTTTCAATCAAGCCGAGGGGCGTTACGGGCGGTCGCGCGAGGCGTTTTTCCCGGCCCTGTTCGAAGCGCTTGGGATACCGTATACGGGTTCTGATGGACACACGTTGATGCTGACGCTCGACAAGTGGCTCACGAAGGAATCGTTGGCGCCTTATGATATCCCGTTTCCCAAGCATATCCTCGTGACGCCGGAGAGTCATTCCCAGGCGTTTGCGCGTGCGCGCGAGCTGCGATTCCCGGTGATCGTCAAGCCAAACTTCGAAGGATCCTCCAAGGGAATCTGCGACGACAATGTGATCTTCTCGCCGCGGGACCTTCAAGCGGCGCTCGAGCGCGTTCTTTCGGCCTATCCAGCCGGTGTGATTGTCGAAGAATTCATTGCCGGGACCGATGTTGCCGTGGCGTATCTCGAAGCGGCGCCCAATGGCGGTATTCTTGCACCGTTCGAGTATGAATACGACGCGGGGTACCAAAGTCGCTTCAACCTTTATGACTTTCGTCTGAAGGGGGACGATTATGAACGCGTGCAAATTCGTTGTCCGGCGGCGCTTTCCGAAGCGCAATCGGCGAGAATTTGTGACTTGGCGGCGCGGATCTTTCATCTGCTGCGCGTGCGCGACGTCGGGCGTATCGATTTTCGCTTGAGCGACGACGGCGACATCTATTTCCTCGAGATCAATCCCCAGCCTGCATTGACGAATGGCGCGGGCCTTTTCGTCGCCGCTCAGCGCGTGGGGTTTTCGTACGACGATACCATCGCGGCGATTGCGACGAGTGCGGCGCGTCGATTTGCGTTGACATGATGCGAGACGATGCGTTATGCGATCGTCGGATGCTTCGTTTGGGCCTTGTCGGTATTGGGGATGCAGGAAAACACCATGCCCGGGTGCTCTCGATGCTCCATCGCGAAGGAACCATTGAATGGAATTCCGTCTCCGTTCGACGTCCCGAAGCGTCGGCTTCATTGCAACAACAGATTGAAGTTCCCGAGAACATACGCGTTTACCCGGCGCTCGATGCATTGCTTGCCGCGCGCGACTGCGATGCTTTGGTCTTGGCGACGCCCGATGGCGTTCATGCCGAGCAAGTTGAAAAGGCCGCGGCGTGCGGCCTTGCAATGCTCGTGGAAAAACCATTTGCGCTTTCGGAAGCATCGGCTGTGCGCGCGTTGGCTGCTGCCGAGCGTGCAGGCGTGCATGTTCAGGTCGGTTATCATTTGCGATACCACCGAGCGCATCAGGCCATGGTCCAGCAAAGGGAAGAGCGGGTCGGGAAACTTCGAAGTGTTTTGATTCGCTGGGCGTGGCCCGATCCCGCGAAAGATGGCTGGCGTGCGCGCGGCGTGGACGCTCGATTCTGGAGCTTGGCGGCGCTCGGAACGCATGCCATCGACCTTGCCATGATGCTCGCCGGTTCCGCCCGCGTTACCGACGTCATGGCTTTATGCGAGCCGCATGCTGGGGTGGATCACGCGGCGGAAGTATCGTTTCGGTTGGGCGAAGGAACGCTCGTCCATGTATCGACGTCGATTTTGCATCGTGCGGTGTCGCGGGTGTTTGTCGCGGGAGATCGCGGCGAAATGGAAGCAACGGGAACGCTCGGGGCGCGAGGTGCCGGCGAATTGGGCTTCCGCTCCGCGGGAAAACCCATGCAACCTCTTGCTTTTGAAGCAACAAATCCCTACGAAACACAAGTGCGTGACTTCGTGAGTCGAATTCCGCAGGGTTATCAAAGCGATCCTCATTTGCTGGCGAATGTGTCTATCTTGGATCGTATTGCCGCAGGTTTGGAACGGAGGACCGGATGAACGGCGTTTTGGGAATCGATCGATTTTCGTACCGAGGCAAGCATTATCAAGTGCCGGTATTCGATGCGGCGGAGCCGATCGTCATCGTCGCTCGAACGGAACGTGCCCAAGGCGAGCGTTTTGGCGATCCTGCGGATGAACCGGTCTTGCGTTGTTTGGGAACGATATGGGATCCCGCTGAATTTCGGATTCCGCGGCGTCCGGTATCTCTCGGATGTTTGACGGCCGAAGAGCTGACGTCATTTGTGCGTCCCGACGCGGTCCGCGTGCTCGATATGCCGATCAAAATGCCCGATTGCGAAGAATATCGATTGCCGCACGCGTTGCGCCAATTTGCGCCCGTGATTCAGCGCATCGTGGACGTGGAGCATCATTTGTTACCGGCTGCGAAACGATCGGAATACCACGCATATTTGACGATTGACCAGCGTTGGGTCGAGCCTCGCACGCTGCATCGCGAGGCGCCTTGCCACGTGGATGGTTTTCAAGGAGCGCGGTGGGATCCGAAGTGTTTGACCAACCATACCTATACCGTGTCGGATGTTTTGCCCACGGCCTATTATGTCCAGCCCTTTGATTTTGCGGGGCTCGATGAACGCCTGCACGATTATTTCTGGGAAATGAATGCCCAAGTGGCCGACACGAACGAAGCGCATAAATGGCAACCTCGACCGACCGAAATCACGTTGATGGATTGTTATTGTGTGCATCGCGGTGTGGAAAACGATTCGGATGAGCGCGTCTTTCGAACCTGGCTCCGCCTTTCCTTCGAGGAACGTCGGCGGGTCTTCGATCGGCTGGGGAATGCACACAATCCGCTCTTTGATTATGATTGGCCCATGGTCGATCGGGACATCGAGCAATTGAATTTACGCGCGTATCGCGAGGACGGTGATCCATCGCTGCGTGTTTTTCCGTGGCAAGCAACGGACGGGTCGGCATTGCCTGCTGGAGCGCCGAAGACAAAGCCACGGTTGCGCAACAATTTGACATGTGTGATGCCGATTGGACGGACAAAGTAAGAAAACCAGACGTTATCGCTGATGCCCCATACCTCACTTCATCAGGATGACGGTGGTGATTTGAGACGCAATGACGATATTCTCTGGCCATAGCCGGACGTTTGCGATATACGCCCGCCCCACGATGCGTATCGCAGGCCATTTGCCCACATCTTTGCTGTGCATCCTGTTCGTCGGATTGAACGCAGGATGCAACAAGCCCGAACCAAGGCTGAAACTCGATGCGCGTGTGCCCGGTGTTGCGGCGCCCGCCGAACCAACGCCTACGTATTCGCCTGCGCCGATGATGTCGAATTTGCCGGTCAAAGATGTCCCGGCACGGCAGTTTCGTTATGGCGAGCGGGCCATGATCGGCATGTACCTCGAAAACAACGAAGGCGGTGCGCTCTCGCCAAACGGCCAATTGCTTGCTTTGGCCGGGGGAGCCGGTGGAGTGCAGTTGATCCATGTCGACACGGGAAAAGGCGTGGCGTGGCGACAGGACCTGGCGTGCATCGAGCCCGATCGTGGATATGTCGGCGAATGCAAAGGACTGGCGACGTTTTCGAACGACGGCGAGCATCTTTGGGTAATTTTGCGGATGCAGCACCGATTGCGCCGATTGGCGGTGCCGTCGCTCGTCACGGAAGCCGAAGTCGACGTCGATGGCATTTACGCATTGCAAGCGCTGAACGATGGCCGCGTGGTGGGCTTGCGCAATCGCGAATCGGTCGTGGTCGACGCCGCCGGAAAACTGCAAACATTTTTCGCGCATCAAAACGCCGCTGAAGCAGTTTCACCGGACGGAACGCAAGTCGCCATCGTCGAAGACAACATCACGCGCATCTACGATGTGGCGACGCACAAGCAGATATCGGCGTCGCCCGAAAAAGGCTACCCGACCCGGGTTCATTTTTTGCCCCGAGGCGCCGGTTGGATTGCTGGTTTTAACGACCGCAACAGCCATTCCAACGTATTTACCTGGCGCGAAGGGGACTCGACCGCTCGATTGCTTGCCGCTTCGGCCAATGTGGACCAAACGCCCTCCGGCGACGTGGTAGAATCGTGGCTTTTGCCGCCGCCGTTCACGCATGTCTGGGTGACGATGCGCAACGCCGGATTGGAACGCATGACGATCGCCGATGGCCGACGCGTCCCGGTCGGCAATTACGGCGCGGCGACCGGCATCGTCGAACGCGCGAACGATATCGTATTGCTCAATTACACGTGTACCGAGCGTATCGATCGAAAAACCGGCGCCCGATCGCCCGGCGTACAGCTTTGCAATCGGACTCCCGCCCTGTTGGGTTTCGACGGAAAGGATCTGCTCATACAAGGCGTGCCGGGTCGCAGCGATCGATTCGACAGTCAAACCGGAGCGTTTGTCATGGAACATGACGCGCCCCTTCCGTTTGCCACGAATGCCACGACGTTGACCCTTGTTTCACGCGACGCGGCGCTGCTGCAAAAGGTACGGGCGGCATTCAAGCTGCCCGGCGTCCAATCGCACGCGTATACGCTCTCCAACGATGGCCGCCGGATGTTCGTATTCGATCGTTTGCTGGACAAAGACGCCTCGATCATCGACCTCACGACCATGCAGGTGCGAACGATGAATGTGCCGATTCATCCTTCGGGCGATGGTTCGATTGTCGTCACCGGGCCCGTTGCGGTTCAGAATCAATGGTCATTTGATGTCCGCGCGGTGGCCGACGACAAACATCTGACCACGATAACAATGGACGGCGACCCAAGTCACGTGATTGTATCGGACAATGGCGACTTGATGGCCGTAAGCGATGGGCTCACGAAGACCGTCGTCGTCGATTTGAAGACCGGGCGCAAACGAGGCGAGTTCGATTGCCGACCGGCGTATCACCGGCAATTCGAATTCTCGAAAGACGGCGCGTGGTTGGTTTGCGATACGGCGGCGGAAACACGCATCGTCGATATTGCGACGAACAGGATTCTGCATCGCTATGCTCACCCTGATTCCGAAAGCGCTCATGCATTCACGCTATCTGACGACAAACGCAAAATCGCCGTAGGAGCGGGCACATTACGCATCTATGATGTGAAGCAATGAATTTGGGTTATGGGAGGCCGAAGTTCGCATCACTGAGTTTTCTTGGTGCACGACGCGGCCGATCAACCGAGGCGCCGGAGCTGTCTGGGATCATTGGACGGTGAAGTCACGGAGGCCAAGACCCCGTCGATAGGACTGGCGGACTGCCGGCACAACTCCGCCAGTTCATCGAAGCGGAGCTTGGAGAGTGCTTGATTTTCAGGCATTTGCGGCGGGGCCCCGCTGTTTGAGCCCCGAAAGGGGCGAGTTTGGGGTGCCGCGAATGCCTGAAAATCAAGCCTCGACAAGCGCAATATACGAAGTGGCGGATTCGTGCCAGGCTACGCCGTGACGCAAGGACGCGCTGGGTGCCCCGTCGGCTTGATGGTGCGTTTCATGTGCGTTGGCTCGCGACGCTTCAGCACCTCGAGAAGCCGCATCCCGATATGGCAGCTCCCCAAAAAGGCTTGCCGACCTCGTCCAATCCCCGCGAGCCGCGATTACGTTACAAGCAACGCATCATCGACGAGCGCCGAACGGGTGGGTAGGCTTTGGGCTTCGAGGCGACGTTACCCCTGCCGACGCTCGGCTTCGCGCTTGAGCCCCTGCGCCACCGCATTAAAGCCGTCACGGATGTCCTTGCCGAAAATGGCCACCACAATGGGCGTCAATGCTCCGGAAAACGCGTCCCACGTTTGATAACGACACGTGTTGTCATCCACCACCTCGAGGCGCTGCTCCCGGAGTGTTTTCAGCATGAATGTCGCTCCCATCGTCATTCCCCACCCCAATCGGAACGGTGGTTCCAGCAAAGCCACGTATTCCCGCTGCAATCGTTCACCGCGACGGGCAAACCGGACATACAAATCCACCGGCGTGCCCATGCACAAACGTCGATCCGGTGCTTCCGGCGTGCCGATTTGCCAAGTAAACGGGTTCCATTGCGGGTAACTGTCCAAATCGAGCAATACCTGCCAAACTCGTTCGGCAGGAGCGGCGATCGTGATGGTATCCGAATAGATGGTGTGCTCAAAGAGAGGCATTACTTTTCTCGCGGTTGTTCGGAAGAAACGGTTCCAGCAGCGCTCCGCTCATTTGCCACAAACGTTTGCCGTTTTCAGCATCGAGCGCCAAGGAAGAAGGCTGTTTCTCGCGCATCATGTGCAGGTACACGCCGGTGCGTTCACCCATCTCCGGCGCGCACGCCAGATACACGACCGGCTCCGCCGCCTGTTGCGGCGAACGGAAAAACCAGCGCATGATCGGCCCCAGCAACGGTTTCACCCACGCCGGCGATTCTCGCGCGATGTTCGACGCAATCGGTCCCGGGCAAAGCGAATGCACGGCCACTTCGACCAAATCGCCCGGATTCTCGCGACGCGACAATTCCACGGCAAAGGTCGATAGATGCAGCTTGCTGGAGGCGTAATATTTCATCCCGTCATTCATGCCGTACGGCGTAAACGCGGCGAATTTGTTGAAATCGATCGGCGTCGACGACTTATGAGCTTCGGAGGAGACGAAAATGACCCGCGGCGGCGAGCCATTCTTGCCCCCCGGACGAATCACGCCGTCGTGCAACCAACGCGCCAGCATCAGCCGATTCGCCAGGAAATGCACCGCAAACATCAACTCGTACCCTTGGGGCGAACGACGCGCATTGAGCGGCATCAACCCCGCATTCAGCACCGCGATGTCAATGACCGTGCCACTATCGCGCAATTGATCACATAAACGCGACACCGACTCCAAGTCCGATAAGTCGGCGTGCAGCATTTCGATCTGCGTAGTACCCGACAGCTGCTTGACCTCTTCGCCGGCTTCGGGAATTCCGCCGCGACAAACCATGATCACCCGGCCGCCTCGTCGCGCCAGCTCCACGGAGACCGCCTTGCCCAAGCCACTGCCGGCCCCGGTGACGAGACAAACCTTGCCCTCGATACGCACCTCCGGCGGCACAGGCGGCAACTGGCCCTCATTGCCGACCAGATCCATCAGCGCCGTGGTGACCGCCGACAGGATATTCTTGTGGCCCACCGCATTGGGGCCATTGGGATCACGGGCTTTACTCATGGGGAATGCCATAACGTTGACGGTAATAAGCGTATCGCGCCTCAATGGTCTCTTTGGTCAAACCAAAGTCGGCCAAATTGTACTGATGTTTGCCATAACGATTTTGAACATTCTTTTCGCTCGTCCGCTTGGCCGCCAGCGCAACCGAGGCATCGAATGGAATGCCGGCAAACCGGTAAATGCGCTCCACTTGGCCGATCGGATCCCGGAGCAAATCATAATACGACACGTCGATAAAGCGGTCTTCGCCGAATTTTTCACGTGCTTCAATGGACCGGCGTATCAGGCGATCGACCTTGCGCACCCAATGGCGAGCTGCTTCGTGGGCATCGACGTGATCGCTGAATACGCCCCGACCATGCGCCACCATGCTGCAAAAAGATCCCGTGGTTTTTTGAGGGTCGCGATGCGTTTGCACAATCACGGCCTCGGGAAATACCTCGAGGATCACATCGAGGTATTCGATATGATGCGGTGTTTTCAAGACCCAATGGGCGGCCGGGCGTTGCCATTGCAGGATTTTGAGCATCCGCCGCAAATGCTCGTACGCGCGCGTGTGATCCTGCTGCTCCAGCCATGCCGCGTACGTCGGCACATGCAACGTCGCTTCCGCCGATTGGCTCATGAAACTCAAATCGAGCAATAACACGTCTTCCTCCGGTGCATCGTGCTCCACCGGATGGATCGCAAAAAATTCGGGCGCCAGGTACGCCAATCCTTTTTCCGCGGTCTTGGCCTGCGCGATTCGTCCCGTCGGGTGACCGGGTTTTTCGTCGGGTAAGGGCACCGGGTTCAAGGCTTCCCACGCGTAAATGGCGCGCATGTTGGGATCCGCGGCGAGCAAACGGTGAAGCGTCGTTGTTCCGGTGCGTTGCAGGCCGGCGATGATCACGATTTTGCCAAAGGTCTGCCGCTCGATTTCCGGATGGGCTTTGCTCAGTGCTTCCGCGCGCAAACGCGTCATCAACGCGCTCTCGAGACGGTTTTTCTGGATCAGTTTGCCGATCGGAGTCAATTGCGCTTCGCGATGGATCGAATTCACCAGCACCGTCAAGGGTTCGACAAACCATTCGTCTCCAAAATCGACGAGGCCCGCTTTTTTTCTTGCGGCGGCGATCAATGCCGGCACCGATAAATCCGGCAACAAACCCAGACGATCGGCCACGCGACCCGCTTTGTTGAACCAACGGATCGGCCACGGTCGGTAGGGATCACTGTAATGGTTCGAGGTGACGAGCGTGGATGTCTTCATGACTCGGAAACCGCGGTCGCGCCGACGGATGGCGACGACCCAAATGCTCGTTTGACTTCGCTGAGTTTCATCACGCGCGTTTTGGGTTGTGGATAAGCCTTGGCGCGTATCCACCGAAAACACATGGTGCCGCTTTCGTGCCCAACCGTATGAAGCCAATTGGGAACCTCCGGCTATTCGTGGGCGACGACGATCCGCACGCTGCCATCGGCATTGTACGTGGCGAGGTGCTTGTTGGTATGGATGCGGAAATTCGTGTAATCGAGCGACTCCATCCAGTAATTGTTGAGCTGGAAATTCCAGTGTTCGCATTCGGGCGGCAGGACTTCGATCACCAGCGCTTCGTCGGGGGCCAAAGCCCAATGGCTATGGTAATATCGAATATTCGGATCTCCTCCGGCGGCATTGGATACTTCCGGATCGAACAGGGGCAGTTGATTCGAATGCGCCTGAAAATCCCGCGCCCATTTCGCAAACAACAACGATGCTCCGGCGACCAAGGTGGAGGCGGATTTCAAGCCTTCATCCAGGCGCTGAGCCGACAGGGGAGTGGGCGACGCGTCGCCGCCGATCCGCTCGATCACGAGATCGGCCGGTTGTTCATGATCACGATCCAGAAAGGTTTGTCGCACAATGAGGCAACCGGATTGCGGCGTCATCGGCAGCCAGTTTTTCGGTTGCGGTTTGCAACTCAGGATCAACGTAAAACTGCCGTCGGGGTCAATCTCCAGTTCGGATGCTTCGATGTACCCGGTCGGTGGCAATCCGCCTCCTTGACCGTAATGGCCGGCTTGCGTGCCGAAGCCCAGATACTTCACGGTATTGCGTTTGCCACGAATACGATATTCGTACTCGCCGCTGATCGCGGCGGTTTGATAATAATTGTCCGGGTTGTCGGCGCCCATTTTGACCGTTTCATGCACCACGCGATGCAATACGGGCGCTTTGGGATCGGAATGCTCGACGAAGGCCATGAGACCGGCGCGGGTCAGGCGCGTGAGGTAGCGGTAGCCTTCCACCTGGTTGAAGGTATCGCGCGGCGCTCCTGGAAATTGCAATGACGCCCCCGCCGCCTTGAGGGTATCGCAGAATTCTTCCCAGGCCTTACCGGTCACGATGCGTTCTTCGGCCAAATCATCCGGCGTTTTGCCGCGCCATTTGTGCCAGGCCAACGCCGTTTTTCGGTAGGCTCCGAGCAAGGAAATCAGCACCTTGCGCATAACGATGTCCTTGTGCTCCGGGTCCCGGCACT
>CAYSYX010000135.1:0-7259 GCA_964435055.1 uncultured Polyangium sp. | reverse complement strand
GTCGAGAATTTATCAATCATGAGGCAACCGGGCAATGGTAAAGGGTTTTCGGGCGACTTGCAATGGCGACGCATCATCTGCGGGCGATGCCCGCGGGTCAACGAAAATCGAAGGGCATGACCGTCGGCGATCTCGACGCCCGGATCACGCGCGTTTTGGGCGCAGGTGAGCGTACACGGGGTGGTCGATCCTGCGCGGCCGAGGAGCTACCTGCGAGCATGCAATGGCGAAGTTGCGGTTATCGTGCCCGGGTGTCCAATGCAGTTTTTGCGTACGCGTGCAATCGATGCGTTTATTCAATGGGCCGAGAAACCACGTCAACGGCTCACATGACGCGCAATCGCGGAGCTGGGGCCATTGCGGTTCGAATTGGCCCACGTCATGCATTGTCGAGCGATATGCTGACGCTCAAATCCTACCTCCCGCTCGTTTGCGCTCTCTTGGCTGCCGGATGTTCCGAATCGCCGGCGTCGACCTCCGCGACACTGAAGCAGATCGGCCCATTTTCCGTCGCCTGGCAATACCCCATCCCCTCCGAAACAGGCACCAATCGCCTTGGCGTCGGCCATTATCTTGCATTCGACAGCCAAGATCATGTCCTCGTTGGATACCCCAAAGTTTCGGCTGTCGATATCGCTCCCGGCTGCGCCGAAATCGATGAACTCGCGCCGGAGGGTACGAAACTCGCCGCCGTGCCGTATGACAAATCCGATCCACCCAAAGCGCCATTTACGGCTTGTGCATCGCAGGTATTTATCGAGACGGATAAGAATGACGCGCTCATCATGGCCGGGATGGTTTACGCAGATAACGTGGGCTACCTCAACGAAGACATTGTGCTTCGCAAACTCGATACCGACGGCAAAACCCTTTGGACCCGCTATGTGCAAAACGATATCGGATATGTCACCTATCTCGAGGATCTGGTGCTCGATGCGCAAAACAACGTTTTTATTGCGGCTTCCATCGGACCTGCGGATGGAGGCACAAAACCTTGGGTCGGCAAATACGATCCGCAAGGCAACGTGGTATGGACCTACGTCGTCGACAACGCCCTGGCGTCGATTCAAAACATGGAAGTGGACACGGAAGGTAACGTTTGGCTCAATCTCCTCACGGAAATGCCGACGGCTCATAGTCTGCTGCGGTTGAGCGCCGGCGGCGAGGTCTTGCCCCCGATTGCTGTCGAAGGTTCCATTCGCCATATCGCCAAAGATTATCTCTTGACGGAATCCGATGACAAGTTCCGAAAATATTCGACCAGCGGGACGCTCCTATGGGAAACAGCAGTCCTTTCCGATTCTTATGCCGATGCGCAAGGTCGTCCACTGCGCGGGATCTGGCATGCCGAGCTCGTCGCGCCCGATGGTTCGATTTACGGCCTAAACAAAGGGCACACGGATAGTTGTGTCAATTCTAATGATTGCATACCGTTTGACATCGACATGGCCATATTGACCAAGGTGAGTGGTGAAGACGGGAGCGTCCAAGGGGCTTGGTATTACGAGCTGCCCGGAAGCAATCGATTTGTCTACGACCGCGTCATTGGAAACAATGGCGATATCGTGTTCGCGAGCGATGATTTCGTCGGAATGGTCGCCCCGGTTGACTAGAACCGTCGGCGCCAAGGTGATCATCACCGGTATTCGGAGCGAACCGGCACGGATGCTTGCTCAATTCGAAGCCGACCCGCCCCTCATCAAGACCCTCCCACGTTTGCATGTCGCGTTGCCACAAGTGATGAAGGTCAAAGCGGACAAGGCGTAGCCGATAACGCGTGGCGGCGTCGACACACCTTCGACCAAATGAAATGAGGATGGATTCATCGGTTGTATTTGCGATCGCTTCCGTCGTATAAACGCCGGTATCGTAACGGTTGCCCCGAGGATTCATCATGCAGACATCTCCGTCTTCCCCTGTTCTTTGGCCCATTGAAGTCGCATTCGAGTGTTCGACATTCACCCAATGCCTTGAATTACGCATGAAGCAACGGCCCGAAGCTTTGGCTTATCGGTACCTCGATGATGGCGAGGTATCCGGGCCGATGACCTTGTGGAGCTGGGCGGATGTGGATGTACGTTCCGGTCGAGTTGCCGCGGCGCTGGCGAAAGTCGCCGCTCCGGGCGATCGGGCGATTCTCTTGTTTGCCCCCGGTCTCGAATTCATTGCGGCTTTTTTCGGTTGCCTGCGTGCGGGCGTGATTCCCGTCCCGGTGCCTCCGCCGGATCCAACGCGCATCCTCGCGACGCTTCCCCGGCTGTTGGGTATTTTTGCCGATGCCCGACCGGCAGCTGTGCTGACGACGAACTTCATTTCGATGATGGCTCGAGGCATTGGTGGCGAAGTCGCTGCATTGCCTTGGTTTTGCGTGGAAGAACTCGGCGACGGACCCGTTCCGGAACATTCCGCACGCCCGGAAGACGTTGCGTTTCTTCAATATACCTCCGGTTCGACGGGGGAACCCAAAGGCGTTCGAGTGACCCAACGCAGCTTGATGGCCAATTTACGCATGATTGGCCGAGGTTTTCATGTCGATCGACCCAACCGCATCGGTCAAGGCGTCAGTTGGTTGCCGTTTTACCACGATATGGGGCTGATCGGTATCGTGCTCGGCCCGGCTTATTTGGGCGGCGCATCGACGCTCTTGTCACCGCTGGATTTTCTCAAACGCCCGGCTCGATGGCTCGAAGCCATTTCGCATTTTGGTGTCGACACGATGAGCGGCGCGCCGGATTTTGCTTACGCTTATGCGGCGCGACGTACGGAACCCGAAATCCGAAAACGCCTCGACTTGTCCAAGTGGTATTATGCGTTTTGCGGCGCAGAACCGGTTCGGCCCGAGACGTTGAAGAGTTTTGCCGAAACATTCGCCGAATGCGGTTTTTCTCCCCAATCGTTTTATCCCGCGTACGGCTTGGCCGAAGCCACGTTGTTCGTCTCCACCAAATGCACGGAAGGCGCTCCTCTTTCTCGGGGCGTGGATCCCGATGCGCTGCAACATGGCCACGCCAAACCCGGATCGAAAATTCTGATGAGCTGCGGCGCCTCCAATTTGGATGGTCGCGTGCGGATCGTCGCGAGCGGCGGGACGACGCCCATCGCCGACGGACGCGTCGGCGAAATCGTCGTTGCCGGTTCGCACGTGGCGGATGGTTATTGGGACAAACCCGGCGATCCGGCCTTCAATGTTTTCCTCGACGATGGCGATGGCCCGTTTTTGCGCACGGGAGACCTCGGATTCCTCCTCGACGGCGAACTTTATATTTCCGGCCGCGTCAAAGACCTCATCATCGTGCGTGGTCGCAACATTCACCCTCACGATTTGGAAGCCACCGCCGAAGGTATCCATCCGGCCATTCGTGCCGGAGGTCTCGCGGCCTTCGGTATCGATCGCGACGGTGAAGAACGCGTCGCCATGGTGTGCGAAATCGATCCCAAACAGCGAACTTCGGGCGGTGACGTCGTCGCCGCCATTCGCGATTGCATTGGAAAAGCGCACGGCGTCGAAGTCGACACCGTCATTCTCGTTCCGCCACGCACCATTTTGCGCACGACGAGCGGCAAGATTCGCCGCAGCGGGTGCCGCGAAGCTTGGAAAAGCGGCCAATTCGAGGTTTTCGCCGAAGAACGCCTCGCCGCTCCGCCCCCGCCCGAACCGTCCTCCACGCCGACCCACAAAACAGCCTCGGAGCTGATGACCTTCATGACGTCGTGGATTCAGGAACGAGTTCGTCCGGGCCGAGTTCGTCCGAACGATAGCTTTACCGGACTCGGACTGGATTCATTAAATCTGATGTGGCTCGCGGCGGATTTGGAGAAACTGCTGGGATTCGAGGTTCCCGTACAAACGCTGTATGGCGGAACGTTGAAAACCACGGCGGCGCTCCTGGCCATGGGTCAACGGCGCATTGCGCCGACCAAACCACGCGACTTGGAAAACGATGCCAAGCTCGATCCGGCCATCGTGCCATTGGCTCGTCAAGACAAACGCGGCCCGGATGCGCCTTTGTTGCTGACGGGCGCGACGGGATTTTTGGGCGCGTATCTGTTGCACGCGTTGTTGCGGCGCACGCGAGCGCCCATTGTTTGTCTCGTCCGCGGGGCATCCGAAGCGATCGCGATGCAGCGGATCGTGGATGCGTCCGCCGCGCTGGATCTCGGCGCGATCGATACGAATCGTGTTCGCGTCGTCTCCGGTGATCTATCAAGACCGCAAATAGGGTTGTCCGATGGAACGTGGGCGGAGCTCGTATCGACCATCGGCGCGGTGTATCATTGCGGAGCGGAGATCGACTGGATCAAGCCATACTCGTCCCTGAAAGACGTAAACCTCGGAGGGACGAGGGAAATCGTGCGTTTGTCGTGCGAAGCGTTCGTCCCATTGCATTACGTATCGACGGTCGGCGTATTTCCTTTGGCCGAGGATGCGCAGTTGCCTTTCCCGGAAGATGCCGACGTGGCGGACGGTGACAAACTGCAGCTTGGTTATTCGCAGAGCAAATGGGCGGCCGAGCGATTGCTCGAACACGCGCGATCTCGGGGGCTCGAAGTGACGGTATATCGGCCGAGTTTCATTGCGGGCGATAGCCGGACCGGAGTGGAAGCGCGGAGCGAACACCAGCTATTTTATGCGTTTCAGGCGGGGTGCATTCAAATGGGCAAAGTCCCCGCGGCGGAGAAGGTCATCGATGCCGTTCCGGTCGATTGGGTGGCGGAAGCGGTCGTGGCCTTGTCGCTCGATCCGCGAGCAGCGAACAAGCGTTTGAATCTCATCAATCCGCGGCCCGTGCGTCAACGAGCCTGGTACGACATTCTTCGCCAACGAGGCTTCGACTTGCACGAAGTGGCTTATCCGCGGTGGCGTGAGGACGTGCTCGCGCTTGGACCGGACAATCCATTGTCTCGTTTTTCCGTCTATTACAAGCTGATGGACGAACATCGCATGGCGCGTTTGGAAGTGCAAATGGCGGAAAAACTCCCGCTGGACGATTCGCTCGCGCGCGGCTTGCTCGACGATTTGGACCTGCGTTGTCCGCCGCTCGATGAACGATTGCTGAACGTGTATCTCGCGTATTATCAGCGTGGTGGACTTTTGCCGACCCTGGAGCCGGCGAAAAAGCCTGCGGAGAGCGGGGCGCGGGAGGTGCTGGATCGGCGAATGTTTCATGTCGACCATTTGCCCCCGCCGCTCGAACGTACGGATGCGGCGTTGTGGCATTTGTATGAGAAGGGCAAGGAAAAACAATGGAACGCGACTTCGCGCATTGATTGGACCGTGCCGCTCGATCCGGAAAACCCCCTGGAAACGCCGGACATTTCGGTGCCTTTGTTTGGCTCCGACGTGTACGCGAAATTGACGGATCGTGAACGGGCGGCTGTGCGGCGGCATTATCAAGCTTGGCAAATGTCGCAGTTTCTTCATGGAGAACATCTTGCGGTCGTCGCGGCGGCGCGCCTCGTGCAGCTCGCGCCGAGCGTGGAATTTCAGCTTTTTGCCGCGTCCCAAGTCATGGATGAAGCGCGGCACCTCGAGATCTATTCGCGGCTCTTGCGCGAGAAACTCGAATTGTCGTATCCGATGGTCGAACCGTTCGCGCGATTGGCCCATTCGGCCATGAATGATTCTCGCTGGGACATCATTGCTTTGGGTCTGCAAATCCTCGTCGAAGGTTTGGCTTTGGCATCATTCGCCACGTTTCGAGAAGAATCGCGCAATCCGTTGATCAGGAAAATTCACGCGTATGTCATGGAGGACGAAGCGCGGCACGTTGCTTTTGGTCAAAAAGCGTTGTCGAAATATTACCCGGAGCTCACCGACCGCGAACGAAGCGAGCGGGAAGAATTTCTCATCGAAACGTCGTACATGTTGCGGGATCGGATCATGGCTGTCGATGCGGTGTGGGAAAACGTCGGTTTGCCTGTCGAAACCTGTTCCCGTTGGATTCGCGAATCGGGGTTTCAACGCGCCTGGGCATCGGCGCTGTTCAATCGGATCATCCCGGCCATTCGGGCCATCGGGTTGTGGAGTCCCAACGTGCAAAAGGCGTATGCGCAGATGGGCATTTTGGGGTTTGGCGGAGTGAACCTGGACGATTTGGTGGCGCAGGACGAAGCTCGGGCAGCAGAATTGGGAGGCAACCATGGTTCGTGAGATCTTCGATTTGCCGTCGATTCTACAAGCGGCAGCCGATGCGGAAGAGACAAACGATTTTTGGGGCACCGAATATCGCGAAGCGCTCGAAGTCTTGGTGCCATCCATGGCTGACGAAGCGGGATTGTATCCGGCTCGAGCGTGGCGAGTCGTCCGGTCGATGCTCGAGGTTCTTGGCATGCGAGCGAATATCGCGAAATGGCTGAGCGCTCATTCCGAGGCCCGACTTCCTGCGATTCGGCGCCCGATTTTCATTACGGGGTTGCCGCGTACGGGGACGACGATGTTGCACAACCTGCTCGCGGGTTTACCTGGGCATCGAGGATTTACGCCATGGCAAATGCAGTTTGTCGTACCGCCTCAAGATGCCGACGAAAACTGGGAAGGGGATGCCATTCGAGACACGGACCAGGAGATTCGGGCTCTGTATGAACGTGCGCCTGAATTCGCCAAAATCCATCCGATTCACGTGCAAGCTCCCGACGAATGCCATTGGCTCATGCGCACGACGTGTTCGTCGCTGTTTTTCTCGTACCTCATGTACACGCCTTCGTATGCGCGTTGGCTCTCGCGCGAGCCTCGTCATCGGGCGTATCATGAATATCGCGTGATGCTCCAGATTCTTCGCACTCGTTATGGCGATGGTCGGCTCGTGATGAAGGATCCGGCGCATTTGTGGCATATCGACGAATTGCTCGACACTTTTGCCGACGCGTTGATCGTCCGTTTGCATCGAGATCCGCGGGAGGTCGTGCCGTCGTTTTGCAGCTTGATGTTCGCCTTGCAAAGAATGGACAGCACGCGCGTCGATTCGCGGGACGTTGGTCCTTATGCGCTCGAGATGTTGGAAATTGGAATGAAGCGGGAGGAGCGGGTGCGTTCGCGTCGCGGAGCCGAATCATTTTTCGACGTGGATTATCGAGATTTGGTTCGCGATCCGGAGCAAATCGTGGCGCAGATATGTTCTCGGGCCGGGGAAGAGTTTGGCGAGGAACATCGCGCGTCGGTGCGGCAGTGGCTGGCATCGCATCCGCAGCACAAGGCGGGAAAACACGTGTATTCGGCGGAGCAATTCGGATTGAATCCGGCGCAGTTGGTCGAACGCTTG
>CAYSYX010000134.1:0-19527 GCA_964435055.1 uncultured Polyangium sp. | reverse complement strand
CACTTTTCCCACTTCTCGCAGAGCGCTTTTTCCGCGATAACAAATGACTTCGGAGACCATGGCCGCGCGATCTCGGCCGTACATTTCATAAATTTCTTGGATGACCTCTTCGCGACGTTCGTGTTCGAAATCCACATCGATGTCCGGAGGTTCTCGACGTTCCGGAGACAAGAACCGTTCGAATAACAAGCTCGAACGCGCCGGATCCACCGCGGTGATCCCCAAAACGAAGCATACGGCGCTGTTGGCCGCACTTCCGCGACCTTGACACAAAATACGCCGTCGCCGCGCAATCGAGACAATTTGATGCACGCTCAAAAAGTACGGTGCGACATCCAGCAATTTGATGAGGCCCAATTCTTTTTCGATTTGTGCTCCGACCGCTTCGGGACAACCTTCGGGATACCGGTCTTTGATGCCCACCAAAACGAGCCTGCGCAAAGCATCGTCCGGGGTTTCTCCGGGCTGACACAAACCTTCGCTCGGGAAATGATAACGAATTTCGGAGAGCGAAAATCGGCATTGTTCCGCGATGTCCAGCGTACGCGTGACCCAATCGGGATTGTCCCGGAACAAATGTTTCATTGATGCGGGCGTACGGAGCAACGCTTCCGCATTGGGCGATAACAAGGGTCCGGCTTGATCCAGCGTCGTTTTATGACGAATACACGCCAACACATCCGCCAGCGGTTTTCGTCCGCCATTGTGATACAAAGGTCGCGACGTGGCCACGACGTCCAAACCATATCGCGTCGACGCCAAAAGCACCGCATCCTGACGCGTATTGTCCGTCCGATCGAGGTGCCGCCACGCGGCAAGATACAAATCGTTGCGAAAAGCATCGCGCAAAGGTCCGAAGATCTCATCCGCGACATGCAATCGAGAATGCAACGGAACAATCGCCACAAGGCCCGACCCGGCATTGGCAATTTCAGCAATGTCTATCCCCGCCGAACCTTTTTCGTGATCGGTATGGGCTTTCGTCAAGAGTCGACAAAGATTCGAATACCCTTCGTGATCCTGACACAAAAGCACGACGGATCCATTGGATCGTAAATCCGCACGTTTGTCCGGACCGGCTTCCAGCGAAAGTTCCGCCCCAATGATGATTTTTTGCCCGCTTTTTTTCGCTTCACTATGCGCCCGCGCGACACCGTAAAGGCCGTCCCGATCCGCGATGGCAATCGCCGACAAACCCAATTCTTTGGCCCGCTTGACCATTTCTTCCGGATGGGATGCTCCTTCGAGAAACGAAAACGACGTGCGTCCACAAAGTTCCGCAAACGCAGGCGGAGATTCCACAACCCCGTCCGATCCACCGCCGGAAATCACCGATAGAGGACGCGCTTGCCGGCTCATTCACAATACCCCTGCAAA
The DNA here is from genome assembly GCA_964435055.1 of uncultured Polyangium sp. Taxonomy (GTDB): domain Bacteria; phylum Myxococcota_A; class Polyangia; order Polyangiales; family Polyangiaceae; genus Polyangium. Next base: position 18,150 of record CAYSYX010000134.1, on the reverse strand, counting down.
TACCCCTCGCCCGTCGAGCGATCGACATACACCCACGCCAAAGTTCGCGCCGGTTGCGCCCCAGCTTTGCCTGAATTCGCCTGCGCCATACCCGGTCCCGCCACGAACCACGCCACACCGTAATCTCGTGACGCCGGGTTCTTCGTCCACCATTCAACGCCGTCCAGACGCATCGCAAAACGCACGTGTTCAATCACGTACACGCGCCCTTCCACGGCCACGACGGCTCCTTTGGTGATCCGCCCGAGCGGCAACGGCGTCGCAAACATTCGCGTCGGCTCGGGAATGTCGCTTTCGTCAATGTCGTCAAGAGAAGACGCCGACGACTTTCTCGCTTCGACGTCCGCCATCGGGACAAACCGCGAACGCGCCTCGGGTCGATGCGCCGCCGATGCTTCGAGCAAACCCACGCGATCCGGCCCGATGTCCGCGGAAAGTTCAGCCAAGAGCGTCGGTAGTGCGTCGGGACGAACAGCCTTGTCACGCGAGAGATCGATCTGCACGCGATGCGCTTCGACGATTTGCGACACCTCCATGCGCATGCCCGTCGCGGGCGCCACAAGCGACGTTTTCTCGAGCTTCGTACGCAACGCGCGATGCAGATCCGCAGCGCTCGACAGCGGCGCGGGCATGTCGATGTCGAGCGTGAGAACGGGTTCGTCCAGGTCGATGCCGTTTGGCTTGCGCAACCTCGTGATGGACTTGTCGAGCGGCAAAAACAGCGCCAAAGCTTGACAAGCTTCCCCTCGCGCTTCGAGGCGCGCGGACAAACGCGACGTCATCGATCGCAGGACAAACAGCAGAGGTTCGACGCTCGTGATGGGATCGTCGAACGTAGTTTCTTCCACGAGCACCCGCGGAGGTTCGTACGGGACAAGCGGCAAAGGATCGTAACCCGAGGCCAGATCCAGCACTTCCGGCGCGCGAAAACCAAGACGAGGCGCAAGTTCGGAACGCGGAAGTTTGCCCAGCGCACCGACGTTGAAAATGCCGAGGCGTAGGAAAAACCCCGTCGTGTCGGGATCCAGAGGCAACACGGAGATCGGCAACGTCGAAAGAACGCTCGGCGAGTCCTTCGCGATGACCGTCGTGTGTGGACGATGTTGCACGACAACCTGGGAATTGCTCGAAAGCGAAGGGTTCAGGGCAAACCTGGCGAGCGCTTGAGCGATACGCGGTCCCGAAGCCACGGCCGCTTGCGCGCGATGCCCGAGCGCTTGAACACGCGCGCAAAGTTCATCGAGAAGCTCCTGTTCACCACCGACGAGATGCGCAGCTCCCGTGATGTCGAGCCACACGGTGTCATGAACGGTTTGTCTTTTGGTACGTTCGGATTCGCTGGGATCTTCGGGATGCAAACGAATCGCCGCCGTCGTTCCGAGGCTCAGACAAACTTCGGCGACTCGCCCGAGCGCTGCGAAGACTTCGTCGATGTTGACCGTGTGGATCTGCAAGCCGGCCAGCGTTGCTTGCGCTTCGACGACCCCTTGGCCCGGACGAACTCCATAATGCCAAGCTGTCTCGTCGACCAGATCGATGATCGCTTTGGCATGGCTGCGAGTTTGTCCTTCTTCAATGTGCGAGTCTGACAAACCGTAGGAAAACAGCACGGCCAGAGGGCCGTCGACGAGCAGCTTTTGGCGCACGAGCTCCACGCCGAGCTGCGGAAGCGTGACGGCGGCGATTCTTCGACTGGTCACTGCCATCATGATACGCGGGAGAGTTGTCGCTCCAAATCGATCGCGCACGATCCGGTCACGCGACCGGCGCGATCTTTGGCCACACGCAGCCCGATTTTGTCTTCGGCGAGGCGTTCGATCTCGATACGCATCGCCGCCGGCAAAGGCATCGCCCGCGACGCACCGGCATCGGTGAGCAGCAAAATGGTCGTGTCACTTCCTTCGACCGCGAGCGCCAAACGACGCACGATCGTGACCCAGCGATCGAGCCGCGTTTCACCTCGACAACCGGGCACGCCCGCCGTGTCGATCACGACGACGGAAAACGCATGACTCTGCGCCACACGCACGGCCACGCGCGCGAGGTCTTCGGCATCTGGACGAATGATCAGCATTCGTTCCAAATCCACGCCGGCTCGAACAGCTCCCGGGGCAAACAGCGTCGAGGTCGGATCCAGCCACGCACACCACGCGCCCAGCGTGTCTTCGCTGGATCGATGTCGAGCATCCGCTTGCGCCGAAGCACAAAGCGACAGCGCCAAGGTGGTTGCGCGAGCCAAACCCTGCGGCGCGGATAGTTCCACGACAACCCCCCGCGGCAAACCTCCCTCCGGCAACGCCTCATCCACTGAACGCAAGCCCAGGGGCAACGTTTTGGCCCGATTCGCCAACGCCGAAATTCCCGGCCGAACAAGGGCATTTTGGAAAAGTTCAAAACGTCGTGCATCGACGTTCAGTTCAGGTGCCAGAGCTGCCATCGCCAAAGACATACTGAACACACTACCAGCATCACCAAACTCGTCAAAGAAACTTGCACGCAAAAAATGAACCTTAGGACATATTCTGTCTCACTGAACAAGATTCGCGAATTTGACGCACAACGCGACGCGTCTTCAGAGGCAGAAAAAAATTTGCCGTGGTGCACGCAGCGCGTTAAGAAGCGCGTACTTGAAGCTTTCCAACAAAGGTGGAACCGATGAAGTCGAAGAGCAAAAAGACCGACAAAAAGAAGGTTTTGTCGACCAAGAAGGACGAAACGAAAGAACCCATCCAAGCCACTCCGGCTCCGCTCACGCCCAAGGCGCAGGTTGAAGCAGCGCCGGCGCTTACTTCCGAACCAACACATATCGAAGTGATTACGGAAACGATGGCGACAACGACACCTGTCATCGAAGAGCGGCGGGTGATTTCGTCGGACGAGCGGCGGCGATTGATTTCATTGGCCGCGTATTATCGAGCGCAACGGACGGGGTTTGGAAAAACGAATCCCATCGAAGATTGGCTCTTGGCGGAACGAGAAATCGACGCGATGATTGCGGGCGGGAACGCCATCTGACCCAAGAGCCGTCGACACCTACGAAAACGCTGCCCGACGCGACGGAAAAAGGCCGATTGCGCGAGGTGGCGCTTTTTTTTTTTCGTCTTGGATGCACATCATTCGGCGGCCCCGCGGCGCATGTCGCGTTGATGGAAGCGGAAGTCGTGACGCGGCGAAAGTGGGTCACGCGCGACGAATTTTTGGATTTGTTCGCCGCGACGAATTTGATTCCCGGCCCCAATTCCACCGAGATGGCCATTCATTTGGGGTATCGGCGCGCAGGAATGCCGGGCCTCGTGGCCGCGGGAGCCTGTTTCATCGGCCCTGCAGCGCTGATCACGGCGGGTTTTGCCATTGCCTACGTCCACTTGCGCACCGTCCCGGCCTTATCCAGCATTCTTTATGGGATCCGTCCGGCGATATTGGCCATCGTGCTGGCAGCGATCACGCGCCTGGTGATCCCCAAGAAGAAAGATTGGTTTTTCTTGACGCTCGGTCTTTTGGCTGCGGCGGCAACGATTCTCGGCGTCAACGAGATTTTGGTTTTGGTGACGGGTGCGCTGATCGGCCTTTTCAAGACCAAGATCAATGGTTCCGCGAGCCAAACGCGTCCACCTTCGTCCACGACCGACAAATCCTCTTCGAATGCATTTTTCCCATTGGCGTTCGGAGCATCGGCAACCCTGGGAGCTTCGTCGAAACTTGCTGCGTTGACGCTGTTTTTCTTGAAAGTCGGGAGCATTCTTTACGGCAGCGGTTATGTGCTGATCGCGCTGCTGCGCACGGGCCTCGTGACGGAACGCGGATGGCTGACGGAAAACGAATTATTGGATGCCGTCGCGATTGGTCAATTCACGCCGGGGCCTGTTTTGTCGACGGCGACGTTCATCGGGTATTTGATTGAAGGTCCTTCGGGCGCCATTGCGGCAACCTTGGCGATTTTTCTTCCCAGTTTTCTATTCGTGCGTCTAAGCGCTCCGTATATCCCCAAACTGCGCGCGTCCAAGGATTTCTCCGGATTGCTGGACGGCGCATCCGCCGCATCATTGGGCTTGTTGGCCGCGGCAACGCTCGTGCTGGGTCGAGGGGCGCTTGTAAATATCCCGGCGGTGTTGATTCTCGTCGCCGCACTTCCCGCCGCACTTCAACCCACCCTGAATGCCACGTGGATTGTGGTCGGTGGAGCGCTCGCCGGGCTGCTTGTCAAAAGCTTGGGGTTCGTGTAGACAATCGCGCTGGAATCGAGTATTCGAAGGTTCATGCAAGCTTCCCCCGCCCTTCGTGACGCTCTGGTCGCAGCGATGCTGCCGGCACCGGGGGGTCGATTACCCGGGGCGGGTGAGATTGACTTATCGAGCTTTTGGCGGCGTTTCGAGGCCGCGGCGCCTTTGCATTTGCGCCTTGCGTTTCGAGCGGCGACGCTGATGATTGCCGGAATGCTCCCGTTTGCCTTGGGATATCGCCGATCCTTCGCGGCGCTCGATGAAGAAACCCGGGAAACTATTTTGCAACGAGCCGCGCGAATGACCACGATGGCGCCTCTGCTCGACATTATCAAAGTCGTGGTCGCATTTGCCTATTTCGATGATGCTCGCGTGGAAGACATCGTTCGAGGTCGAGCATGAATCGCATCGACGGACAAACGCTTCGCGGATCGCTCGAAGTGCAAGCCGATATCGTCATTGTCGGCAGCGGTCCCGCCGGTTCCGCGGCAGCGCGGGAAGCGTCGAAACATGGCGCGAAGGTTGTCGTCGTCGAAGAAGGTCGTTTTATCACGCCAAACGAATTTCCAGAATCATCCTTTGCTTCGATGGCGCTGGCCTACCGCGACATGGGCGCATCGGTCGTTCTTGGAAAAGCTCCGATTCCATTCATTCAGGGACGCATGATCGGCGGAAGCAGCCCGATCAACGGCGCCATTTGCTGGCGGATGCCGAAAGACGTGCATGAAGAATGGTTGCGGGCCGATCCGGGTTTGGCCGAGGCATTACCCTTCGAAGAAATCGAGATGCTTACCGACGAGTTCGAAACGCGATTGAACGTGCGCCCGACGGATCCACGAATCGCAGGTCGGAAAAACCAGCTGATGGCGCTGGGCGCCGAGGCATTGGGTTTGGAACACCGGCCCATTCGACGCAATGTTGTCGATTGCGAAGGATTGGGGCGGTGCATGCAAGGATGCCCCAAAGGCCGAAAACTCTCGGTCGATGCGACGCTTTTAGCAGACGCCGAAAAACAGGGCGCGATGGTGATTTCTTCCGTGGAGATTACGGAAATCGAAAAACATCGTGGGCGCGTGACGGGCGTACGAGGAAAAAGCGCAAGTGGCAAAGGCGTGCGAATTCGCGCGCATCGCGCGGTCATCTTGGCCGCAAGTGCGGTACAAACGCCGGCGCTTTTGATAAAGAACGGAATCACGCAAGGCCCTGTCGGTCAAGGTTTTTCCTGCCACCCGGGGGTATCCATGGCCGGGCGATTTCCCGAGCCCGTGCGGATGTGGGAAGGCGCAACGCAAGGCCACGAAGTCATTGGTTTGCGGCATGAAGGACTCAAGTTCGAAGCGCTGGGGTTTGGCCTGGCCATTTTGGCCGGGCGCCTTGGCGGCGTCGGACGTGAATTTGCCAAAGAAGTCGCCGATATGGCGCATCAAGTGGATTGGGGAGCGGCTGTACACGCCGAGGCTCGCGGGCGCGTGCATGTCGTGGGCGGCAAAGCGCGCGTGACGTATACGCCCACGGCGCGTGATGTGGCGCTTTTTCGTCGCGGACTACGCGTCATGGGTGAAATGATGCTCGCCTCTGGAGCCGATTACGTTTCTCCCGGCGTTCGAGACTTCAAACCACGTACATCGAGCGTCGATGATTTGGTGCGTCTCGAAAAGGAAGGTCCGACAAACCCGGCGGCTTTTACGGCGGCGATTACGCACATGTTCGGTACGTGCAAGATGGGAAGTGCTCCTGAAACATCCGTCGTTCGTCCGGATTTTCGCCACGTCGCTCTGGATGGCCTTTACGTCGCGGATTCCAGCGTTTTTCCTTCGAACATCGGCGTGAATCCCCAAATTCCCATCATGGCGGTCGCCACCTTGGCGGCGCGATCGGCCGTTGGAATGGAAACGCGCCTGCCGCGCCGAAAACAAGTTCCTCTCGAAACTGTAAAAACGACGGAGACACCGATCATGACAAACCCCGCGGAATTGACGCTCGAAGACCTGATGGCCATGGACGCCGAAGCCTTGCACGAAGTGCTTTTGCGAGGTCATCCGCTCGACCCGGAAAAACTGGCGGGGAAAGCGTATTTGGGCGTGGATCTGAGTTTACCGGACTTGGCGCGCAAGATTTTGTGGCATACGTTTCGTAAAACGTTTGTCAAAGATGAAGTGACGGGTGAAGTGCGCGGCTGGAACGTCCGCATGGAGCAACACGGCGTAAACGGTGCTCGTATTCCGATGCGGAATCGAAAAGGAAAAACAATCACGTTCGGGCATTACATCGTTCGCACGCGGGATGGTATCGAGTTTCCGCAAAATTATCGGGGAACACATTATTTGGATTATGGCACGGTGGGAAATCCTTTTCTGGATTTGGCGCGTCTTGGTTTTACGCCGCTCGTGGCGGTGAACGCCGGAAGCCAAGATTTATTGCTGGGATGGGAAGTTTTTAGAATTGCAGGCAAATTCGCGCCTATGCCGCTCTACTGGGCATTGCGTGTGGAAGGACCGGTGGACGAAATCGTTCCGCGTCCGGATCGGGCGTGAATCAGGCCGTCGTGGGTTTTGCTGGTTTTCTCGGGGCCAGCCACTTCGCAAGCTTCTTGGGCGAATAATCGAGAACCACATCGCCCACCTCGCTTGGACCTTGCTTCCTCGTCCGAATGGCCAATCTGCGTCGTTCTTTCGCCGTCAACAATCGCCCCAAACGACGCTCGAAAATGTACACGAGCGGTTCGATGCCCTGCGTAATGCCTTGTTCGATGCCCTGCGTAATGCCTTGTTCGATGCCCTGCGTAATGCCTTGTAGGGTGCCCTCTTGTCGAGCCTGTTCCTCACGGCGTTTGACCTCGTCGGTCCTCATGACTTCGAAGCTGCGCACGGTCGTTTTCTCCTTCACCAGTGATATTACCATATCTGCCATCGCCGGCACGTCTTTTTTTAGTTTGGCCATCGATACCATCGTCGCCGCGAGTTCGGCAAACTCGTAATCGTTGGTCTCTTCGCACAACTTATCGATAATACGGCGAAGTTTTTCCTGGTCTACATCACGTGCGAGCGGGACGAACACCAGCCAAAACAAACTCCCCATCGCTTCCAGCTCGGCAACGCTTTTCTGATACACCGCCTCGATTCGAAATTTTACCCCGCAAAACTTCTTGCGTCGAGGCGACGTGCGGTACACGCCAAACCTCGGCCAAGGTTTCTTCCGCCCGAACAATACGACAAGGATTGTCTCGATCGGAACGGGTTTGGCGTCCTTATCCCCCTGACGCCGACGAACCCTGGCGTCGTGAAATCCAACCACCGCAAGATTCCAATGATACTCTGCAAGGCGCTCCTGAACTCGCCGCGTGAGTCGATCCGTCCATTCAACATGCAACCAACGGCTTTCTCCATCGTTCAGTCGGACAAGGAGCACGCGGTCCAAACGCCGTTGCCGCCGTGCGATTTGTGTTTCAATCCATTCAACACGTGCGACTGATTTCCCAAAACAAGTGACAAACGGCGTGAGTGCGTCCGGAAAAAGCCGCGACGATACTCGAAGGCTATGGTCGGCATCCTCAATCGCCGTTTTGCTCTCGTTTGTAGCATGCGTGTCCACAACGACCTCTCCGGGCTCCAGGCACAACAATGCCCTGCGAGGCGCACAGCACGGCCTCATACCCTTCCATCGTCACGAGTACGTCGTCAGTTGCGTAAAAAGTGAACCGCCCACAAAATTTTCTTGGCCGCCGCGGAAAACCAAGCCATCGTAGGATCGGACTCATCGCCGAACCGTTCGTCATACTCCGTCGACATGTCCGAACGTCTCGCCCCCGGCGACAAACCACCATGACCTCAATCGACATTTCCGTTACGTCCCTCGACGGCGTTTGGACCTTCGATGGAGAGCGCATTCGATCGGCACACGCGAATGTCGAACCTTACGCAATTGATTTCCTCCGCCGCTGGACGTTTGCGCGGTTTTTGCCCGGAAGCATATTGACCCTGGGGTTCGAGTCCGACCAACCTTACAGCGAGTACGGTTCTTATGGTAATCGTCGCGGTGGGGTGCAGGTTCTTCGATTGAGACCGGATTCGAGCGATTGGCAACTGGTGGCCATTGAATACGAAGATCGACGTTTCGACGAAGAGTTCATCCCGAAAGACGTCGTCTGGCACAAACGCGGCATCTTGGCTTGGTCGATACACGACAGTATGCAGATTCAGCACCTCGCATCCCAACGCGATGATTTCGGCGATCCGCTACTACCCCAACGTGACAGCGATCAGCCGATGGAGTACCGATACGAATTCATCGGCGACTGGAAACGCCTGGATATTTCATCGAGCGGCCATGAGCTCACCGCCGTGAGCAACGAAGGTTTGGAATACTTTGATTTGGTGGGCAAACGTCGTTCTCGCGATGGTTCGATCTGGGAATCTTGGGACGACCACGGACAGGCATATTGACGTTTTGATAACTTAGCGGAAGGTTTTCGTCGGCTTTCATCGGCGAAAGGTCTTGACAAGCGCGATTCCCACGGCCTACCGTGCGCGCTTCAATCATGACGAACTCGCATTCGGACCGCAAAACCATCGCCATCGTCTCGCTGCTTTTTTTCATGTCCGGAGCAACGGGGCTGACCGCGGAAGTCGTTCTGAACAAGCTGCTCACGTATGTTTTCGGATCGAGCCACCTCTCGACATCCACGGTGTTGGCAGCATACATGGCGGGATTGTCCGCGGGCGCGTGGCTTTTTGGAAAACGCGCCCATGAACGAGCGCGGCCGGTGCTTGCGTACGCGATATTGGAATTCGCCGTCGGAATTTTTTATGCCCTCCTGCCGCTCATTTTTGGCCCCTTCCAAAAACTTGGAATCGCGTTGACCAGTCCGCTCGCGGATTCGCCCGTTGCATTGACGCTCGTTCGGTTTGTCTTGTCCTTTGCGCTGGTGTTTGCCCCAACTCTCATGATGGGCGGCACGCTTCCCACGCTGGTCGCGGCATTTCGCCGAGGTCAGGCGCTCGAGAAAAACCTGCCGATCTTGTACGCGGTCAACACGCTGGGCGCGGCGATTGGAACTTTGTTGGCGAGTTATGCGGTTTTGCCACGCATCGGCCTTGACGGAGCGCTTTATGGTTGCGCCGGGATTAACTTTGCCATTGCTTTGGTCAGTGCTTTCGTCGCGCGAGGTATGGGGCCCGTGGCCCATACGGATGAAGTTCCTCATGCCACCGTGGACGCGGCGCCGGAAGAAAAAGCAGGCGTTTGGTACTTGCAGCCGCGTTTGGCGCTGGGATTCGCGTTTGCCCAAGGTGCTCTCGCGTTCGTGCTCGAAGTCGTTTGGTTCCATTTGATCGGCACGGTCATCGGCGTCACGACGTACGCATTTGCGTTGATGTTATTCGCCATTCTTTTGGGCATCGGATTGGGTAGCTTGCTGCTTCCGGTCATCGCCCGAAAAACTCGTTTGTCGTCGGCATCCCTTTTCGTTTGCGCCATGCTCCTCGCCGCGTTTGGTGTGGCCATATCGTTGAACGCGTGGGATGAATTTTCCATCGTCATCGACAAGACCTACGCGCTGAAAGAAACGGGGAATTTCTTCCCTCGTGAAGGTGTTCGTCTCGCTTTTTGCTTGGCGCTGTTATTGCCGACGACCTTGGCGCTCGGCATGTCATTGCCTGCGCTTGCGGCGGGTACGCGCGAACGTGATGGGCGTCATGGAGCTTGGGTCGGGCGACTTTTTGCCGCCAATACGCTAGGCACGATTGTCGGTTCGATCGTGTGTGGGTTTTTCCTGCTCGGCCGGTTTGGCTCGGAACGCATTCTCACCTTCGGGGCCGTCCTGGCTCTGGTGTTGGCGCTCGGAGCATTTTATTCGGGCATGAAATCCGAATCGACGCTGACCCCGAGCCGTCGCGAACGTATCGGCGTGGCCATTGCCGCCATCGTTTGTCTTGTCCCGATCGTTTCTTTTCGCGGCTGGGACATGTACCAATTGACTTTGGGCAGCCATTATTATTGGGAGCCGCCGGAAACGACGCGGGACAGCGAGATCGATTGGATTCGTGAAGACGCGCAAAGTGGTTTCATCACCGTGATGAAAGCCAAAAGCAACGGGAAACTCACGATGCGCACGAACGGCAAATACGAAGGCAACAGCGAACCCGGCGAGTTTCAGGATTTGTTCGCGTTACTCGGCGGGCTTTACGTCAAGCATTACGATCGCGCGGTGCTCGTGGGTATGGGACCGGCGCGTACGCTCGCGGTATTGCACGCGATGCCGTTCAAGAAAATCGAAGCGATCGAATATAGTCCCGCGATCATCGAAGCGGCCAAAACTCAATTTCCCGAATTCTCCAAAGCCGCATTCGATGACACGGGGCGCGTCAACGTGGTTTGCGACGACGGACGAAATCGCATTCAATTGACGCGCGAGCCTTCCGATTACATCGCCATTGCGATTTCCGGAGCCGCGTTTGCCGGTGCGGGCAATATCTACAGCGGAGACTTTTTCCGCGCCGTATCGAGCAAGCTCAAAGACGATGGTGTTTTCATGTTGTGGATTCAGGTGCACCACGTTTTTCCCCGCGACGTTCGGTCGGTGGTGCACACCTTGCGGACGGTTTTTCCCCACGTCCACATGTATACGGATCCCTGGTCTTCGCAAGGGTTCTTGTTGGCCTCGAAGAACGACCTCGTCATCGATCCGGACCTCGTCAAATCGCTTGGAGACAATCCGTTGGTGCGCAAAGTGCTCGGTCATCACGGCATGGATTCACCGCTGGCGCTGGTCGAACGCAGTGTGTACACGACCGACGCGGAGTTCGAGCGATACCTGGCCGATCGCGATGGGGAAGCGCCGCCGGTATTGTTGAACGATCTTTTTCCGGCATTCGAATATTCGACGCCGTATGGTTTGGCCGGAAAACTGGTCATGTACGACTTTCAACGTTACTCGGACAAACTTTTGCCGGCCATGTCGCCGAATGTTTCTCCGGAAGAACGGGCGGTCCTGGAAGCTCGCCGCGCGCTCGCCTGGAACAACAAGGTCGGAGCGCTCGAGGCATATCGACGAGCCAAGTCGATTGGCGGAAATGATTTGTACGACGAAAAGATTCGAAAGCTCGCGCAGGAAACGGGGCGTTGATCGGCGAAGATTCAGAACGCGTCGACCTGCAAACGCCGCACGTAAATACCCGGAAGTGCTCCTGAATTATTGCCGTTGTCGGAATGGAACGTGTAACGCAAGCGAATCATGGCGCCCGGAGGCATCGTGCTTTCGTACACCGCCGTTTTCCACTTGGGATTCGACGAATTCGTCCACGTCTGCTGATTGGCGACGATACACGTACCACCGCAATCGCCGAGCGTTCCATCATAAGCCATGGTCGCTCCCGTGATTGCTGCCCAGCCTCCGGCCCCGGAGGCATCGGTCGTTATTTGCAAATTGCCGCCATCGTAATTGACCAGCCCGAATTTCTCGGCATTGCGCCAAAGCTCGGTGGTGATCCGCATTTGACATCCGGCATAAGCCGACAAATCTATGGCGGGTAACATCACCCAATCGTTGGCATTGTCCGGATAACTGCCCGCTGCGGGTCCCGTCGCGAGGTAGGTCATTCCGTCGGCAGGTCCCGCGGAAGCAGCTCCGATGGCCCATGACGTTCCGCCATACATGAGGTTTGTCGGAGCAGTCCCCGCATTCCAATTCCAATCCAGAATCTTGCCCGGGCACTGCCCACCGCCGGAACTGGAACTGCTCGAAGAACTGCTCGCAGAACTCGCAGAACTGCTCGCAGAACTCGATGCGCTCGATGCGCTGCTCGACGAGCTCGACGATGTACCTGACGAACTCGACGAGCCGGTTGACGACGCGCTTGTCGAACTGCTCGTACTGTTCCCGGACGAACTCGTGGTCGACGACGACGCCATATTGTCGATCCCGCCCGCGCCTCCTTTGCCTGCGGCACCTCCGGAGCCGACATCGCTGCCTGCCGAACCTCCGGATCCATTGGTGCCGGCGCTATTTCCTTCGCCGCCATCGCCGTCGGGAGCCGGGGCTTGAAGTCCCGTGGCGCATGCGCCTACGAAGCAAAAAACTGCGGAAAAACAGGCCACGTGACCGGCATATCGAGCCATATCCAACTCCTATGGGGCGAACGCAATGAGCCGCGGTCGAGCGTATCGCGTGATAAACCTTGTGGACAAGAGAAAAGCCCGATCTCCGTAACGTTTCTTGCTCCATCGTGAACCTGCCGGGGCCGTGAAAAACCCATGGACATCTCGCCGCGGTGCGCTAATGTCGCGCCGCCATGATTGTCATGAAGTTCGGCGGCAGCTCCGTCGCCAATCGGAAACAAATCGAAAAAGTCCTGTCTATCGTGCGTTCGCGCGCCGCGCACAATCCGCTTGTCGTGTCATCCGCACACAAAGGCATGACGGACGCCCTCATCCATGGAGCGAAAGACGCCGCGCGGGGGAAGTATGCGCCGGAAATCGTCATTCATCGTCAGCTGGAGATTGCGCGAGAATGCGGGTGTGCGGATACCCTGTTGACGCCATTTTTCGATGAAATCGCCGCGTTGTACAAGGGTTTGTCGTTGGTGCGGGAAATCAGCCCGCGGAGCCTCGATTATGCCGCGAGCTTCGGTGAACGCATGGCGGTTCGGGTCATTGCTGATTTCTTCACCCGCCTTGGATTTCCCGCCCAAGCCTTCGATGCGTGGGAATTGGGATTCATCACCGACGCTCGATTCGGCAGCGCGCGTCCGCTGCCCGGTTATGAAATCAATATGCAGCGTCTTTGCGCCGAACGGCTGACCAAGGGTGTTTTTCCCATCGTCACGGGATTCGTGGGACAAACGGAAGCCGGTGAGATCACGACGGTGGGTCGTAATGGCAGCGATCTGACCGCGACGCTCGTCGGCGCCGCGATTGCGGCCGAAGAAGTGGAGATCTGGTCGGATACGGACGGGGTCATGACCGCCGATCCGCGGTTTGTCCCGCAAGCTCGTTCCATTGCGGCGATGCATTTCGACGAGGCGGCGGAGCTTGCTTATTTCGGCAGTCGCGTACTTCATCCGTCAACGCTGGTTCCGGCCATGGAGAAAAACATCCCCGTCCGGGTGCTCAATACGAATCAGCCGGGACATCCGGGCACGGTGATTCATCACGCGGCGCCTGCGCGGGCTCATGCCGCAACGAGCATTGCGTATCGTGAACATCAATTCGCCGTGACGATTTCATCGCCGAGGATGCTTGGGGCCGCGGGATTTCTTGCGGAAGCATTTGCGGTCCTGGGAAAACACGACGTGATTGTCGATATGATTGCCACGTCGGAAGTGAGCGTCTCGTTTACGACGGATCGTCGCGAGCCTTTGGAAAGAGCCCTCCCGGATCTCCAACAATTGGGCAACGTACGCATTGAAGACGGCAAAACGCTTCTCGTCGTGGTCGGTCAAGGTTTGGCCACGCAAGTCGGCATTGGAGCGGCTATTCTGCAAGCGATGGCCGACGCGGGCGTGAACGTCGAAATGACCAGCTTCGGGCACAAGAGCATCAGTTTGACGATGTTGGTCGCCGAAGCGGACATTGGTCGAGCGGTCGGGGTTTTGCACGGCCGGTTGTTCGACCACGCTTGACACCCGTACCAAACCGTGCTGAAACGAGCGTCGCTCGATATCACCTTTTTTGGTTTGGACGCGTAGCGGACGAACCAATTCCCGGTCCAGGGCAGGCCCTGGCGCGGGGCCGGGGGCGCGGAGCCCCCGGTGGGTCCGGGTGAAACCCGGCTGGAAACGGTAGCGGAGGATTTTTCGATGAAGAAGATTGCCCTCTTTTGGCCCGGCGATGCGCGGACGAAACCCAACGAAGTCGCGATTCCGAGCATCACGCGAACCACGGATCAACTCGAACGAGCTTTGCGCAAGCTCGGGCGTGAACCTTACCGGGTCGAAGGGTTTTTGTCGAAGCCGCACGAATCCATTGATAAGCTCGGCCCCATCGACGATCCGATGATCGGCGTGTGCGTGCATTGGTTTTACGGGCCGCACACGACCGACGGTGTGGTTGGGAAAGACAACCCTCTTCTTTTGGCCTCCAACTTTTCCGGTCGATTCCCGGGTCTCGTCGGGCTGCTGAATACCGGCGCGTGCCTCGAAAGTTTGGATCGTCCGTTTTCGCGTATTTGGACGGATGTCGACGATTGGACGACGGACGACGCCTTCATGGATCGGCTGTCCGAATGGTGTCAAACGGGAAAAATCGTTTGGCCGGAAAACGACATTGCGTACCACGCCCCCGTGAGCGCGGAGGCGTCCGCGCGAGCGCGCAAGGTGGCGGAGGCGATTCGTCGAAGGCGCGTGCTTTTGATGATGCTCGGCGATACGTCGATGGGCATGATCAACGGCTACTTCGGGCCGCGACTGTTGAACAAATATGGTTTTACCGAGCATAAGATCGATCAAGCGTGGATCATCGATCGTGGACGACGCATTTCGGATGCGCGTATCGACGATGCGTTCCGATTCGTGAAAGATCGCGGCGTGACGTTCCATTGGGGAGAAAAAGACGCGGAAGACTTCGATGAACGGGCCACTCGTGAACAATTGCGCGATTACTTGGTCGTGCTCGACATGGTCAACGAATTCAAAGCGGATTGTATCGGTTGGCAATATCAATTGGGCCTCGTGCCTTTACGAGCGCCGAGCGATTTTGCCGAAGGTCTGCTCAATTCCGCGTGCCGTCCGGAATCGTCGGGCTCGCCGATCATTTGCTCGACCGAAGCCGATCAAGGCAATGCGGTGCCGATGGAGATGATGAAGCGATTGCTCATTGAAAAAGGCTTGCACGAAGCCGTTATGTTCCATGACGTGCGTTGGGGTGCCGAGCACGACGGTCGGTTCTTGTGGGTGCTGTTGAATTCGGGTTCGTGCGGAGCGTACGCCTTCAATCACGACAAAGACACGTTGCGCGGCGTGCATTCGTATCGCCAGCCTTCGATGTATTTCCCGCAGCCTGGAGGCACATTTGCCGGCGAAAGTTTGCCCGGAAAAATGACGTGGGCTCGGGCCTACATCAAACAAGGCGTGCTCTGGATGGATATCGGCAAGGGCGAAGTGGTGAAATTGCCGCCGGAAGTTCGCGATGCTTGGTGGGAAGGAACAACGCGGCAATGGCCGTTCATGGCCGCGGACATGGGCATTGGACGCGATACATTGATGGCGCATTATTTGTCGAATCACGTGGCCGTTGCTTACGGAGACATTTTCGACGAAATGGTGGCGCTGTCGCTGGAATTGGGCTTCAAGGTGCGCGTGCTGGGGAAATGACGCCATAACAACGCGCGGCGTCATCATCCAGTCATGCACAACCTCTTGACACCCGGCCGAATTGCGTCGATCCTGCCCGGGTGAAACACGCCGACCTCGTCCTTTCCGCAGCAATTCTCACATCGTTTGTCGTGGTCGCTTGCTCCGCAACGGGCACTCGAAATGACCCCACCGGCGATTCCGGCGGTAGCGGAGGGACAAACGTCGGCGGGATGGGTTCGGGCGGCGAAGGCGCAGGCCAGCTGGGCGGGATGGGTGGCATGGGCGTGTCATCGTCGTCGGGCTCCGGCGGCCCCGGCTCATCGTCGTCATCCTCCTCGAGCACTTCATCATCATCGAGTTCTTCGGGCGCGGGCGGCATTGACGTGGGTACGTGGATGCCGCCGGCATTACCCAATCAACCACCGCTCATGGGAAACGGCAGCACCGAAGTCGTTCTCGGCCCGGGAGCGGATTCGACATCGCCCAACAAGTTTGGCGGGGCAAACGATCCCAACGCCAAGCCTTCAATTGTGTATCCCCCGGACGGTGTCGTCGTTCCGCCGAATATGAAGTCGATTGAAGTTCACTTCATGCCTGCCCCCGGACAAACGCTTTTCGAGATCAAATTCCAGGCTCCGACGAAGTCGATGGCGATTTACACGACCTGTTCGCCGCTCGGCGGCGGGTGTGTGTTTCAATCGGATGCGACGTTTTGGACGAACCTCGTCGAATATGCTCGCGGGACGGCCGCGGTGACTTACACGATTCGGGGCGTCAATGGTTCGAGCCCCGGGTCGGTGGGTACATCCGCGACGCGCACGATTGCATTTGCGCAGCAAGACATCAAAGGCGGCATTTATTATTGGAACGACGCCGGAACCATTCAGCGTTACGATTTCGGTATTCCGAACGTTCCGGCCAAACTCTACATGACAGCGCCGGAGGCGGGGGCATTCACGTGCGTGGGTTGTCACGTCATGTCGCGCCAAGGCAATCGGATGCTCGTGGGCAAGGACATTCCGGGCCCGGCGGCCTACGTGCTCTTCGACGTCGCCACGAAAAAGCCCGCTCAAGTCAATGGGCAAGCGTTCACGGGCGCGTCGAATTTCTTTTCGTTCTCCCCGAACGAACAATACTTCTTGCAATCGGACGGCGCGAGCATCGGGATGCGGCGTATTTCGGACGGAACGTTCGTGGTGCAAAAGATCGTCAATTCCGGTACGATGCCCGATTGGTCGCCGGATGGTTCCGTCATGGTTTACGCAAAACCCAAAACGGCGGTGCCTTTCGCCTCTCCGGGGGTGTCCTCGGCGTCGCTCGAAACGATGCATTGGAATGGTGCATCATGGGATACGCCGACGACGCTCATCGCGTTTGGCGGGCAAAACAATTATTATCCCGCGTATGCCCCGACCGGCGATTGGGTCATCTTCAATCGATCGCCTGGCAATGCCGAATCCATGTCGAACGCGGCGCCGGATCCCAATGCGGGGACGGTGCCCGACGGCGAACTTTGGGTGGTTTCTTCGAAGGGCGGTACGCCGATTCGTTTGGCTGTCGCGAGCAATCCGGGCGCGTTGTCGTGGCCGAAATGGGCACCGGTCATGAACGATTATTACGGCGGCAAGATTCTTTGGGCTACGTTCTCGAGCGCCCGCGCTTATGGTCTGCGCCTTCCCGCGGGGCAAGAAACGCAAATCTGGATGATGGGATTCGATCTGCAAAAGGCCGCAGCGGGGCAGGATCCAAGCCTTCCCGCGTTTTGGTTCCCGTATCAATCGACAGCCAGCGGCAATCATATCGCGCAATGGACGACCGAGGTCAAACGGCAACCTTGCACCATGGACAACCAATGCAGCGCCGGGGAAACCTGCAAAGACGGCGTCTGCAAACCGATTCCGTGAAAAACATCGAAAAACGTTGATATCTAATTCGCTCTGGAGGTGGGACGCATGAAATACGGGGCAATCTTTCTTGCCTTGACGACAACGATGGTCATGGCTTACGGCTGCGGCGGCGACGGAGAAATCACGAAAACAACGTCCGGACCGGGTTCGTCGTCGAGCGGCGATCCGGGTTCGAGCAGCTCGGGCAGCATGGGCGGCGCGGGCGGAGCGTCGAGTTCGAGCAGTTCCGGCAATGCGAGCAGCAGCAGCACCGGTTCGAGCAGTACGGGCGGCGGTCCCGATTATAAATTCGTCATGGCGTCGTGTAGTGACACGCCTCCGGCGGGCGCGAAATTGGCCCCGGATCCGAAAAAGTATTCGGCCGGCACATGCCCGCAACTCATGGAAGGGCACAATGCATTTCCAAGTGGCACCGCCATGCGCGATTTCCGATTGGTTTTACCTGCCAACCTGAAACCCGACGAGCGGCTGCCCATCCTGTTCTTGTGGCATTGGCTCGGCGGAAGCGCCGATGACTTCTATGATCGCGGGCAAATCCAAATGGCCGCCGATACGCAGCGCTTCATTGCGGTGATTCCGGAATCCAAGGGTGACATCCAATTCAAATGGCCCTTCGATAACTTGCAAAGCCAAGGCCGCATGGATGAAGAATTCACGTTCGTCGACGATATGCTTTCGTGCGTGTCGGCGCAATTCAACGTCAACAAAGAATGCGTCGGCAGCGCGGGCGTGAGT
>CAYSYX010000133.1:0-19684 GCA_964435055.1 uncultured Polyangium sp. | reverse complement strand
AACCTGGGCTCGACGATCGCACCCAGCCATGCGTACGCCGCAGAAGGCACACGGGACAAAACCGCGCTGTCCTTGGCAATGCCCCAGCCAAAAGCCACGAGGCCGGCCATGGAGAGGGCTGCCGCAACGGCCACAACAAACCGTCGTGAGGGAGCTCGTGTTTGTCGAAACGGACGCTCGACGAAACGCCAGGAAAGAACCGCGCAAAGGAAGGTAACCAACACGCTGATGACGCGTAGATGCGGCGTGTTCGTTCCAATGTGCCAATGATTCATGATGGCCAATGGCGGCCAATGCCATAAATAAAACGAATACGACACCAATCCCACGAACACCACGGGGCGCCACGCGAGCGCTCGGCCCGACCACGTGATCGGCGGGGCATCAGGCGCGCGATCGCCCATATTTCCCAAAATGAACAGCCCTGCACCTCCACACGGCACGAGGGCCGGCAAGCCGGGAAATGGGGTGTCTTTCGTGAAACGAAGGCACGCCCAACCAATGAGTGCCAATCCGCCGAGGGAGAGGACTTCGCGCATTCGCCCCCATCGTTCAACGGCGGATCCCGGAACGAACGCGAGTAGGGCACCGAGGAGCAATTCGAACGCGCGCGTGTGCAAGAGGTAAAATGCACCGGTGGGGTTGGTGTTGGTTTCCCGGACGCTCATGGCGAGGCTCACGCCGGCGAGCAGCAAAACGAGCGTGAAAAGACGCCGACGCGAACGGCGAACGAGCGCGAATCCACCTACGAGCAAGAGGGGAAACAGCAAATAGAATTGCTCTTCTACCGCGAGCGACCATGTATGCAATAGCGGCAGCCCTTCGGCTGGTGCGGAAAAATAGCCAATGGTCCGATAAAAGTATACGTTGGAGGCAAACGCGCCGAGCCACGTGGCAGACCGAGCGGCTGATTCGAGTGCCGTGGGAGGCAATAGAATCATCGAGATGAGGAGTGCGGCGAGCGTCGCGGGAAGAAGGGCAGGCAAGATACGGCGCGCACGTCTTTCCCAAAAATCCGCGAGGCGAAAACGGTTTTCGACGAGATCACGCAGGATCAACGACGTAATCAGGAAGCCGGAAATGACGAAGAAAACATCCACGCCAATGAAGCCGCCGGGAACGCCGAGGTGGGCGTGAAACAGGACCACACTGACGACGGCAATGGCCCGCAAGCCGTCGATTTCCGGTCGATACTTGGAATGTGAGAGATGCGGCGGAGACGTTCTCATTGAGTGAATGAAGAAAACGCTTCAATGCGAAGTGACGGAGCAGCGTATCAAAACTCGAACGAAGATACAATGGCATGATCAAGGCCATTGAGTACCTCGCACGCTGACTTCCAAGCAGCCTTTCCGCCTCCATTCCCCGTTTGGACATTCGAGAAAAACCATTTCGCAAAAATCGTCGACCTCGTGGAAGCCGATCGCCCGGTCGCATTCGACGCGCTGGAACGCAGGTCGGGAAAGACGCCGGTGATACCGGCGGAACAGCCGCTCGAAGTGCGCGAGACTTTTCGTGAAAGGTGATGATTCGAAGTTTGTTTTGGACTAACCTACGCGCCCACGCATGTCTCGCCCTGCCAAACGCCCCGTAAAACGAGCCGTCAAGAAGCCCGCCTCCGCGACCGATCGCAGCCCGAAAGCGGCCAAAATCGACACGCGCGACTGGAAAACCCTGAACGATCGCGGCAGCAACCACGCGCTCGCGGGAAAACTCGACAAAGCCATTGCCGACTTCGATGCGGCGATCAAGCTCGCTCCGAATGAAGTCCTGCCTTGGTACAACCGCGGCGCATCGAAGTTCCTGGATGGCGACATCCAAGGTGCTCATGACGACTTCACGGCGGCGCTCGAACGTGACGCCGAGTTTGTCCAAGCGTACGAACGGCGCGGCGTCGCGCGAATCAACCTCGATGATCTCGACGGCGCGCTCGCCGATTTCGACGCCGCATTACGGATCGTTCCGGACAAACCCGAAACTCTGCTCGAGCGAGGGACGTGTCGCGCCGAACTTGGCGACTTCGACGGAGCAACGCAAGACATTCAGCGAGCGGTGACGGTCGCCCCCGAAGATTGGGAAATGGCCGAGCATGCCGAGGAAGTGCTCGAAGCCATCGAAGAAGCTCGAGAACAAGGTCACGGGCAGGAACATGCGGGTCCGGTTTTTGCCGAACATGGCCATGACGAACCCAAAGAATTGCCGACGTCGGTCGTGGAACGGGTTCTCGGCGAGGCCGGATGGAAGTTCTCCCGCGAAGACGACGGTCAAGGCGTGGTCGATTATTTGCTGGAGATGAGCGAGGATTCGTCGCTGATCGAAGCGTTTTTGATGCGTTTGTCCGAACCATTTCAGCGCCTCGTCCTGTACGTGCTGATCCGGCCGCGAGCGAAAAAAGAGCATCGCGCGGAGCTGTGCGAGTTTGTCGTACGGGCCAATCACGGGATGGGCGACGGCAACTTCGAGCTCGACATGGAAGACGGTTCCGTACGCTTCCGCATTTCCCTTGATTTCACGGGGATCTCCCTCCTCGCGCCCCTCGTCCGCAACCTGCTCGTCGATGCGCTCAACACGATCGAGCTGTATCAACGCGCGTTGGCGCGGGTGATCGAAGGCAAGTCGAAAGCCAAGGCGGCGGTGCAGTCGGCGGAGCAAGCGGCGATGAAGCGCGGAGTTCTGCAATGAACCGAGTGGGCTCGCGTGTCGTTTCTTGGTCGCCCGTGCAAGGCGTGCAAAAGTAGGCGCCGAAGGAGTTTTGCGTGGCAGCTACGCGCGATGGGTATCTTGCCGTGTTTGCCTCGGCTCGCAGCGATGCTGGAAGGGCGCTGGCTTTGGCCAACGTCGCGGCGCTGCTTGCACAACGCGGCGACAAGGTGCTCGTCATCGATCTGGCCGTCGATTCGCCCACGCTGGGACGTTATTTCCCCGAGGCGATGAAGCGCCGGCCCATCACGACGAATACCGCGCGTTCGCGCTCGATTTCCGGGGTCGTGGATCTTTTGTCGCTCGTTCGCGATGGCGCGCGACGTTTGCCCCCGGGTAAAACCGCCGTACGCACGACGGGATCCGGTTTGGCGCATGATCTCGTGGAGCGCGTCTTCGAAGTCGCCGATGCGGCCATTCGTCGCGTGAGCGTGCGTTATCCGGGTTTGCCCGAGGAACGGGCGGTCGAATTGCACTTCATGGCGGTCGGTGGCGACGATGCTCCGCATGAACGAGCGCATCCGTTCGATATGCTCGATCTGTTCCCCGGCGTGCTCGAAGAGATCGCCGCAGCGTTGCGCAGTCGTTACGACGCCGTACTGATCGACGCGCCGACGGGGGAAACCGATACGACGGCGGTGTTGATCTCCTCGCTCGCGGACAAACTCGTGTTTCTCGTCGACGATGCGACGCTCGAAGAAGGCATCGAACTGGCGGCGTGGGCGCATGGTCGGCGGTCTTTGGCGGCGACGGATCGCGCGCTGAACATGTTCCCGCTGCTCACCGAAGTGCCCGATGGCGGTGCGGGTAAAGCGTTCATCGATGAAGCGCGTCCGCGCCTCGAAGCGTTTTTCCGGTCCACACTCGGTCACTCCGCCGTGGACCTGTCGACCTACGTGGAGCTGGCGCAAATCCCGCAACGCGCGTTGCGTATGCAAACCACGCGTCTGGCTGTCGAAGTCGAACCGACCTCGAATTCCCAAGCCGCATCGCACGCTTATTTTCGGTTCGTACAGTGTTTGTCCAAGTCAAGTCCTCTGCGCGTGGGAGCCCGAGCGCGCCCGATGTCGGCGGAATTGATGTCGGCCATCGAAGCGCGACGCAGCCCTTCACAAGCAGCCGATCTCGGAACGACGCGCGGTTCGGCGACACCGCCGGCGAGACCATCGTCCCCGCGTGACGAAACGACCCAACGAACGGCACGCTTTGACCTCCAAGCATCGGCAAAACCGCCGGTGAAACAGGGAGGAGATCGACTTGCCGAAGCGATGACGCTGCGGGCTCACGGGCGCAACGCCGAAGCGGCCAAGATCTGCGCGGCGATCGTCCGTGAAGCTGTCCGAGACGAACGCGGGACGAAAGAAACAGCCAAGGCTTTGTTGGCGCTCGGAGATCTCGCGGCCCAATCGGAAACGGGCGAATACGACGAGATCGTGCGTCGTTTTCACGAACGACGTCACGACGATCCGGAAATGTTCGAGTGTGTTCTGCAGGCGCATTATCGACGCGGAAAACGTCACGCCGCCCGCGAGAGGTTTGCCCTGGCCACCGACAGCTTGATGGCCGTCGTCGATCTGGCCCGCGAGTGGAAATTCCCCAGTCCCCCGTCGTTCGATTTGCGCGCCCTGGCCGCGGACGCCGCGCTCGCCCTCGCCGTGATCTCGATGGAACGCGGTGATGAAGCCCGAGCACTTCTGGCCCTCGGTCGGGCTCTCGAAGGAGCGTCGAGCGGCGGGAGTCTCGAGCAACGCGAGATTGAAGCGTCCGCGTCGTGTTTGGAGATTTTGGTGCTCGCGCGCGCCGGACGACCCGAAGCGGCGGCCGAGCTCGGGGCGTCGTTACGCGAACGTTTGTCGGGAACAACCAGCCCCACCATCGATGCGATTGCGGCTCTTTCCGCATGCAACGAAGGCGCCGCGCTGGGTCTTGCGGGGCGTTTCGACGAAGCCCTCATCTTGCTCGGTGCACTGCGCGAGCGATTCCAAGGAACGTGGCCGAGCCCGTATTACGAGATCGCCCTCGCCGCCGCGCACAACGAAGCGGCCGTATTGAGTCGCATGGGACGAACCGCAGAGGCGCTCGATAAGCTGGCGAAAAGACGCAAATACACGGTGGGCATGGGAACGCCGGCGCATCGAATGCATATCGCATCGGACCTGGTGGAAGCGATGACGCTGAGTGCGCTCGAGCGACACGACGAAGCGCTCGCAAAGCTCGAACGACTCCAATCGGAATTGCGTTGGGAAGAAGTTTGTCTGGAACATCCAGGCGATGCGTACATGCGTGAACGCCGCGCGGATGTGACGTGGTATATGACGTTGGCGCGCGATGCCGCGCGGGGCGTGGATCCTCTGCCGAGTTTATTGCAGGCGGCGGAGGAAGACGGGGAAACGCGTTATGGTCGAGTGCACGTGCGAGCGGCATTCGAATTGGCGCGACATGGCCGAAGGCTCGATGATTTGAGCGCGCATGCGGCGGCGGCGGCGTGTTACGACGAAGCGATGTTGCGGCTGGAAAAAGCGGCGACACGGGCCGGTGGAGGCGATCCGGCCATGCTCGCCGGCGCGGGTCTCGTGGCCATTTCTCGCGGGGCGACACCGCGAGGCATTCCGCTGTTGCGCAAAGCTGCGGAACAAGGCGGAACGGCGGTGATTCAATCGGCGCTCGAATTGGTGCATGGCGAAGGATTCGATGCCGAAGCGATCGTCATGGCCGTGCGGGAAAGTTTCGATTGGATTCCTCGAGAGCGCACGGAGACGTTACGCGCCGCGGATCCCTTGGGCGTGACCCTGATTCGCGCATTGGTATTTCCCGGCAAACCCCCCGAACCGCTTTTGCCGCCCATGAGCCATCCGCATTGTGCGGGACGATTTGCGCTGTCGACGACGGCGGCGTTATCGACGCGCGAATCGGAATTCAAGGCGGGTTCGCCCATGGCGGCCGTGACGCGATTGTTGCTGCTCGAACCACCGGATGGAACGGCCGAATTGTGCCGAAATGGCAAACGTGGGGTCAAACCATTGGCTCTCCAGGCCCCGATGCCGATGGCTTCATGGCCGCAACGATTGGAAACGTTCGCCGGTTCCGTGCAAGAGATCGCCGGCGCGATTGATGGATTGTTTCCCAAGTCCTCGCCCATTGCGGCGATCGTCGAACGAGTGGTCGACGGCCAAACCACGGAGATGCGATTCGCGATCGAAGTCGAAGGTCGCGACGGCGGTTCGTTCCGAATCGCGGTTTTACATGACGTACACGGCCACGAACGCATCGTCTTCGACGGCATCACCCTTTCACATTATCGCGACGGGCAGGAGCCCACGGTGGTCAGGCGTGGTTCGACGATGCTCTTGGCCTTGTGGCGAGCCCTCGCGCAAGGTTGCGCAGGCGCTTTCGATTTGTCGCTTCGAACCCCGCCGGGTTTGCCCGAGCATATCGTCGTGTTGGGTGGAAGTTCGCGCGAACCGGGCACGGGCGTCATGGGATTGGAGTTGGAAATCGACCGCGTATTGCTGAATCGTCGCGATCCTCGCGCCGTGCGGCAAATCAGCCTGCAAGATGTCGACGACGTGACCCATTGTTTTCTTGTTCAAGCAACGGTGGGCAAAATCGAGCTCTCGCTTTTCCGAGGCTCACGCAGCAGCTGAATTTTCCGGCCAAACCTTTTTCCGGCCATGAGCAACGAGCAGCCATGAGCGACGATGAAACCGAATCGAAAGAAACGTGGATCCTCGTGGCCGGAACGGGGTTGCGCGATGAGCCTTTGCCCAAAACGCAGCAGCTCGCTGCCGAAGCCATTGGACGCCAAATAGCGCATTTGGGATTCGGACTCATCACGTGCGGCTGGCATGGCGTCGACAAAGCAGTCACGCTCGCATTCGCCGGTGAAATGCAGGCGCTCGGATTGCCGCTTTCGCGAAGACTCAAGCAGATCGTCCCCCGCCCCGACGAACCGGCCTTTTTTGGAGGCGACGTCATTTACGTCGACAAAGGCGTTCCGGAATGGGTGGAGAGCGTCAAGCGCGCCCATGCCGTCATTCTCGTGGGCGGCATTGAAGGAACGCTGAAGACCTACGAAACAGCGCTCATCGAACACGTTCCGGTGTTTCCTTTGCCGAATACGGGAGGAAATGCCAAAACGGCGTACGACGATATTTTGGCGACATTCGATCGGGTCAAGCGTTATCACCACCTGGCCAAACATCGCATCGCGTCGCTCGATATGCCCATGCAATCGCATGGCTCGATTGAATTGGTCGTGGCGCACCTCTTCGATTTGCTGACCGAAGAGGTTTCCGGTCGATCGGCGACACGCCCCGCCGAACCGACGCGTATTCGAAAACCCAAAGAAAACCACGCGAAGAAGCCGGAACGGGTCGATTTTTTGTTGGTCACCGCATTGCCCGAAGAACGCGACGCGCTGCTCGATCACTTACCCGCATACGCGCGGGTCCCCCCGCGACGGGACGATATTCACGTGTATTTTTCAGCGAATGTGGGCACGAGTGATGGAGCGGGTGATTATCGGACCATCGTCATGCCGCTGCTCGGTATGGGACGCGTCAATGCGGCGACGGCCACTGCCGAAGCGATCAAGCGTTGGCGTCCGAGGCACGTGATTTTGGTGGGCATTGCCGGAGGCATTGCCGCAAGAAATGTCGGACTCGGGGATGTGCTGATTTCCGAGCAAGTCGTCGATTACGAGCTGCAAAAGATCACGACGAACGGCATTGAAGTTCGCTGGAGCGTACACAAAGCATCGCGAAGACTTTATGCCGCGGCGCTCAATGTCATCGGTGATGCTTGGACGAAACGCATTGCAACGCCGAGACCGAACGATGGTTTGCCCCGGATACACGTCGGCCCCATTGCCTCGGGCGACAAGGTCGTGGCGGTGCAAAGCGTGCTCGACGAATATCGCAATGTCTGGCCGGCCTTGGTCGGCGTGGAAATGGAAGCGGCCGGCGTGGCGAGCGCATGTTTTGCGGCGGCGACGCAACCCGAGTTTTTCATGGTCCGCGGCGTCTCGGATCTGGCGGATGAAGCGAAAAATGCCCCGACGACGGCTCCTTATCGACCTTACGCGTGCCACGTCGCCGCGGCGTACGTCGTCGAATTGATTCGCAATCGCCCGGTGCCCTTTTTGAAACGCGGTTGACGGAAATTCCCCTTCCCTTTTCATCATTGTTCCGCTTGAATCAACCCGTGCCGTCTTCCCAATTCAGCACGACGCGTCGCGTGGTCGCTTCCATCCTTTTTCCGCTGATTGTCGGCGCGTCCGGATGTTGCGGGTGTCCGCTCGGATGGTGCATGTCGCTCACCCATCGTCCGCCGACCTCGTCTGCCCCTCCGACACCTCCGCCTTTGGGAATGGGAGGCGCAGGCGGCGGGTTCATTGGTTTTGGCGGCAGCGGTGGGTTTGGAATCGGACTGCCGCCCGGTCCGCTGCACAAAGAAGCCGAGATTCAAGTCGAAGCGGCCTTGCCGGCGGTCGCGCCACTAAAAGGCTCGGCCAAGACGTATGAGTTCGTCCAAGACAAACGAGCTGCGATTCGCGGCAGTTTGTTGGCGATGATGGGGAAAAACAAGACCACGTTCCTTGCCCATCAAGCCGTCAATGCGGTTCCTGTGGGAAAGGGTGAAGCGTTTGTCGTGGCTGCATCGACGGGCCTTTGGGAACACGATACGCATAATCTCGCCAAAATTCAGCGTCTCGTGGCGGAACCCATTCACGACGTCGCGGCCTCGCCCGACGGATCTCACGTCGCATACGCGCTCGCGGACGGGCGCATACGAATTTTTTCGTATCCCGATTTGACGTCCATTCTCCGTTTCAAAGCTCCCGCGCCCAATCGAATGCGTTTTTCCGCCGATGGGAAGCGATTGGCGCTCGGTTCGTCGTCGGATACGGTCACGCTCATCGATGTAGCCCCGGGCGCCGTGCCCAAAGAAATCGATACGAACGAAGATGTCAATGACGTGTTTCCGATGCCCGACAAACGCGATGAAGTCGCTTATGCTTCGGATGATGACGAAGTCGTCGTCCTGAACATGAAGACGGAGACTCGCGTATTCGGTTCGGAGTCTTTGGTGATGGAGTGGCGAAACGCCAAAAAGCCATTTTTCGTGATGCGCGATCAAACGGCCGTCGCGTATGATTCCATGACCGATACGTTGCTCGCCGGCGGCGATGACAATATGTTTTGGCGTTTTTCGCATTTTCGCACGACGCCGAAAGTGGAAGCCCCCGTTGAACTCAATGGAAACGTCATCGAATTTGCCTGTTGCGCAGGACGAACCGCCGCAGATCGAGCCGCATTTGTGGCACTTGATACCACCGAAGTTCGCGCCATTTCATTAAACGGAAAACTCGGCCCGAGCTTCAAGGCGGCATCGGGGCATTACACGTACCGAAACACGCGCATTTCGCTATTACCAAGCGGCGATGTGCTCGTCGTTCCGACAATTACGGTCGTGCGTTGGGAACCTCGAAGTGGCACGACATGGCAATCCAGGGATTACTTGGCCGTGATGCCCCTATCGAGTTCGACAGATGGAGACACGGTGTTCATGCCGTGTGATCGTGATGGTTGCGTCGTACATCGCGTCAACCACAGACCTGTTGCCGTGGCGGACGTCGAAACGGCGATCGTCGGTGAATTGCCTCAATGCTCGGCGTCGAATATTCTGGAATTTTCCACGGGTTTGCGGGCGATCGTCGTGACGCGCGAAGGCACCCTGCAAATGGCGTATTTGCCTGCGAACGGCAGTTTGGAGGAGTTGATCAATACGAAAGTCGCGCCGGGCGGAAAATGGGCCAAACGAGATTCGTCCGTGCACGGGTATGTCGATTTATCGGGGCGCGTGTATGAAATCGCCGCGGTGCCTCGAGGTATGCGGGAAATTGGCCGAGCGTTGGGGAAAGGCGATATTTTCTCATTACGTTGGGATTCCGCGACCTCGAAATGGGCCGTGCGTTATTCGGAAGGCGCCGATGTGCTCGTTCCGTGAGCAGAATGCCTTGCGATATGCCAATGCTTCGCGTATCGTGAACGTATGCTGATGCTCCCGCGTCGTCGTTTTCTCGTAGGTACGGGCCTGTGGGCCGCCGCAGGTGCGCTCGGATGCCGTTCGACGTCCGCGCCCGCCATCACTTCGATCACGCGGCGCAGCGTGCAGCAGATTCTGGCGGGAATGGCGACGAAAGACGGTGCCGGCGTGAAGTTGTCCCGCGTCATTGGGCAACCGATTCTACGCAATCTCGATCCGTTCATCATGCTCGATCGGTTTCATTCGGACGAACCGGACGCGTATATTCGTGGATTCCCGGATCATCCGCATCGGGGATTCGAAACGGTCACGGTGATGCTCGAGGGGCGAATGCGGCACCGGGACAGCCGGGGCAATCAAGGTTTGATCACGGGCGGCGGGTCGCAATGGATGACGGCGGGTCGAGGAATCGTGCATTCGGAAATGCCCGAGCAAGAGCGAGGACTCATGTCGGGGTATCAATTGTGGGTGAATTTGCCGGCGAAAGAAAAAATGTGCCCGCAATATTATCAAGACTTGGCGCCTTCGGCGTTGGCCGAATCGACGCTGCCGAAAGGTTTGGGCCGAGTCCGCGTGATTTCGGGGGACATCAATGGTCTCGCGGGACCTGTGCGTACGCGACCAACGCAGCCGATCGTGGCTACGGCGGTGCTGGAAGACGACGTGCCCTTCGAGGTGGAAACACCGACGGATCATGCGGCGTTTGTATTCGTGGGTGGCGGCGAAGTCGACATCGGCGGTGAGAATGCCGAAAAGGCGGTCAATGCGGGGAGCATCGCCGTGCTCGGTCCGGGCGAACGTATACGCATGCGGGCGCGTATGCAAAGCAATGTGCTGATTGCCGCGGGAAAACCATTACGAGAACCCATCGTGCAACGCGGGCCGTTCGTCATGAATACCGAGGCGGAAATCGAAAAAGCGTGGGCGGACTATCGAGCGGGTGTGTTGGACAAGGGCTGACTGGTCGGCTTTGCCACTTTCGCAATGCGGGTCTTGTTGCGACTGCGACGGACAGTGCCGTCAGCGGCCAGCCACGCGGCAAGCTCGGCTGTCGAGAGATCCACGACCAGCTCGGCGACATGCATCGATCCCAGCGTCTCCACACGCGATCGCAGCACGCGGCGTTCGTCCGATGTGAACTGTCGACCAAGACGATGCTCGAAAAGATGAGCGATTTGATTGACTTCTGCCTGCGCTTCTGCCAGCCGTCGTTCTTCCGCCGCCTGCGCTTCTGCCAGCCGTCGTTCTTCGGCGAGTCGCGCCTGCATCCGAGCTTCAATTTCTAGAGCAACTTTCGCTTCAACCTCGCGCGCAACTTTCGCTTCAACCTCGCGCGTAACTTTCGCTTCAACCTCGCGCGTAACTTTCGCTTCAATCTTGCGCGTAACTTTCGCTTCAATCTTGCGCGTAACTTTCGCTTCGATTTTTTGAGCAAGCTTTGCTTGATGATCCCTGGCCCAGGCTCGAGCGTCCATGACCAACTCCCGATCGTTTGTCGTCATCGATCTGTTCACACGCACTTCCAATCCTACCTTCACGATCCACGTGTAGGCAACCTCTTTTTCCCACGCATCGTCGGGCAAAGCGTACCATTCGCGCAATGCGTCCCGACGAACTTGACCACGACCCAGCAGGCGAAACAACAGCGTGCTCCGCGTCGTCGGCAACTCGCCGGCCACCACGAGCTGCACACGCCAACCACGGTTTCGCAGCCGATACCGCCCGGGCATGTTGGTCGAAACAAACCCGAAGGCCTCGATGACCTTCTTCGGCCGGCACGCGCAAACATGCCAAAGCATCGGACGTTTCCACGAACGTTTGTCGCGCTGCTCCAGTGTTTTCCGAAAATTCTCACGTTTCGCGAATGTCACGTGAAATTCGTGTTCGCTCACCGTGCCGCTCCATAACTCGAGCGCCGACGGCTCCGCCGCCATCTCCTCCAGAATGTCCGCGAATTGCGGGGCAGACGCAATCTTGCGATCGGGGCAGACGCAATCTTGCGATCGTCGGGCACGAACCACACGTCGATTCGCTTTGCATTGCCCGGAGGAACCTCCGCCTCCGTCTCCGCCAAACCCCGCAATTCAAATACATCACGCATCAGGTTTTTACCAAAGGTATCACCGGGGTTTCGCATCACGCCGCCCCACCTTAATGACAAACCCACGTCCGTCAAGACAACTTTGTGCGCGTGCGTGAAAAACGTTTGGTTCTATTCCGACGAACAGTTTATCAACTGTAGCCCAAACACGGGCTTGTACGAATCGGCTTGTAAAACCACTTGTTCTATTTGGACGAACGAGATCACCTTGACTCGCAATGCTCCCCGGGTATGGCGAACGCACCCAGTCAATGCATGTCATGACCGGTTGGTGGTTGGTTGCGCGCAAAAGCACATCGGGAGCACGGCTTTCTCGTGCCAAACTCAATCGACCATGCAAGGTTCTTCTCCGCGGCGTCGAATCGCCGCGGAAAGGATCATTGAGGTGGGAGGGAGAAGTTTGTCGGAGAATTCAGGCGGGAATGTTCGGGAAAGGAAAAATCGAGAATGGCTTCACGCCACGCGTTCGGCTTCCCATTTCGCGAAGTTGCATTGCGCCCACGAGGCGTAAATGCCGCAGGTGATACCGGTCAAAATGGCATTGACGAGGTACGTACCCAAGAAGCCGCCGGGGTCTTTGCGGAATTGGAACGGCCGACCATCGAGGCGCGTGTTTTCCCACATGAACGCGAAAATGTCGTTCACGAACCACGGCGCGTAGATGAAGCACAAGCCCGTCAGAATGCTGCCGAGAATGTATGTGCCCAAGAGTGACGCCGGATCTCCGTGGAACGTGAGCCGATTGGGCTAGCCGTTGATGAGCACTTTGCTGTGAACGAATTCGGTGCTCCGCACAATGGCCCACGGCGTGTAAATGCCGCACGTAATGCTCGTGAGAATGGCGTTGATGATGACCAACTTGGCCAGTTCTTGCGGCGTTCCCGTGTATTGGCATTGCTGACCGTCGATGGTCAACGCGTTGTAGTAGAACTCGTAAAACTTGTTCGTGTAGACGACCGCCGAACCAAGAATGACCGCGAACAAGCTGAGGCCCCCGACCACGGCCATGAGAATGGCCAGAATTCCACCGGCCCCCACGGCTGAATCAATGGCCCTGGCAATGAGCATCAAAAGGAGAATCACGATGTAGCCGCCAAGCACGGGAGCAGCTCGATACAGCAGCGTCAGGACAAACAGCTTCGCGCCGTCGCCATTAAAGAAAACGCGCTGACCGCCCGAACCCATTGCCCCGCCCATACCCGGCGGAGGACCATATCCACCACCCGCGGGAGGCGCATACGCACCCATGCCCGGAGCAGCGCCCATGCCCGGGGCTCCGCCCGGAGGTTGTCCCCATCCGCCACCGCCACCTGCAGGAGGTGCACCGCCGGGGGGTGGGCCATATCCACCGCCGCCCGGAGGAGGTCCCCAACCGC
The DNA here is from genome assembly GCA_964435055.1 of uncultured Polyangium sp. Taxonomy (GTDB): domain Bacteria; phylum Myxococcota_A; class Polyangia; order Polyangiales; family Polyangiaceae; genus Polyangium. Next base: position 6,460 of record CAYSYX010000133.1, on the reverse strand, counting down.
CGCCACCTCCACCTGCCGGGGGTGCGCCACCCGGAGGCGGTCCCCAACCACCTCCACCACCCGCAGGCGGCATGCCGCCACCCGGAGGATATCCGCCACTCGGCGGGTATCCCCCGCCTCCACCAAAACCGCCTGGGTTCATGTGCACCGTTCCTGTTGCCGAGAGAAACCCCAGGTTACTCCGGCTGGGGAGAGCCTGTAAAGAACAACTCAAGCTCTCCCCATCAGGGTTTGGGGCTCGACACGCCGCAAGCGACTCGAAGCCCCAAATCTTCAATCTGCACGGTGATCGTCAATGCGTGGCGGAAGGATTCGATTGCCCTTCCGTTTCGAAGGACAACTCGGCAACGCCGTCCTGAAAACTGATGCGGGCGAGCATTTGTTTTTCCTGGAGCGCCACCAAGTCGATGGTTGCTTTGGACAAACGATCGCTCACCTCCTGCATTTTCTTCTCGAGGCTCTGCATCAAAGGCCCGCCGCTCTTGACCACCTTCAACGTCACGATCTGCGCGTGAAGTTCATCCATGCGATTGCGATACTCGTTCATCTGCTCGCGACTCGTCGCAATGCGTTGATCGAGGTTCGCCATTTCCTTCTGCAGTTCGAGCAGTTTGGTGACGGACTCCTTGAGTTTGCCCGTGAGCGCCGCGGTCGACAAATACGCTCGAATCATCTCCATGCCGACGTTGGATCGAATGTCGGTGCTCTTGAAAACGGGCGTCTCTTCTTCAATGTCCACATCGACCTTCGCGCCCGCAGGCACGTCGATTTTGAACAAATACGATTCGCCCATTCGTTCCTGCGACGTCGGCGCTTTCGTCAGCTTGTAACCCGCCGTGACCGCGTGCTTGATGTAGACCGTCGCTTTGTCCTGCATGCGGTTTGTCAAGGTCAAGGTCTTCTTCTTCGTGTGTTTGACCTCGGTGGAGAACACGCCGCGTTGCACCGTCAAAATACGCGCGATCGCATCCCGTTGATCATCCTTGCGCTCGACGACGATCTGCCGGTCGAGTGCGAACGGGACAAACGCGTACGACTTCGCGGGTATGGGTTCGCTCATGCCTTCGCCGATGAACCCGTCTTCGCCGAAGACCGCCACCGGACCACTTTCCAGCACGGAATTCGTGGGATTCTTCAGACGAACCGTGCGGAACGGATACGTCGCATTCCCGCGAGCACCTTCGGGATCGTACAGATAGACAAACCCGCCTTCGGTATCCGCCGACAAGATCGACACCATCGCCGACGTCTCCTTCGGCACCGTCATCGACGTCTGCGACTCGAAGTAAGACTTGCCGATCGGATCATTTCCTTCGGCATCCGGCGCTTTGACCTGCACCGCTTGTTGTTGCAACTGCGGCATATCCGGCGCTTCGATGATGCTCACGCCGCCCGCGCGACCCGCTTGCATGCCATTGCCGACAGCCACGACTTGCGAAGGATCCAAGCCGGATCGAATGAGTTTTTCACGAGCACGATTGGCCCGTTCGAGCGACGCGCCGTACTTGTCGCCATCGCGCGAATCCGCCCAACCTTCCACGACGACTTGCTTGCGCGAATTCTTGTATTGCGTCGCCAACCGCTCGAGACCGCTGTCGTCTTTGTTGCGCGGCGGAGGCGGCGGCATCGGCTTCGATTCTCGCATCGGTGCCTGAGCAGCTGCGGCACGTCCCCCGCCAAACCCGCCCATCACGCTTCCCGTCGACGCTTGAGGCACCTTCGGTTTGGACACCGTCGAAACGGATTTGTCGAACATGGCTTCGGGACGTTCTTCTTCATCGCGAACACTCGCCGCTGCCAAGCGGGAATCGTCCAATTCCGCGACGACCCGTTTGCCCCCGGCGGGCATCGGCTGCCCGGAGAACGACGAACCGCCCATCGGCGGCGCTTGCGCGAACAAATCATTCGACTGCAACGTTTCGCGCTGAACCATGCGAATCGACCGCAAATCAAAGCGGAACGACATCGCCGAGCTCGAACCCACGCCGAGTTTGACCTTGTTCCAATCTTCACCCGACGTGTTGTCGACGATCGCCCAACCTTCGAGCTTCATCTTGCCGTCTTTGCCGAGCGAAATACGGTAACTCGGTTTCCACGACGGCGCGTCCGTCACGTAGGAAAGAAAGAGTTTATGCGGCTTGGGGCCTTGGAGCTGGATCTCCATGCTCACCATGCCGTTCATCGCGTTTTGAACTTGCGATTGTTGCTGCTGCAACTGTTGATTCCCGACAAACGCCGATCCATGGGTCGGATACGCAACGGGAGCGGGTTTGCCCGAGGTCGCATCGATGACCGTGAGCGACTTCAAAAAGTCGTCGATCTTGTCGCCCGGAACGCTCAGACGAAGCGAGTCGCCGTTGATCTCGGCATAACGCTCGAAATACGCCACGCCATTTCGATAAACGACCACGCGTCCGAGGGTCGTGTCACTTCGAACGTGCGTCGTTTTGGCGCCACATCCGAAGAGACAAACGAACGAGAGAGGGAGGAGAATCTTCTTCATGCACGGACCTCATTCATACTGGGCGGGACGGCGCTTGTCGTCGCGCGATCGCGTTAAACGTACGACACGTTGCGGCGATCTGTTCACCCGAAGGTGCCCATCACTTTTCGCGCAACGCTCGAAAGACCCGCGCCCTTACACGCCCCCCTGGTAATTCGTCGCCACGTTACCAAAAATCTCGCGCGACCGGCAGCAATCCCGACACGATCGTTCATCCCCGTACGTGATCTCGTACGTTGCGGAACATGTCGAGTCCCCGCTCGACCCCCCGCACCCCGGCATACCTCAAAACTCCCGCGACAAACTTCTCCGGATCGTCCCACAAAGGCCCCTGTTTTACCAGCCAAACCAGCCCGAGCGCCTCGTCACCGAGCGCCGGAGGAAATCGGCGCTCATCGTAAAACTTCGCGATGAAGCGCCGACGAACCCATCCCGGATCGAACATCCGCACGAGATCCGCATCGACCGAGGCAGCCCCCAAATTGCGCAGGACCGCGAGCATGACGAACATCACCGCTTGCAAACGAAACTCGGCGGAGCGTTCTTTCAGCACGCGTTTGTCCAGGCCGCTGCGCAACAAAAGCTCCATGTCCTGAAGCGCAAGCGTATGCCGATACTCGTGGGTCGAAGCATGCAACGCCACGAGGAGCGCATGGTCTTCCCGAGACGGGACGGACAAACCTTCGAGGCCCGGGGCAGCAGAAGATCGCTGCAAGAGCCGGGCAAACGCGATCGGCCGACGCACCACTTTGTCGAGCGACGCATGCACTTCCACGGTGAACGTCATGGATCCGACGCGCGCCTGCACCATCGTTTCACCAAGCATCACGCGACTCAGGTTCCGCGAACCATCTTGTCCGACAAGCCATCCGAGCCGTTCGAGCGCTCGCACCGCACGCGCTTGATCCGGCTCGCGCACGAGCACATCGATGTCGGACATTCGCCGCGCGGCAGGATCCGGATACACCGTGAGAGCCAACGCGGCGCCTTTGACGAGCAGCGCGTCGAGTTTTTCTTTACGAAACGCCTCGGCCATCTGCGCAAGCACATGCCTACGCAAGAGCGCATCGGCATGCGCGCCGGGCGCGATGACCGGACGAGCATCGCGATCGCGAAGCAAACGCAACGATTCGGGAGAAAGTTCTTCGCTCATGCCGGCCGCTGTCTCGAGAGCACAGTGACCCGGACAAACAGCGATGGACAGGTCAAACCTTGGACTTCAAACGAACAACATTGGCGCTCGACTCAACCGATGCCGCCTTTGCCGCCGCCTTGCGGATCCATGTCGAACGAAGATCCGCTTTTTCCGCCGCCTTGCACGAAGTCTTTGAGATGCCCCATGCGCACGAGTTGCGGTCGTTCCCAGGCGGTTTTGTCGCTGTCGTGATTGGGTTGCATCGAAACCGAGCCGCACGCGGCTTCTTCATTGCGCTTCATCCGAGTCCCTCGTTTTGACGATCATGCCACACGCCGCGGAGGTTTTCCTTATGTGTGGGAAAAAAAGTTTTCATCGACGCAGGCGGCGTTCCCATACGCCGCGATTCTTCAATCGCCATTGAGCGCTTTTTCCAGGTTCACGGCATCGGCATGGTCCCGCTCGGGATCCCGAGTTCCCATGGTGATGGTGGCGATACCTCCGGGAATCTTCGATTGAATGACGGGCGCGCTCGTCACGCGACCATCCAGCAAAATAGCAAATCGCCGTTTGATGTTTTCGCCCGTGACCTGCTCGAATCGAACTGCTGCTTCCGAAGTAAATACAAGACGCACGAGCCAATGCCCCGGATTGGTCGTGTCCGGCATTGCTTTGGCTTCGTAAACGTCCTTTTCCGTCAGAATGGCCGTACCTTTCAATAGATACGTTCGCCAACCGGCCACGTAGAACTGACTTCGAGCGGTATCATAACGTTGATATTCGCCGACGGAAGCCCGCGTACCGGCGGGTAATTTGATGGCCGCGAGCCATTGTTCGAGACGCAATCGAGCCGCCTCCACGGTTTCTCCGTCGGCCATTTCGACAACGGCATATTTCCTGACGGCGTTTTTTTCGGGCCCGAGCGCGACTTGCTCGGATTCGATACGTACGTGCAGCCGCTCTTCCAACGACAAATCCACGGCTTCGTCGACCACCGAATGCTCGTCATCGGTCAAAACGAATTCGAGTTTCGTCGTGCGCGGTCGATCGACTTGAGCCGGCCGCATTTCAGGCATGGACAAGGCAAACGCCGCGAGCGTAAGCACGACGATTCCCGCAACGAGGTTCCAACTCGTCCGCCTTCGTTCTGCCGTGACGATCGCCAATGGCCCCGCGTCTACCGATGGTTGTGCATCGGAAACAGGTTTGGCAAGGAGTAACTTTTCCAGAATTTGTCGAGCTTTCTCGGCATCCGCAACGGGAACGCAAATCTCGATGGGTACATAGGCGGCGCCGAATTGCAGCAACCGTCGTTGACGTTCGTCCCGGAAATGCACGACAATGCCGGCCTTGCGCAGAGCTTCTCGAGCTGCTGCAATCGCATACGGTCGGTGCTCCGGCCAAACGGGAACCAAATCGCGGCGCGTCGCGGTCATGCGCCATTCGTTGGCAAAATCGATGAGCACAGCCGCCGTCAAAGCCGTCGACGCCACGCTCAGCTTGACCATGGGCGCGTATTTGAGCGCAAACAAGTCAATGACCAAAAGGCCGAGCATGAAGAGCAACGCAATCGTCGAAGCATTTCGCAATGCCTCGCGGGCCTCGGCGTGCGTTTGACCGCGTGAATTTTGGGTCTCGGCCGCTCGTTCATAAACCGCTGCCACATGCCGGGGCTGCTGATAAAGAAACGTCAACAAAACCGTGAACGAAAACAAAAGCGATATCGATGCCAATCCTCGAGGCACGGGCTCTTCGAGCAGATCGGCGACTTTTTGCATTCCCGGGAGCATGGCCGCCGACGCCGGAAACGCCAAAAACGACCACGTCATGGAATAAGGCCCGACGCCCGAAGCGGGATTCGGCAATTGCACCGTCGGTTCATCACGTGTCGTCGATTCATTTGTCGAGCGTGACATTTCGTTTGGCGCGGCATAAGGATTTTCCGTATCGATTCGAGCGGACGCAACCGCGCGAGACGTCGATTGCGCGCCTGCGCCGGAACGTAATCGTTCCAGTACGAAATACGTGATCAACCCGATGAAGACGATTTCCCCAATCAGTACGAGCCACACCATGGGCGTGAAGAGCTGCCGGCGAAACCAAACAACGTGCCCGATATCAATAAGACACCACGCAGCGACGACGACACCATACCCATTGACGAGCCCCCGAGCGCTCGCAAAATCCGCCGCCAGCTTGAGCACCGCGGCTCCGGCGACCAACGTCAGCGCCGTGGTCATTGCAGCCCCGATACCGACGTTCGGCAAAAGCATTTGCGTTTGCAGGAGAGTCGCCGTCGCATAACCTTGAAAAAACGCGAGAATCAAAAATACGATGTTCGTCGCCCATTGCAGTTTGGCTCGTCCTATGTCGCCACCATGACGCAAGTGCCGCCAACGAGGAACGACAACCGCCGCAATTTCCACAAGAAATGCCGCACTCATGAGCGGCATGACGCCCAAGGCCAGCACGTTGGCATGATCCAAAGCGGCACTGCCCGGCGGAACGGCGGCAAAGTCCACGTTGGGCAATGAAACGTATCGCCCGAGCACCAAAACGATCAATGGCACGACGGTGGCGGCAAGACGAGCCCCCAAGCCATAGGGATTCGGCGCGGGCATGTCACCATTGCGAGGCGGCTTTTTTTCCGGACGAGCTTTTGCCATGGTGTTTGGCGCCGTAACACGAAACGCGAGGTGCGAAAAGAGCATTTTAGCCGTAGCCACTATCGCCCTTCGTGGCATATAAAAAGATGCGAACGCGAGGTATTTGTGCGCCATTCGTCTTTCCGCTGGATTTTGCTGCTGTTCGTTCCGCTGCCG
>CAYSYX010000132.1:0-20048 GCA_964435055.1 uncultured Polyangium sp. | reverse complement strand
ACGGGAAGCCTCTACGTCGGCGGCGGATTTCAAGGCCAAATCTTGGAAGTTAAACCTGCATTGACTTCAACCACGATCAGCTCACTCGACGCGTTCCTCATTGAACTGTCCAACTAGAAAGAATTCGTGGCGACGACCCGAGCCCCATCGACAGACAATTCCACGATGATCCGGCGTCGATCCGTCGGCTTCGTCCTACGCCTGCTGCTGATTGGAGCATGCGCCGTCGTTCCGCCACGATTCATCAGCGGGTACCCGGCTCGGCACTACTTGAACGACGAGAAATCCGCACAAATATCCTTGGCGAATGAAGTCCGGTCGTTCGTGGATTCGGGCGTCGCGACGTCGGCATTTCATACCGGCAATGCAAGGTTCGACGGAGAATGGGCGTTTGGAACATTCACGATGGCTGCACTGGGTTTGGGCCACGTGATTCTGCACCATCCGGAGCTGGCCGGAGTTTACGCGCCGACCATGGAAAAGTGCGCGGAGCAATTGATCTCATCGTCGACAAATGCGTTTGGCACGGATGCATGGGGCGCGTTCGGTTTCGATGGTTTGCCCGGCGGAACAGGTCACGCGTATTTGGGGTATTCGAATCTCGCTTTGTCGATGATCCGGCTCGTCCATCCGACGACGCGTCACGCGCGCGTGCACGATGATTTGACCGAAGCTTTGGCCAATCGTTTGTCCGATGCGCCCCACGGTTTGTTCGAAACGTATCCCGGTGAAGCGTATCCCGCGGATGTCTCCATGGTCGCCGCCTCGATTGCGCTGCACGATTGCGCCGTCGGAGCCCCACCCCGCACGTGGTGGAAGGCGTGGAAACCCAAATATGCGGAGTGGATCGATTCGCAGTCGGGTTTGTTGTTCCAATCCGGTGACGCAGCGACGGGAAAACCGGTGGGTCCGCCTCGAGCCTCGGGCACGTCGCTTGGAGCATTTGCGCTGTCGTTCGTGGACGATGAGCTCGCCAAAAAACTCCATGACGCCCTCGCGCGAAACCACACGACTCTTTTGGGGTATGGCGGCATTCGAGAATATGCTCCGGGCCACGAAGGATCCGGGGATATCGATTCCGGACCCGTGGTGTTGGGTGTGAGCGTCTCGGCGACGGGATTCAGTTTATCCAGCGCGAAATTGCAGGGCGACGCGGAGCTGTTCACCAGCCTCTACCGAACCGCCGATTTCTGGGGCGTCCCGATCCATCGCCCAAATGGAATGCGCTACTTGAGCGGCGGGCCGCTCGGTAATGCCATTTTGCTCGCCATGACGACAGCCACGAAGAAATGGCAAAAACATTGTCGTCGGGAAGGCAATCCATGACGTCCGTATCGGGGACCGTTCCCGTTCGCCAAACTCGTTTTCCGCGACGAACCATGTTGTTCGCGGCAGCCGTTTTGCTGCTGCATTTCATCGCCGCTCAGGCCCTCGATGCCGCGGGACTCGTGGAAAGCCTTTTATCGCCGAACGGCGACCGGTTGTTATGGGTCCTGCCTCTGGCCATCCTTTTGTATACGCTGCGATTCGCCGTGTACTTCGTGATTCCCGGGCTCGCCGTGGGATCCCTTTTGGGTTGGCGCCGCGATGCATCACGTGCTCGACGCACGAACGAGGAACAAACCGCGCCACTTTCTCGCAGTGAGTAAAAAGATCGCGATACACTCGACGGTGACGTGAAAGCCAACTCGAAGCTGCGCACGACAACGTCGGTCAAAGCCTACTCGGTCACCGTCGATCCACCGCCGAACAGACGTTCCACCGAAGAAACCACGCCGGCTCCGCCGTCGGTATCGACGGAAGGATTACCGAACGTCGGCGATGTCGTGGGCGGGGTGTATCGACTGACTCGACTGCTCGGGGCGGGGATGTTTGGAAAAGTCTATGTCGCTCAGCGCGAAGACGTTCCCGAGCATCAAGTCGCCTTGAAGATTTTGCCCCGTTCTCATTATGCGGGACGCAATGTCGAACGTGAGCTCGTGATGCTGGCGACCGTGGGTCATCCGCACGTGGTTCAACTGAAGGACCATGGAATGACAAACGACTACGTGTGGCTCACGATGCCCGTGTACGAAGGTGAAACGCTCGATGTGCGTTTGTCTCGTAAACCTTTGGATCTGCGCGAAGCGTACGAAATTTTCACAGCGGTCGCCCGAGGGCTCGAAGCGCTTCATGCGGCGGGTTTGCGGCATCAGGACATCAAGCCGGAGAATATTTTCCTGGCCGTTTTTGGCGGCCGTGTACATCCGATTCTGCTGGACTTGGGCGCCGCCGCCGAGCGTGAAGCGACGTTTGTCGCGGGCACCGCGTTGTATGCATCGCCCGAGCAGCTCGCCCAGCTGCGTGGCGACCTGAACGCTCCGCTGAGCGAAAAAATGGATGCGTATTGTCTTGGCGCAACGATCCTCGTGTCCCTGGTCGGCGAAGCCCGTTTTCCCGGGAACGAGGCCAACTCGTTGGAAGAGCTGCTGAAGTCGCTGAAGGTCCGCGCGACGCATCCGCTGCCGGAAGGCACATTGCCGGACGTCGAGGGCGAACCGCGCGAGCTCATCGAAGATGCATTGCGACGTTGGCTCGCGATTGACCCGGCCAAACGCCCGGCGATGAAAGCGCTCGCCGCGCAGCTCGATGTGCTGCTCGAGCCGGAACGCGAAATCGAGCGGGCGAAGGTCCGGGCCCAGGAAAAACAGCGGTCGCTTTTGCAACGGTTTCAAATCGCCGTTGTGTTGCTGATGCTCGGCGCAGCAGGCACCGCGCTTTGGTTCTTCTCCCAGCGGGAAAAACTGCGGCTGATGAGCGAGGTCGAGACGGCGAAAGCCGCCGGAAAAGAAACGCTTGGAAACCTCGACAGCTGCATCGCTTCGTATGTGAAGGCGCAAAGCGACAACGACAAGTGCAGCCGAGACATGAAAAACGACCGGAAGGAGTACGAAGAACGTCTCGAAGCGCAAAACAAGATTTGTCGATCGGGCGAGCAAAAAGAGTGCATCAATGAGATGAACAAGTTGCGCGACACGCATCGTGACGTCCTGAAAGCATGCCGTGAAGACACGGACGACATGAAGACCATGTATGACAAACTCAGCGAGTCATGCAAAGAGGACAAACAGCGCCTCACCACGGAACGTGACGATCAAAAGACGCAGGCGGAGCAGAAGCAGACGGAGCTCAAGACGGTGACGGAAGAGCGCGATCGCTTGCGAACCGAAGCAAACTCGTGCTCCACGGAACGCGATGATTTACGCAGGCAACTCGAATCGGCGAAACCTGGCGGAACCCCCGCCCCGACTCCGCAACCGACGCCGGTCAACACGGGTTCACCTGCCCCTGAACCACCACCTTCTCCAGCGCCCGCGCCGAATCCCGGCGGCAACAACGAGCCCTACGAATGATCGTGGCGACGATGCATGCGCAGCTTGTCCCGAAGCGCATGACTTGCTAAGAAGCGAAACTTCCGATGCGTAACATTTCACGCCGCGAATTACTTCAACGACTTGGAGCGGCCGGGCTTGTTCTCGGTGGAGCGGGAGCGCTGGCCAAGTTGCGTTATGATCGCGGTTTTGTAGGTGTTTCGGCGACGCGCGAGAAGCCGCAGACGCGGGATCATCGCGTGCACGATGGCTTGACGGATCTGCCGAGCTTGGCGATCGCGAAGAACGAAAACGAGCCGGAAGCGCTCGTGCGCAAGGCGATCACGGCGCTCGGCGGGATGAAACGGTTTGTCTCGCGAGGCGACGTCGTGGTTGTCAAACCGAACATCGGCTGGGATCGAACCCCGATTCACGCGGCAAACACCAATCCCCGTGTGGTGGCCGAGGTCGTGAAGCTCGCGTATGACGCGGGCGCGAAGCAGGTTGTCGTGACAGACGCTTCGTGCAACGAACCGAATCGATGTTTCCAGCGTTCGGGCATTTGGAAAGCCGCTTATGACGTGGGCGCCGAGGTCGTATTGCCGGCGGCGCATCGATTTCGCAGCATGCGGCTCAAAGGTGAAGTGCTCGACGAATGGCCGGTGTATACGCCATTGATTCAAGCCGACAAGGTCATCAACGTACCGATCGCGAAGCATCACAATTTGTCGCGATATACCGCGGCCATGAAAAACTGGTATGGCTCGTTGGGCGGGCGACGGAATCGATTGCACCAAAATATCGATGTATCCATTGCGGATTTGGCGACGTTCATGCAGCCGACGTTGACCGTCGTGGATGGATGGCGCGTGCTCATGCGTAATGGTCCGCAAGGCGGAAATATCGCGGATGCCAAAGAAATGCGGACGGTGATTGCATCGACGGATCAGGTTGCCGCGGACTCGTACGGGTGTGAATTGATCGGTCGGACGGCGGAGGAAATCCCGTACCTCAAAATGGGTCACGAGCGGGGTCTTGGAACGATGCATTGGAAAGACTTGCGCTGGGTGGAGGTTTGACGGTGACCAGCGCGGCGGCAGTAACGGAATCTCCGGCAAAACAGGCGAAAGCGGCGCCTCCGAAGCAAAAAGGTCGTGCGGGTTCGGGCATTCCTGCGCGATTGAGCATTCGGGTGCTGGTGTGGGTTCGTCGCTTTTCGCAAGCGGGGTTTTTGGCGCTCTTTCTTTATTTTTTGTTTCAAAATGGGTTTCGCGGCTCGTTTGCGTCGGCCGAAACTGCCGTGCGCCTGCCCTTGCCCGTGGAAGCGTTTTTGTTGGCGGATCCGTTTGTCGCGGCCATGACGGTTCTGTCGACACATACCATTTATCGCGGGCTTGTATGGTCGTTGGGCCTGCTTGCGTTGACGCTGGTCTTCGGACGAGTTTTTTGCGGGTGGATTTGTCCTTTCGGAACATTGCATCATTTCTTCGGATGGATTTTTCCTTCCCGTTATTTACGTGGTAACAAACGCGTCGAATCCAACAAAACAGCGCCCAGGCAACGGGCAAAATATTACCTGCTCTACGCATTTCTCGCGTCGGCGTTGGCCGGCAGTGCGCTCGGCGGCTTGTTCGATCCCATTTGCGTCGCTGTTCGAGCCATCGGTTTGGCGGTGATCCCCGCCGTTCAATACGTGTTTGGCATGGCGAGCTTCGTCTCGGGCCAAGCGGGCATTCGGCCCGTGCAATCCGCGACGGATGCGGCTCAAGACTTTTTGGCGCAGACAGTTTGGCAGTCCAAACAATTTTATTTTCATCACACTTGGTTCATCGGCATTCTGCTCGTCGCCGTGCTGTTCATGAATCGGATCATTCCCCGATTCTGGTGTCGAGTTCTCTGCCCGCTGGGCGCGTTCCTAGGCGTTTTTGCGCGGTTTGCATTGTTCGGCATGGAGAAAGACCACGCCAAGTGCACCGATTGCAATTTGTGCCTCGTCAATTGCCAAGGCGCCGATTCGCCTCAAGGCGGCGTGAAGTGGCGACAAGACGAATGCCATGTATGCCTCAATTGTGAAAACGCTTGTCCGGAAGACGTCATCAAGTTTCGTTTTCTTCCCAATCGCAAAAGCACCGTTACCAAGCCGGATACCGGCCGGCGCACGGCGATCGCATCGGCGGCGGCGGGAGCGGCGGTCATTCCTGCGGCGCGCATTGCGGATGTCATCGACGCCAATTACGACCACCGCGTGATTCGTCCGCCGGGCTCGGTCGAAGAACGCGAGTTCCTCGAGCGTTGCATTCGTTGCGCCGAATGCATGAAGGTTTGTCCCAACAATGCGCTTCATCCGGCGTTTTTCGAAGCGGGTGTCGAAGGCATTTGGACGCCCATTCTGATTCCGCGCATTGGTTATTGCGAGCATTCGTGCGTCTTGTGCGGTCAAGTTTGTCCAACCGGAGCCATTCAAAAGATCACGGAAGAGCAAAAGCTCGGACTCGGGCAAAAACCGGTCTCTATAGGCACGGCCTTTTATGATCAGGGACGCTGTTTGCCCTGGGCCATGGCGACGCCGTGCATCGTGTGCGAGGAATTCTGTCCAACGTCGCCGAAAGCCATTTGGGTCGAAGAAGTCACGATTCCTCGGCGTTTACCGATTGCTCGAGAAAATGGCCAAGAGCCGGAAATGTCGACGGTGCATGTGCAACGTCCGCATGTGGATCCATCGTTGTGTATTGGATGTGGGGCGTGTGAAAAAGTGTGCCCGGTCCAGGACAAACCGGCGGTGTACGTGACGAACGTCGGCGAAACACGCTCGAAAACGAACGTGATCCTTTTGGAAGATACGAATTACAATCGTCCGGGCTGATTATTCTTCGGCGAGAACAGCCGCCAATGAAGGGGCGGAGAGCAATCGTTCGGTGATCTTGTCGAGAAACGGAGCAGATGCCGTTTCGATCGCATGAATGGCATCCAGCGGAAGGTCACCAAAACGCACTTTGAGCATGCGCAGAATGGTTTGGCGCTGACCGTCGATTTGCCCCGCTGCGTGTCCTTCTTTGAGTCCTTCTTTGAGTCCTTCTTTGAGTCCACGCTGGCGAGCCCGCCTGGCAACTTCACGACTTCCCTTTTTCACGGCACGTCGTTCGACTTCTTCGAGGCTGTTGAATCCCTTGCGTTGCAGCAAGTTTCGGAACGTTGCTTCGTGCGCGGCTTCGCGATCGTAAAGGGCGCGTATGGGAACCGGATTTTTCAGGATTCCGGGCGCGGAAAGTTCGCCCGTGTAGACGACTCGCGTGGGAACACCGGGTTCGTAAATCTCGACGCGGCGAGGTTCCTCCATGCGCACGACCCAGACGTGTCGCGTGGACGCAGCGAAGAGTTCCCCGATCTTCTTCTGCAACTCGACTTCATCCTGGCCCGTGTCGGCATATTCGACGGCCAAGGGAGGCGTTGTTCCACGCACCCACCCGGGTGTGTCCGGGATATCCCCCACGGCGATATCCGGAGCGCGAAGCATCTTTTGGTGAGGCGAAAATCCCGTATCGATCGCAGCGCTTTTGACAGCTGGATCCGTATCGAGAACCGATGCTCCGACAAGGTTTGCCCGACCCCCTCGAGCTCCCGCAGGACACAACTCGATTCGATGACCGTCCGAGACTTCGTACGGGTCGCCGGGCTTTACCTGATCCGCAGTCACATAACCGGGTGCCATGTAGCGATCGAGCATGAAGCCTACCCTAATCCGGGAGGATGGGAAAGGCAAGAGAAAAGTTTGGGAAAACAAACCCCGTGACAAACGGTTTGCCCCAAGAGTTCGTCCAATGAGTACAGCTTGGTTTTACTGCGCGCGGAAGCCGTCGGCGGGACGAAGGCGAGCTGCGTAAGCGCTGGGGATGATCGTCGCGACGAGGCAGATGACGATCGCGATGACGCCGGTGATGACGAATTCGAGCGGACGAACCTGCACCGGCAATCGGGAGATGAAGTAGACCTTTGGATCCAAGGGGAATCCGTACACGAGCAGGCCTTTGCACACGGCCAAACCCAGCAGCAAGCCGAACGATGTCCCGGCGATCCCGATGATGCCGCCTTGGTAGAGGAAGATGCGCAGGATCTGACTGTCGGTTGCGCCCATGGCCTTGAGCACGGAGATCTCTTTCGTCTTGTCGAGCACGACCATGATGAGCGTCGCGACGACGGTAAACGCAGCGACCACGATGATCAGCGCGAGCACGGCGCTCATCAGGATCTGCTGAATGAGCAGGGCTGTGAACAGGCCGTGGTTCAACTCTTCCCAATCCATCGTGTGATAAAGACCGCTCGCAAGCTGCACGCTGATGGCCTTGGCGATGCTCTTGGCGTTATCGATGTCGTCGACCTTCATCTCGACGCCGGTGACCGTATCGCCCTGATCGTAAAACGCTTGGGCCTCGTACAAATCCGTGTACACGAGCTTCGAGTCGTACTGGTCAAACCCGGCCTCGAAGAGCGCGATCACGCGAAAGCGCTTCGCCACGGGGGGCTTGATGGCTCCACCCGAATACGAATACCCAATGGTCGGAGACGTGACCGTCACGCAATCGCCAAGGCTCAACTTGAGGGTATTGGAGAGCGACTTGCCGATCACGATGCCCGGGAGCTTGGCGACGGCGACCGGATCTTTGCAGATGTCCGGGTCTACTTCGGGTGGGACTTCGTCGTCATCCGGCAGAACACTGGCGTAACCGCCATCGGGTTCGACGTCGCCTTCGGGTCCGGCATCTTCGGTCGCGCCATCCGCAACGCCGCCGTCGAGAGCATCCGATTCATCCGTGATCCGCGGCTCGTTCTTGGCCTTGTCGGCCTTGGCGAGTTTTTCCGCGGGCGTCGCTTCGAGCGCGGCGATCGCGTCGATGCTGACTTCGTCCCCTTTGTCGTCGGGTTTGTCGTCGGGTTTGCCCGCGTCTTTTTTCGCTGCGCGTGCCGCGGCTTCTTTCTGGCGAATGTCCTCTTCGATGGCTTGCAACAGCCCGAACGTCCCTCCGTCGTTCCGGGGCAAACCACCGTCGAGGCCTTCGTCGAGCCTTGGAACGGGAGGCAGCATCGGAGACGATTTTCTCTCCGGGGGTTTGGCGCCTGGAACCCGCAATCCAACGAACGACCCGTCGGTGATCTGTTTGGGCAAATCGAGGACGTAAGGTGATCCCTCGGGCAAACCCACGCCGAGGCTCGACGAAGGTTCGACACCTTTGAGCAACACCCCTGTGGCCGTGGCATCGCCGTGGGTAAGCATCATCGGGTTGATGCTGAATGGAGCGACGGCGCGGACGCCGGGCACTTTGGCCACTTGCTCCATTACCGAGCGATACTCACGAAAGTCCGTGGAGTATTTCAGGACCAAGACGTGAGCGTTGACGCCGAGGACTTTCTCGCGAAACTGCGCTTGAAAGCCGCCGGTTACACTCATGACGGTGGCCAGAGCCGCGACACCGAGCGTGACGCCAAGAATGGCGAAGGCCGTGCCGACCGAAATGAACGCGCGTTTTTTGCTCCCCAAATATCGGAGCGCAACCTCGAGGGGGTAGCCCATCTGCCGGGAGCCTCTAGCAGAGTCGGCGCGTGAGAGCACGTAATGCGAGCAAAGGTTGCCCGGACCGCCCATGGACAAGGGCCTGCGTAGCCAACATGCTCAGAACTCTTCTCGGACCGGAAGTGTACTGCTAGAATGCATTTGCTTTTTCGTCGCCTTTTACGAAGCGCCTTTCATGCCGCCCAACGATCCTCCCGCCCCGCCGAAACCTCCGACGGCTGACAATGCCGCCGGTAAAACCACGCCTGCTCCTGCGGGCGCGAAGGTTCTTCCGGGAGCACGTCCGGCGACGCTTCCGACACGCCCCGCCGGGGGTTTGCCCAAACCATCCGCACCTGCCGCAACGGCCAAACCCGCAGGTTCTGCGGCTCCGCCGCCTGCTCCTGCGGCAGCGGTCAAACCCGCAAGCTCTACGACTTCGGCTGCGGCTGCTCCTCCGACAAACGTTTTACCGGCGATCCCCGGGCCGCCGAAGTTGCCCTCGATCCCGGCTCCGGCTCCAACCGCGCCATCAGCGCCTCCTCCCGCAGCATCCGCGGGAGCGTCATCGCCGCCGACAAACGCTGCGCCGAGTGTTCCTCCGAAGGCTCCGTCGATCCCCGCGCCTGCGCCGACCATTTCCGTCGAAGAAAAGTCGATGGATCTCGACTTGGCGGCGATCGGTCTGGCCGACGCGGCCGAACGTGCGCGTCTCGCGAAGTTTGCCGATGATGCGTCAGGGACAAACCGTCACAGTGTCCCGGATGAATCGGCCCCGAGGTCGCGGCGCATGGGCGACACCGACATTCCTCCTCCTGCGCATGTGGAAGCGGAGCGAGCGCCGGGCGCGAAAGATCCTTACATCGGCACGACGTTCGACCATCGATACAAGATCGAGAAGCTGCTTGGCGAAGGCGGCATGGGGTTTGTCTATCTCGCACGGCACAAGGTCATCGACAAGAAGGTCGCGATCAAAGTGCTCCGCGCCGAGATGGCCAAAGATCGGGAGATCCTCGATCGCTTTTTGCAGGAAGCGCGAGCGGCGTCGAGCATCGGCAATCCGCACATCATCGACATTTCGGACTTCGGCGATCTGCCCGATGGATCGACGTATTTCGTGATGGAATTTTTGGACGGGCAAAGCCTCGTTCAGTTCAACGACAAGAACAATCGCCAACCGTTCGACGTCATCGCGAAGATCGCGATCCAAATGGCCAACGGTTTGGCCGCGGCCCACGACGCGGGAATCATCCACCGGGATCTCAAGCCCGAAAATATCTACATCGTCACGCGTGGCCTCGACAAACACTTCGTCAAGATCCTCGATTTCGGCATCGCCAAAGTAGCGACCAGCGGTGAAAACAAGCTCACGCGCGCCGGGGCGGTGTTTGGAACTCCGCACTACATGTCGCCGGAACAGGCTGCCGGTTCGCCGCTCGACCATCGCACCGACATCTATTCGCTGGGCGTGATGCTGTACGAAATGGTCAGCGGTGCTCTGCCGTTCACGGCTGACAACTTCATGGGGATCTTGAGTCAGCACATGTACCAAGCGCCGCCTCCGCTTGGAAAACTGAACCTCGAGCCGCCTTGTCCCGCCGAACTCGAAGCGATCATTTTCAAGTGTTTGTCCAAGGTGCCGGACGATCGATATCCGGACATGATGGCTCTGTCGGCCGATTTGCAGCGATTCCAAGACGGCATGGTGCCGGAAGCCGTTGCGGAGATGGCCTCGCGCCCCGAAGGTTTGTCCGTTGGAGTTACCCCCGACAAACCGAAGAAGTCGCCTTGGGTTCGCGTCGTCGCCGTCGGCGCGATCGTGATGGGTGCGACGCTCGGAAGCGCGCTCGTGATTTCGCAAGGCCCCACGGGATCCAAGCCGACGAATGCTCCTCCGAGCACCGTTGCCCCGACGACGTCGACGCCGATCGCGGCGATCCCGAAAACGCGTGTCGTCGTGATCGTGGAGCCGTTGAGCGCCGTGGCCACGGCAAACTTCGGCGGCAAACAAATCAAATTCCCGGATGAAAAAGTCGAGGTTGAGCAGGGCAAACCCGTGACGCTCGATGTCGAAGCGGCCGGGTACGAGACGCAGAAAGTGACGCTCGACGGAAAAACAGACGTCGTTCGCGTCAAACTCGTGCCCCTTGCCGGCGCCTTACCCGCGCCTTCCGAAGCTCCGACGGGTCGGCCGTTTACGAACAAAGCCGGGTCGAATTCTTCGCCGAACCCATCGGCGACGACGACGAACAAAACGCCCGGTGGAAGTGATGTGGTCGATCTTTACGGGCCGCCACAACCCGGTCGCCCCACGCCGCCCCGCTGAAGCTCCCCCGCACGCATCAAAAGGTGATAGACCCCGTCGACGTGTCCGACGTTGCTCACCTGATTGATTCGGTCCCCGAGGACGTACTCGCCATCTGCCGCCGACTCCGCGATCATGGACGACGCGGCTGGATCGTGGGCGGTTGCGTGCGTGATCTGCTCCGCGGCCAACCCGCCAAAGACTGGGATGTCGCCACCGACGCGCGACCTGAAGAGGTCATGCGCATGTTCCAGAAGGTGATCCCCACGGGCCTGCAACACGGCACCGTCACGGTCGTTCTGCGCCACGTGCATTACGAGATCACCACGCTGCGCGGCGAAGGCGCGTATTCCGACGGTCGAAGGCCGGACAAAGTCGAGTTTGTCGAGGACATCGTCGCGGATCTGGCCCGACGCGACTTCACGATCAACGCGATTGCAATCGATCCTGTCGACGGGCACATCATCGATCCTTTCAACGGTCGCCAAGACCTCGCTGCTCGCGTGGTGCGCGCGGTTGGAGATGCTCGGGAACGTTTTTCCGAGGATGGTTTGCGTATCCTGCGTGGAGCGCGTTTTGCCGCGACGCTCGAATTCGACCTCGAGACCCAGACCGAGCTGGCGATGACCGAGGAGCGAACGCATTTGACGTTTCGACGGGTCAGTGCCGAGCGCGTGCGTGACGAATGGCTGAAAAGCATGCGTGCGCGACGTCCAAGCGTGGCGTTCAACATCATGCGCCGAACGGGGATCCTCGACATTACGTGTCCGGAGCTCGCGGCGACGGTGAAGTGTATCCAAGACAAACGCCACGCGCACGACGTCTGGGACCATACGATGGCCTGCTTGGATGCTTGTGATCGTGACCCGATTCTGCGCACCGCCGCATTGCTTCACGACATCGGAAAACCTCGAGCTCCGACGAATGAGCATTTTCTGCCGCATTCATCGATCGGGGCGGAATTGGCGGAAGAAATCACGACGCGGTTGCGCTTTTCCAATGAAGAGCGAGCCCACATCAGCGCATTGATTCGGCATCACGTCGTGCGTTATGCCGACAGCTGGACGGACGGCGATGTACGCCGCTGGATTCGTACGGTATCGGTGCCGTTGTTGAATGATTTGTTTCGTCTCGTCACCGCCGATTTGCACGGAAAAGGGAATGACGTTTCGACCGAGCTCGCAGGGATCGAACGATTACACGAACGCGTGAAGCAATCGCTGGCCGCGGGAATCGTCCTCAGCCCGAGAGATCTCGCGTTGCGCGGCGGAGATATGATGAAGACCTTGGCCATTCCGCCGGGACCCATCGTGGGAGAAATCCTGCAATCGTTGGTGGAAATCGTTACGGACAAACCCGAGGACAATACGCGGGAAGCTTTGTTGGTTCATGCCAAACACTTCATTGCGGAACGAATGGCTCCACGCACTTGATGCCGTGATGATTTTCCGGACAATCCATTGGGAAACGGGTTTGCCGGGACGCCTCCGCGGAAAACAAACGGATGTCGCGCTTGGTTGCTCGAAATCAGTCTTTGATGGCGCGTAAAAGCTCCGCCACGCCCAGCGCATGCGCGACACAGCCGCTCAATTGTTGCGGATCATCGCCGTACACGACTTGAGGAATGTGCCCGACGGCAAGCTCGCGGGCGGCAGCGGAAGCCACGAGCGACGGGAGCTCGACGACGAGGGGATCTTCGGGCGGCAAGACAGCCCGCACGGCTCGCGCGTACGGCCCGAGGAGCCAAGGAAAAACCGAACCTTGATGATGGGAAGCGTAACGCTCGTCGACGGTACCTTCGCAACGACCTCGATACTGTTCTTCATGCGGCGCGAGCGTACGCAGACCCGCGGGGGTCACGAGATCGCGACGGGCTCGTTCCAACGTGGCGCGGGCTCGTTCCGGCGAGAAACAGGCGGGATCAATGGCCAGCGCCCAAACGGCATTGGGACGAATTGATTTGTCCTGAAAAACGTTCTCGCCCGCGGCTTCTTCGGAAATGACGTCGTACGGGTACGCTGTCGCTTCGCACCAAAATCGCGATTGAAATGCCGTGCGGGCTCGGTGCGCCGCGGTGTCGGCTCTATCGGCGAGCGCCGTTTGATCAACCGCTTTGGCCAGTCGCGACAAGGTTTGACAGGCCAAGGCCCAGAGAGCGGTGAGTTCGACCGGACAACCGGCTCGCGATAGGACGGGTTTTCCTCGTACGCGTGCGTCCATCCACGTGAGCGCATCGCCCGGGCGCCCCGCGGCCAAAAGCCCGTCCGAGGTGACATGAATGTCATGAGGTGCTCCGCGTAAAACCAGATCGAAGATGTGGGTCAATACGGGGAGTAATTCATCCTGGACAAACGGATGATTTTCTCCGAGTCGATCGGCGAACAGGCGCGCGATGTCGAATAACCAAAGTGTCGTATCGGCGGCGGCGGTATCCGTGGCATTGCCCTGATCGGGAATGCGGTTTTGCAAGAAACCTTCGTGCATCGACGCCAGCATCGTGCGAACGACCGCAATGGCCGGCTCGACGAGGCTCGTGGAAAAGAACAAGCCGGGCAAGGCGAGAACGGCCTCCCGGCCCCAGGTATCCACCCAGGGATACGCCGGGACGACGGCGGGTTTTTCCAGAGCATCGGCCCGAAACAATTTGGCTGCCCGAGACAAACGGCGTTCGAGCCCGCTATGGTTTGTCCCCGGATCCGACGAGAGCTCGGCTCGAATCGCTGCTTCAATCAGCGCTTCAGGTTTTCCCTCGGGAGCTTTCTCCACACCGACGACGAGATAATTGGGCACACCGGACGGGTCGGGACGCGTTTCGAAGACCCCCGGAGTCCAGAGATCTTCGTGAAATTCCATGCCGCGAGCGCGTTCCTCGAAATACTCGAATCGTCGCCACCAATCCGGCGATCCGACGAACGTTCCTTCGAACTTGAAACAAAGGCGCGGCAACGGCTTCATGGGCCGCACCCGCATTTCACCGGCCCGAAGCTCGACGCGTTGTTCGGCTGCCCCGTGTTCACGCATGACCTCGTGGATATGACGCATCGCCAAAAGCGGTCGCAACGTGCACACGACGGGTTGAGGCCCGCGCCACGTGTAACGCAAAACAGCTGCGTTTTCGCCGGGAACAAGCGCCAAGAGCACTTCCAATTCGCCGCCGGCGACGGCGTAGGTCCAGCGCGGCAGCGGGTCCTGATCGAATCGATCGAGGTAAAACGATCCGCGATCCGGATCGAGATTGGGAAACTGGTGTTTGGCCAAGTCCCAAATCCCGCGCGGTGTGCCGGGTTTGGCAGGTACGGTCACCGTCACGTCGACATGCGAAAGCGTGACGTGTCGACCTCGAGGCGGATCCAAGGCCGCGACGAGCAAGCCGTGATAACGACGCGTGTGCAGACAAGCAATCGTCGAGCTTGCATACGCGCCGGTGCCATTGCCCAAAATCCATTCGCGGCTGCGAGCGAGACGAACGTCACCACGAACATCGACATGCGGAAAAACATCTTCCTCAGCGGAGCGGAATTCGTTCGTCATACCGTTTGTCCTCGCTGAACCAAAGCTTGTTCGGCCGCTCGTTGCATCACGTCGATCGGTGGAGACAAACCCGTCCACAATTCGATGGACCGCGCCGCTTGTCGTACGAGCATGCCCAAACCACCTCGGGCCAAGAGCCGGTGCGTCATGGCAGCTCGCAAGAACGGAGTCACCGGCGGAGTATAGACGACGTCGTAGGCGGTTGTGTGTTCGGCGAGATCGTCCCATGGAACAATCTCGGCAATCGGCTCACCGGCGTCGGCACCGGCCATGCCGGCGCTCGTGGCTTGAATGACGAGCGAGGATGCACGGACAAACGCTCGCCAATCGTCCGACAATCGCGGAATTTCATCGGGATTTGTGCGTTGCGTATTCATCGGCCAGGGAAAAACATCGACACCGAGCGCTCGCATGCGAGGCGCAACCGCCGAAGCCTCGAGATATTCCCGGCTGCTCCACGAGCGAGAAGTCACGCCTATACGGGCAAAACCAAGCTTTTGACACGCGACGATGGCCGCCAATCCCGCCCCTCCCCCACCCACGACGGTCGCTTGTAAACGAGGATGATCGGGCAAAACTGACGCGATGTCATCGGCCAAGGCATCGGCATCGGTGTTGTGCGCATGAACGCGTCCGCGATCGTCGACGCAAAGAACGTTGGCCACGCCGGGCAATTGCGCGCTGGGTTCGACGACGTCCGATAATTCGAACGCCTGGCGTTTATGAGGAATCGTCACGTTTGCCCCGCCAAACTTGCCGCGACGCAGATCGTCAAACGCGTTCGCCACGTCGCTCGCCGCCGGCAAATCGAAAGCCGCATAACGATACGACAAACCAAGCGCCGTGTATGCCGCCGCATGAATCACGGGAGAAAGCGAATGCGACACGGGATGTCCAAAGAGCGCGAATAAACGAGCGTCACTCATCGGTCCCTGCGTCGCTGGTGCAAAGAGGTTCGCCGGGACGAACTTCGACGACATCGGCCACAAAATTGCCGCGATGCACTCGGACGGAGATGCGATCGCCTACGGTGACATCGCCCGCGTCACGAACGGCTCGTCCGGAGTTTGTCGTGGCGATCGCGTAACCGCGCGACAAGACGGCCAGGGGAGACATGGCGTCGAGGCCTGCGACTTGGGAGGCGAGAATCGCGCGGCACTGTTCGATGCGCCGACGCATCGCCGCGCCAAGACGAACCTCGAGCGGCCCGATGGAACCTCGTGCGGAGGCGAGAATGGCCCGCGGATGACGCGCTCCCATGCGACGTTCGAGCTGCGCCAATTCGGTTTGTCGTTTCGCAAGCTGCCGACGGAACGCTCGTTCGAGGCGCATCTCGGCCTCGTCGAGCTGCTGTTGTCGTTCGGCCAAGAGATGCGCGGGCGAGCTCACGCGAGCAGCAAGACGATCCAGGTTGGCTCGACGCGTGGACAAACCATGTTTCAGCGCGCGATACATGCGCTTGTAAAGCTGCACCAGAAGCGCCTTGCGTGCGGCTTTGTCCGGTACGAGCAGCTCGGCGGCTTGCGACGGCGTTGCGGCCCGCGCATCCGCGACGAGGTCGGTGAGGGTCGTGTCGATCTCGTGTCCGACGGCGCTCACGATGGGCACGGACAAACTCGCGACTTTGCGCACGAGCGTTTCGTCGTTGTACGCCGCGAGATCATCCGCCGAACCTCCACCGCGGCCCAGAATGATCACTTCGACTTCGGGCACCCGCGTGAGCATGTCGAGCGCCCGCACCATGGATTGCGCTGCGCCGGGGCCTTGCACGGTCGCGCGAGCGAGCAAGATCCGCGGTGCGCCGCGACGAAATGAAACGGTGATGATGTCGTGAATGGCGGCGCCATCGCCGCTCGTGACGACGCCGATCACGGAAGGATCCGCAGGCAAAGGACGCTTGCGTTCCGGGGCAAACAGCCCTTCGGACGCCAAACGTTGCTTGAGACGTTCGAGCGCTTCGAGGAGCGCGCCTCGTCCTACCGGACGAACGTCTGTCACGACGAACTGAAGCTGTCCTCGCGGGGCGTACACGGTCGCGCGACCGACGAGTACGACGCGCGAACCATCGACGAGCATGCTTCGCGCGCGGGGCGAAGCGGTTTTGTACATGACGCAGTCGATGGTTGCGGTGTCGCCTTCGTCTTTGAGTTTGAAGTACGCGTGGCCGCTGGAATGCAGACGCATCCCGGCGACTTCACCGAGCACACGAACGTCTTGCGTGTTGCTTTCGACGAGGCGTTTCAGGCGGTTGTCGAGTTCGGCGACGGAGATGACGGGAGGTTCGTCCGGGCGACGTGCCGACGGCCGTTGAACGATGGTGTTTTCACCGCCGGGCCGAAATTCCGCGACGGGGTCGGAGTCGCCTCGACCGGCAAAAGAAACATCGGGGCCTGAGTCACGCCGTTGCACGAGGCGCGTGGACTAGCTCGTACAAGAGCCGAGGGAAAGTGAAACCGACGCAAAGCGGGTTCCTTCCCGGCACGCGGGTGTGCTACGTCCTCGGCGTGATCCGCAAGGTACTCATTGCCAACCGCGGCGAAATCGCCGTCCGCATCATTCGAACGTTACGCGAGCTGGGCATTGCCTCCGTGGCTGTGTACAGCGACGCGGATCGTCAATCGCTCCATGTTCGGCTCGCTGATGAGGCGTATCCGATCGGGCCTGCGCCGGCGCGAGAGAGTTACCTCTTGATCGAGCGCATTCTGGATGCCGTGAAGAAATCCGGCGCCGATGCCGTTCATCCCGGGTACGGGTTTCTCTCGGAAAACCGTGAGTTTGCCCGGGCGTGCGAAGACGCGGGGATCATTTTCGTGGGTCCTCCATCGAGCGCGATGTCGGCGATGGGCTCGAAAACAGCAGCTCGCGCGAAGATGGCGGCAGCGGGTGTACCGATCACGCCCGGTGGTGATGCATCGACGGTCGAAGAAGCTCGCGCGACGGCGGCCCGCGTTGGATATCCGGTCTTGATCAAAGCGGCGATGGGCGGCGGTGGCAAAGGCATGCGCCTCGTGCATGACGAAACCGAGATGGAAAGCGCGTTCGATCGCGCCAAGAGCGAAGCGTTGCGCGCATTCGGTGATGCGACGGTGTACATCGAGAAAGCGATCATCGAGCCGCGGCACGTCGAGATTCAGGTTTTGGGTGACAAACACGGCAACATGGTGCACCTGTTCGAGCGCGATTGTTCGATTCAGCGGCGCCATCAAAAAGTCGTGGAAGAAACGCCGTGCCCCGTAGCGACGCCCGAATTGATCGCAAAAATGGGCGAAGTGGCCGTCAAAGGCGCCTTGTCCGTGGGGTATTTCTCGGCGGGGACGTTCGAATTCCTGCTGGGAGCCGACGGGAATTTTTATTTCTTGGAAATGAATACCCGTTTGCAGGTCGAACATCCGATCACGGAATGGATTACCGGGACAGACCTCGTGGCGGAAATGATCAATGTCGCGGGAGGAGGAAAACTGCCTTTCCGCCAGGATCAAATCGTGCGTCGCGGAGCCGCGATCGAATGCCGTATTTACGCGGAAGATCCGATTGGATTTTTGCCGAGCCCCGGCAAGATCGAGAGTTTGCGGATTCCATCGGGTCCCTGGCTCCGCGATGACGGCGGGTTTTACGAAGGAGCGATCGTCCCCAGCCATTACGATCCGTTGATTTCCAAGATCAGCACGTGGGGACCCAATCGAGCGGTGGCCTTGCGCCGAATGCAGCGAGCGCTTTCCGAATACGTGGTCACGGGCATAAAAACGAACATCGTGTTCCACGAAAAACTCTTGGCGCATCCGGAATTCGTCGCGGGTAAGTACGCAACGAACTTCATCGACAAACACAAGGCGGAGCTTTGCTCTTACACGCAGCTTTCCGCGGATGAAGAAGTGGAATTTGCCGCCGCGATTGCCGCCGCTACGGCTCGTAATGACCGCAAGGTGCAATTGGCGACGTCCTCCGAGGGAACCAACGGTCAAGGCGGACTTTCGCCTTGGGTTCAGCAACATCGCGCGAATGCGTTGCGCTGAACGTCCATAAACCTCGGTCTCATGAAAAAGGCTCCGCGATTGCGGGGCCTTTTCATTTTGGCACGTGCAATGCATTCCGACGCGGCCAAGATGAAACGGACACGAACGAAATGGCCGGACCGATTGACTTGGACTGCAAGTTTTGCATTTGCGGCGTTGTTTTTTGCGCCTCCGGTTTTGGCGGACGGAACGACCGAATCGGAAAAAGAACTGCCGGCACTCACGCCGAATTATCCCAATGAAAAGCCAACCTGGGGAACCACCTCGAAATCGTCGACGGAGCCACAGAATGAAGCTCCCACGAAACCTGGTTGGTATGGGCGTGAAGTCATCGGGGTCACTGCGGCATTCGATGTGATGAGCGTTCTCGGCATGCCCGCTTTTTTTGCCATTGACTCGATATTCGGCGGTGGTCTCGTCGTCACGGGTATGGTCGGGCGCAGTTTGTCTGGGCCGATCATTCATCGCGTGCATGGTCAATCCTGGGGACACGTGGCGAAAAGTTACGCGCTCGAGGTCACGGGGGATTTGGTCGGCGTTGGCACGGCTTTCGTCTTCGTGAGTCAATGCCCGGGGCTGGTGGGCGCGGACCACTTGCCGCCACAACCGACGCTCTGCGGCGCACGAACGGCGTTTCCGATCATGATCGCGGTACCTCTGGCCCTGTCGATTACCGGCACCATTTTGGATTCGGTGTACTTGACCCATGACAAACCAAACGCCACGACAAAGACAGCTTTGCCGGGTTTTACGCTGGCACCCTACACGGTCCCGGTGTTTCAACGAGACGAACGGATGGGGAAAGAGAATTTCGGAATGCAATTCGGGTTTGGCGGGACATTTTGATCCGCCACAATCGATGACCACCCACAAAATGCCGGGGTGACTTTACCCCCGCCCATCCTTTCGTGTCGAAGGCCCTTCGAGGACCAATCTTATGGACACAAATCGATGGCTTTCCATATTTTCACTCGCCGGCGTCATTTTGACGGGCTGCGGCGGGGACGGTAATTCCACTGCTACCGGCACGTCGAGCAGCAGCAGCAGCGGCAGCGGCGGCAGCGGAGGCAGCGGCAATGGTGGGAGCGGCGGCAGCGGCGGGGGATCGAGCGCACGTTGTACGGTCGAAACGCCGAGTGAACCCGGCGTCGTTGCGATCGACAGCGGGCGGGTGCGTGGAGGCTGCAGGGCGGCGTGGCTCGAGGGCGCGACGGCGCTATCGAACCAAGTCGTGGAAGAAGCGCTCGCGCTCGTCGTCGGCGGGGAACATGAGCTCGACCTTGAGCTCGGACGCCGTCACCTCC
>CAYSYX010000131.1:15980-20108 GCA_964435055.1 uncultured Polyangium sp. | reverse complement strand
CGTCATGACGAGGTCCGCTTTTCCATCGCCATTGACATCCACAGCATTGAGGTACTTCGTCGGCGCATCCGCATGGATCGTACTCGCGCCGAACGAACCGTTGCCCTGGTTGAGCTCGATACGCGCCCCGTTGAACCGAGCGCTGAGAAGATCCAACTTGCCGTCCCCGTTCAAATCAACCGGGGCGAAGAGAGTATCGGCGGGGTAGCCCGGATGCACGCTTGGCGTGGCGAACGTTCCATTTCCGTTGTTCAGGAACAAGGGAAGCAGGATGTCGGGCCAGGTGTCGTTGTTCATGTCGGCCGTGTGGGCACGATAGATCGAACCCAGATATTCCGAATACCAGGCGTTTGGCCCGAAAGAACCATTTCCCAGGCCCGACGCGACACCAAACGCCGTCTCCGCGTACATAATCAAGTCCGTATACCCGTCCTTGTTCACGTCCGCGGACGTGATGGCCTGAGGTTTGGTGATCGGAACAATCGTGCGCGGTGGTCCGAACGAACCATTGCCGACGTTCAAGAACGACGTCACATAGGGCCCGAATTTATTGAACGCAAGCCCCACGTCCATTGCTCCGTCGCTATTGACGTCGTGGATGAAGGCCGCAATGAACGTCGCCGCAGCGTTGGAATCGACCCGCGTGCCAAACGTGCCGCCGCCCTGATTGAGCCACGCGCTGATCGTGCCTCCGGCAGCCGTCATGATGTTGCCTTCGTTCGTCGTGACGATATCCAGCTTTCCGTCGCCATTGAGATCCGCGGTACCGAGCAAACGGGGCGACGTTGCGGTGGAATAATTGGCATTGCCGCCAAAAATCCCATTGCCCTGATTGATGCGTACACTCATCGCGCTGCTGTTGGACGTCACACCGATGAGATCCGGCTTGCCGTCACCGGAAACATCGCCGAACTTCGAGACGTAAGTATACGACGTCGACGCCCCAAACGTACCATTGCCATTGTTGACGAGGACGCTGGTGCCGGAAGGATTTGCATAATCGGACACGAGGGACAAACCAATATCCAGTTTGCCGTCTCCATTCAGGTCCAAGAGCTGCAACGATTTCCTCGAATCCGCCGAATTTCCCGTGGTGTAGTTCGTCGCAGCCAGAAAACTACCATTGCTCTGTCCAAGGAAGACTTGTACCAAGGAACTGTCGCGGGCACCTCCGATGATATCGGCATGACCGTCACCGCTCACGTCCGCCACCGCTATCGCGATCAGGTTCTGATCCGATGCATACGTCCCGTCCAAAGCAAAAGTGCCATTGCCTTGATTTTTCAAGACCTTGATCGATGCACCGTAGAATTGCCCCACGACGATGTCTCGATCTCCATCGTTATCGAGATCTTGAACCACGGTGGTAGCAGGTCGCGTCACGCCGTCATCCAAGTAATTCACCGGCGCGGCAAATGTGCCATTGCCATTATTCAGCCACACGCCGACGGGCCCGGTGTACAGAACATCCTGCCGATGACTTGTAATGACGTCCACTTTGTTGTCGCCATTGACGTCCGCAATCGTCATGGCGACGATATTCTCGGCAATGTATTGCGTATATGCCTGCTGGGTCGCCGAGAAAACATTGTTGATCGTGGCGAACGAATGCCCAATGTTATTGGCGACTTGCCAACCCACGAGCTCCACTTTGCCGTCGTTGTCGAGATCGACAATGGTCGCGTCGTTCCAGATGCTCGTATAGATTTGCGTGAAGGCCGGTCCGGGAAGCCCGATCTTGTTGATGCTGCATGTTTTACACGCTCCGGGCGATCGTTCCGTGCACGTCCCCACAGAACCGGCCACATTGCAAGCTTTGCACGTCGATGTACACGCATTGTTGCAGCATACACCGTTCACGCATTGCCCAGACAAACATTGCGAGGCGTTGCTGCATACCGAGCCATTGGGGAGCGACGCAATGCACGCACTCGCACCATTGCAATCGGTTGGGCATTCATTGTCGGGATCGGTATTCACCGCAATCGGACCACATTGCCCATTGCTTCCGCCACCTTTCTTGGCCGCCGTGCAGGCTCGACACGTGCCCGTGCACGACGTGTCGCAACAAACGCCGTCGACGCACGATCCCGATACGCATTCCGCGTTGGCCGAACAAGACGCACCATTGGCCGCCGGCTGACAAGCTCCGGAACCATTGCAGGAAAGACCGCATTCATTGTCCGGATCCGTATTGTTGGCAATGGAACCGCATTGACCGTCGATGCCGCTGCCTTTTTTCGCCGCCGTACACGCGGAACAAGATTGATTGCAATCGTTTCCGCAACACACGCCATCGCGGCAATAACCGGAGAAGCATTGTGAATCGGACGAGCACGGCGGGCCGTTGTAATATTTGCATTGCCCGCCGGCGCATTTACCGGCCCCGCACTCCTTGTCGGGGTCCGTTTCGAAGTTGATGGGATAACACACGCCATTTTGGCCCCAGATGGTCTTTGCTTGCGAACAGGCCATGCACGTTCCGGTGCACGCCGTATCGCAACAATACCCGTCGACACAGAATCCCGAAATGCAATTCGAATTGAACGTGCACAGGGAGCCGTTGGGTTGCGGGGTGGCGAATTGATTGCAAATACCCGAACCATTGCATTCGCCGGGATTGCATTCATTGTCCGGATCGAGGTTGTTGCCGATCATTCCGCACGCGCCGTCATAACCGCTGCCCTTTTTCGCCGCCGAGCACGCCATGCACGACAGGTTGCAGATATTGCCGCAGCAGAAGCCATCGACGCAATAGTTGGACAAACACTGCGCCGTCGTCGTACACGCAACGCCATTGTAGAATTGACACGTTCCCGAGCCGGAGCACGAGCCGTTCGCGCACTCATTGTCGGGATCCGTGTCGTACGCGATATTGCCGCACGTGCCGTTTGTCCCGCCGCTTTTCTTCAACGCCGTACAGGCTTGGCATCCACCCGTGCACGCCGTATCGCAACAAACGCCGTCGACGCAATTGCCGGAAGAACATTGGGCCCCCGACGCGCACGCGGCCCCGTTGGCCAGCAGCATCTGCGCCTGATTGCATGTGCCCGATCCATTACATTCGCCGGGGTTGCATTCGTTGTCCGGATCGAGGCCCGAATTGATCGGCGCACAAACGCCATCGTAACCGGCCCCTTTTTTGGCGTTCGAACACGCGTAACACGAACCGGTGCAAACGTTGCCGCAACAAAACCCGTCGACGCAATAATTCGAGAAACATTGCGCGGTCGACGTACAAGCCGCTCCGTTGTAGTAACGACAAGCGCCATTACCGCCGCATCGACCCGATACACCACATTCTTTGTCGGGATCGGTCTCCGCGGCGATGTTTCCACACGTTCCGTCGACGCCGCCACCTTTTTTCACCGCCGAGCACGCCATGCAATTGGCCGTGCACGTCGTATCGCAGCAAAAACCGTCGACACAATTGCCCGACGCGCATTGCCCCGCCGATACACACACCGTGCCATTGGCTTGCGGCGTTTGCGGCTGATTACACGCCGCGGAACCATTGCATTCGCCGGGATTGCATTCGTTCTCCAAGTCGCGACCGGAAGCGATGGGTTCGCATACGCCATCGTAGCCGTAACCCTTTTTCGCGGTGGTACAAGCCGTGCAGAATTGCGTACAGATATTGCCGCAGCAAACGCCGTCAACGCAATAATTGGACAAACACTGCGACTTGTCATTGCAGGGCAAACCATTGTATTGTTTGCAAACGCCCGCGCCATTACACGCGCCCGCCCAACATTCGTCGTCGAAATCCTTGTCGTCCGCGACGAATCCACACGTTCCGTCGGTCCCGCCGCCTTTTTTCGCCGCCGAACATGCCATGCACGTGCCCAAACACCAGCTGTCGCAACATACACCGTCCGCACAATATCCGGACTGGCATTGCGCTGCGGATGTGCACGCCGCGCCGTTGGCGCTCAGCGGTTGAGGGCTCGCATTACAAGCGCCCGATCCATTGCACTCGCCGGGATTGCATTCATTGTCGGGATCCGTTGCCGCTTTGATCGATCCGCACGAGCCGTCGTAACCGCCGCCCTTTTTCGCCGCGCTGCAAGCTTGACAGCTGCCCATGCAGATATAGCCTCAGCAAAAACCATCGACGCAATAGTTCGA
>CAYSYX010000131.1:0-15970 GCA_964435055.1 uncultured Polyangium sp. | reverse complement strand
TTTTTTCCCGTCTCACGCACCGACGGGGCAGTCGTTGTCGGGATCGGTATCGTACGCAATGGATCCGCAAACGCCATCCACGCCGGATCCTTTTTTCGCCGCGCTGCACGCCATGCACGGGTAATCGCATTTCGCGTCGCAACAAAAACCGTCGACGCAAAACCCCGTCGGGCATTGATTGTTCGCCGTGCACGTCGTTGCATTGGACGGCGGCGCCGCCGCTTGTGCGTATTCCTCCGGCACGTCCCATCGCGAATCGTGGCGCGCATTGATTTCGTCCAGCGTACCGTTTTCGATCACCTCCGCAGGCTGCTCCGCGCCCCGGCTTTTGCCGCCGCCGCCGAGTTCGTCGCCGGTCGATTCGGCACCGCACCCCCAGGCAAAAAACACCATCAAACCCAACAAGATCGCCCGTCGACAATCGAATGCAATGTCGACTCGACCCACTCGCCGCTTCATAAGTCCCTCGTTTCCGGTCCATGCGAACACACGTGGTGCCCGCTCGCGTATGTTGCCGACGGAGGGAAAATATTCGACGGAAAGTGAAAGTCTACTTTTTCCGGACAGAACCGAGAAAATCATGCCCGACCATGTTCAAACAGGCATCTTCCCTTTCGATTTGGTCGTCGTGACGTCCATCCATTCCGTATCGCCGTATCGCCCCGAATCAAGAGCTCAATCGTGGCCGCCGTTGTCGTTCTTCATGCCAAACAGCGCCGTCGCGACGCCAGATACCGTATTCTTTCGCCGAGCGGCCGAATACGCGCCGCACACTCGGCGCATGCAAGAGTATCACGGCCAGCATCAATCCGGCATACACGAAATACTCGAGGATGCTGCATACGGGCGAATAAAAAACGCAACCGTAATTCTTGATGAGCCGCGTATGAAACAACCCGTAAAAGGGCAAGGCGCAAAAAACCATGCCCATGCTCATACGTCCCCAAAATGCCCGGACGTACGTCGCAAACGGACGTTCATATCCACGTAATGAACGCTCGGCCGTTGCCCGATAACTCTGCGGATCGTCGGCGCTTCGCGCCTTGGGCCAATCATTGAATGCCGGTCCCAATCGATTTCGACGACGCACGTGAATCAGGGTCGGAATGATCATGGCCCAAAGCAACGGCAACCAAAGATGCCACGTGTCCGTCAAGTCAAACCAGGTCCAATCCGTGTGCGTCACGAGCCACGACTCCGGGGCGCAATCGTCGCGTGCGCACATACCCGCACTGCCATACGCAATGACCACCAATTCATGCACGTCCGGCATTTCAAGAATCGCCACGGGATACGCGAACAACGCGACCAATGCGACAAGCCAACCGAGCCACGCGACGCGCAACATCAGAAATGCATTCGCTGGTTTGTCCAGGACACCACGGGATATGGAGAGATGAGTCATTTCGCTCCCGGGCTGCAGTACATCGAGCTACCTAATCGGCCCGGTCGCCGCAACGGCGACAGGGACACGCGGGCACGGATAAAGTTCCCCATTTCGTGGCGACACCACTTTGCCCATTGTCTCCGTCGTCGTTTTCCAAGTACCATCCGACAATGACGTCCTCGTCGACCGTCTCGAAGCCCAATGCGCGCATTCTTTTGCAGTCTTTGCCTTACCCGCTCGCGCTTCTGGTCCTGCGTGCGTTGAACAGCAAAAGTGCCCTCGAGCGGCATCACAGCGCATATTATTTGGCCGAGTGCGCGTTGAAACTCGCCGCCGCTGCGCGTGTCGGTGTTTGGCTCGAAAGCGCCGGGATGTTGGGTGACCTCCAGGACAAACCACCGCCGTTCGACAAGGACATCGCCCGGCGCCTCGAAGCATTGGTGTTGCCCTCCGCCGGGCATTGGTGCGAAATGTTGCGCGAAGTGAGTCGTCACTTGGGCGAACGCAAAGACGCAGCGTTCGTGCCGCTCGCGCCCGAAGCCCGCGATCTCGTCCGAAGTCCATCCGGCTGGGCGGCGACCCGCGCATTTGCAGAACGCGCCATTGCGGAAGAGTGCATTCCCCCGGATGCGTCACGCCAATCGCTCCGTCGAGGTGCGCTCGGTTTTTTCGATATCGTCGTGGCGTATCGCAATGAAGTCATCGGCCACGGAGCGCAGCGCTCGAATGCATTCTACGATGCGCTCGGTGAATTGCTGCTCGCGGCGACGTGCGAAGTGCTCTCCTCGCCGGCTCTGTTTGGCGGAATGGAACTCGTGCACGCGCGGTTTGTCCAGGATGACTCCGGTACGTCGCGGAGAGTCTGTTTTCAAAGCCTCACGGGCATGGCGCCCATGCCCGGAGATGCATCGGCTGCGGGTGCGGTCGCCGACCGATTGTACTTGATCGGGCCTGCCGGACGAATCTGTTTACATCCGCTCGTGGTTTTGCAGCGTGATGATGAATTCGGTCGAGATCGAATTGGTTTTCTGAATCGCACCATTCGCCGGTCGAAAAAAAGTTCCTCGGACGGGGTCGAGGAAATTCGCCGTGTCGATTACCTCGATTATGCATCCGGACAAACGCTCGCAGGCGTGGATGCCCGCCAGGCCATGGGCGAGCTCTTGGGAAAACTCCGCGGCAAACCCATGGTCGACGCGGAAATCGAAGCCGCTACGGAGGCGACTTTATCGGGCTCCACGCCCGAACCGACGGACGAATTGACCGTGGAAAACGCCGTCGTCGGCGATTTTGAATTGCTGGGGGAGCTCGGACGAGGGTCGATGGGTATCGTGTACAAAGCCCGACAGCGCAGTTTGCGGCGCTTCGTGGCGCTCAAGGTATTGCCTCCATCCTTGCGAGCGGATCCCATTGCGCGAAAAAGGTTTGCCCGGGAAATCGCGGCGCTCGCGCGGTGCGATCATCCGAACGTGGTCAAAATATTGGCCTCGGGTGAAGACAACGAACGGCTGTATTATGCCATGGAGTACGTCGAAGGCGCGGACCTTGGACGGGCTTTCAAAGTCTTGTCGTCGTGGCGCGGGCATGCATCCACGCCCGTATTGCGCGAAGGACACCTCGAAGCGGCGATTTCGCAACCGATACCGGATGCTTCGGACGATGGTTTGCCCGAGCTCGAAAAGATACCTCCGCCGCCCGTGCTCGAAGGTCGCGAGCTCGGCGAACGATTGGTGGAATTATTTGCCGATGCGGCGCTGGGTTTGGCGCACCTGCACGCGGCCGGCATCATTCATCGGGATTTGAAACCAAGCAATTTGATGTTGACGTCGGATGGCAAGCGCATTGTGATCATGGATTTGGGTTTGGCAAAGCTCGCGGATGAATCTCGAGCCTTGACCTCGACGGACGTGAAAATATTGGGAACCTTGCGCTACATGGCGCCCGAGCAGCTGCAACGTCGCTTGGTGCAAGTCGATGAACGCGCCGATATTTACAGCCTCGGCGCAGCCTTGTACGAGCTCGTCACGGGGCGCGTGTTATTCGACGGCGATACCGAGCAGCGCTTGATTGTGCAAGTATTACACGACGAACCGGTCTCGCCCCGCCGAATCGATCCGCGCATATCGCCGGACCTGACCGCCGTATTGGCGATCGCAATGGCCAAGAACGCGGCGCAACGTTATGCGTCGGCGCAGGCATTCGCGGAAGACCTACGGGCCGTTGCCGAACATCGTCCCATTCGAGCCAAACCGCCGGGGTTTCTGCGGCGAAGCGTATTGTGGGTTCGTCGCTCGGACAGCGGACGAACCATTTTGGTCGCGGGGGTCTTGTCATTGCTGCTGGTGCCCCCCGCGGTGCTCGGAGTGCGTAGTGCGCTGACGCCACGAATGTGCACCCCGGATGATTTGGCCGATTGCACCAAACAATGCGCACGCGGACATGCGGGCAGTTGTTTCGCATTGGGCATGATGCACGAAAATGGAGCGGGTACGCCGCGTGATGAAGCTCGAGCCATGGTGTATTTCCAATCGGCATGTGATCGCCGCCATGCCGTGGCGTGTTATACGCTCGGAGATATGCGGGAAAAAGGAAAAGGGGGAGCCGTCGATTTCGTCGCGGCGGCACGATGGTACACGATGGCTTGCGACGCCGACAACGCGCAAAGCTGCAATGCCGTGGCGCGTATGTACGAAGATGGGTTTGGCGTGACGCAAGACCTGGCGCTCGCGGCAAAATTATATCGAAAATCGTGCGACGGCGGATATCCCACGGGGTGCGGAAACTTGGGCAGCATGATTCAGCGCGGAATGAGCATGCCGGCGAATGTCTCGGAAGCGCACAAGCTTTATGAAAAAGGTTGCGAAGGCGGAAGTGCGGCGGCGTGCGGCAATCTGGGATCGCTGTACATGGACGGAATCGACGTCCAGCGGGACGATACGCGCGCGGCATCGTTGTATAAACAAGCGTGCGATGGTGGATATGGGTTTGGCTGTACGGGCCTCGGATTGCTTCAAGAACAAGGTCGCACCATGCCCAAGGACGACGCCGCAGCGACGGCTTTTTACAAACGCGGTTGCGAAATGGCGGATCCCAGCGGTTGTGCGAATCTCGGCGTCATGCTCTTGTTGGGCCGAGGCATTGCGAAAGATGAAGGGCGGGCGCGCGTCCTGCTCGAGCAAGCTTGTGAGCAAAAAGAAGCCCTGGGATGTACCGAGTTCGGTCGATTGCTCGAAAAAGGGTTGGGCGTGCCCCAAGACGAAAAACGCGCCGCGGATTTATTCGACAAAGCCTGCAAAAAAGGCCATCAGCAAGCGTGCCTCTTTCTTGCGAAAATGGTCGAAGACGGCCGAGGGGCCGACAAGAATCCCGAATTGGCCAAAGAATTGCGTGACAAAGCGTGCGCAACCGGCACTATGGAAGGCTGTGCATCCCCGACAAACGAATGGGATGCAGGTACGGAAGCGGTACCTCACGTGCGCAAAGCGCCGACGCCGGCAGCGGCTCCCGCAGCACCACCGCTGCGAGCTCAACCGGCGCCGAAGGGTTTTCCGAAGAACACCCAATTGTGACGTAATTTGGGATGTGCGACCCAGACGAACTCGCCGTTCGTTGATAACGTGAAACGTCGGCCCAATCCATGCGTTCTCACGGCGCCCGCATTCCGCGCTGCACGACCACTCGGCCCCCGAGAAATCCCAATATCGTGCATCCCAACGGAATCGGGCCCATCTTGCCGATCACCCCGAATATCGCAATCAAGAGCGCGAGACGCACCACGAACAGCGCAATCGGCCGCGCACGTTCTCCCGTTTCCCGATGCAATCGCTCACCTTCCGCCACCGCCCGCGCATGAATCAAGGCGATCGCCACGCCGACCGCCAAAAACGCCACGATGCGAATGATGAAGCCGATCATTCGGGCGATTGTACCAGCGTCCGCGCCCAAGGCAAGCTTCCGTAGGCAACTTTTCCGCCCACCACCACGGCCACCACTTTTCGCTCGAGCAACGCGCGCTCCGACGTGAGCTCCAGTTTGTGCATTTGGGGCTTCGAGTCGCCTGCGGCGCTCTGCGCCCCAAACCCCGCATCGAATATCGTCAAATCCGCCACGTATCCCGGCTTGATGCGCCCATGCGTCGCTTCCGCAAACCCCGCAAACGCCGGACCCGTCGTAAAACCCGCAATCGCTTCGTCCAGCGTGAGGCGTTGATCGGGAAGCCATCCGCCCTTGGGATTTCCCGAAGGATCTTCACGACTTACCGCCGCCCACAAACCAAACAACGGCGACGGCTCTTCCACAGGAAAGTCCGAACCGAAAACCAAAAATGCCCCCGTCTTTTCCAACGACCGCCACGCATAAGCCCCCGCCAATCGATTCGTTCCGAGTCGCGCCACAGCCCACGGCATATCACTCGTCGCATGCGTCGGCTGCATCGATGCAATCACGCCGATCTTGGCAAAACGCGGAATGTCTTCGGGAGAAACCACCTGCGCGTGTTCAATGCGATAACGCAATGCTTTCGCCCGACCTTCCCCCACCGATTCAAATGCGTCGAGCACTTCCCGATTGGCTCGATCCCCAATGGCATGAACAGCGACCTGAAAACCCGCATCCGCCGCGATTTTGGCCGCACGCGACAACGCTTCACGATTCATGATGGATAACCCCGACGAACTCGGTTCATCCGAATATGGCGCCAAAAGAGACGCTCCACGAGAACCGAGCGCTCCATCGGCAAATAGTTTTACCCCGCGCAACGTAAACATCGCCGCGCCCGACGCATCGACATCCGGCTTGCGACCATCCAACACTTTCAATTGCGGATCGCCCCCGAGATACGCGTAAACACGAAGAGGTAATCGTCCTTCGGCCGCGAGTTTTCGATACGCGGCCACCGTTGCGTCGTCGATGCCCATTTCATGCACCCCCGACAAACCAAGCGACAACGCCGTATTCGCCGCACGCAAAATTCGCCGCTCCCGCGCTTCCAATGGCTCCGCAGGCATCTTGACTTGCACGAGGTCCATTGCATTGTCGACGAAAACGCCCGTCGGTTCGCCCTTGTCGTCACGTAAAATGCGCCCGCCCGAAGGATCCGCCGTCGATTTGTCGATTCCCGCCGCGCGCATCGCCGCCGCATTCACCCACACAGCATGCCCATCGATGCGCGTCAATGCGACAGGTCTGTCCGGACTGACCACATCCAAGGCCTGATGCGAGGGAAAAACCGCCGGCGTAAATAGATTTTGATCCCACCCGCGTCCCGTAATCCATTCTCCCGAAGCTCGCCCTTTCGCCGCTTGCGCAACCGCCAAGGCAATTTCATCGGCGCTCATTTTGCCGCGTACATCGAGCGACTCCAGCGCGACTCCCAAACCGTGCAGATGACAATGCCCGTCCACGAGCCCGGGAATGATGGCCTTTCCAGGCAAACGAACGGTCCTCGTCGTCGCCCCGACAAACGCATTCACTTCCGCGTCCGACCCGACCGCGACGATGCGATCTCCCACGACGGCCAGCGCGGTCGCCAGGGGTTTGTCGGCATCCATGGTTTTGATGGACGCACCGAAAATAACGAAATCCGCGACGTTGGACGATGCCTGCGGCTGCACGGAGCCCGCCGACGACGCACAACCCGTCAAAACAAGGCCCATCGAGACGACAAACGCGTGGCGCATGACCCGTCTATACACCGGGTGTCGGGGTATGTAAAACCTTTTTTTGAATTTGAATCATCGGCCCGTTCTCGAGAGCGATGCGCAGAACCGGGAGATGCAGGGGAAAGATAGGTTGCCTTCAACCCGCCTCATCATCGAATACGCCGTGCGCACGATGAACATCCGCCAAGTCGTCGAAGATTTCGGGCATCAAGTCACCTTTGCCCATAGGTTCCAAAATTCCCCGAATGATGTGTTTTGTCGCGGCATAACGTTTGAGCCACGTCGTTCGCGCCATATCCACTTCCGGCGTCATTACATGTTGATCCGTACGCGCTTTGCGAACATTTCCATTCAACGCCACGAGCGCCGCGTGCGCCTCGGTGACATGTTTGGACCATTCGTTATGCTCGGGCAAACTCGCTTGATGCTTTTTCACTGCATCGAGCGCATGTTCGAGCGCCGCGGCAAGTTTGACCGGACGCCGACGCAACACCGCCGTGAGCGAATCGCCATGCAATAGGTCGCGCAAAATTTCCTCACCATTCGCGCGCGATTCCGCATACGCGGCGAGCCGACGCAACGTCGACCGCGAATGATTCAATATCGCCGCGCTGTCTTCCGCCGAATACGTCACGACTTCGAGCGATCCGACTTTGGAAAGCGCCGTCCACATGGATTCCGTATCCGCCAAAAGCCGACTCGCCGTCACCTTGACGAAGGCATCGGCATCCGAATCGAGCCCCACGACGAGGCTCAAGATTTGACCCACGGCAAACTTGCCATAAGCAACGGTTTCGTACTGATCGATGTAGGGATCGGCCATGCCCCGCAGCATCGCGCAATCAGGAACCATAAATCAAGGAAAATCGGCGGCACAAACCTCCGCCGCCGGAGCTCATTCCTCGTACCACTCCGGCAACTCGCCACGGATACGACGCTCGTAACAACTCTCCCCGACGCCTTCGGGACGATCATTTCCGGCGGGAGGCGCTTTCATACGCAGATTCGGCAGTTCGCTGGGAAAAGCCATCATTGTTTTCCAAAGCGGCATGTTGGTACGCGCAAGATTGCGCAAAATCGCTAAATTCTTGCGGCGTTCGCTCACTTGATCGACATGATTCAACTTGAGCGTGAGTATGAGCATTTCGCCCATTTCATTAAGCGGCTCGACTTCCCCGGTTACCTGATGAACCCGCAAACAATGACCATACGGAAAAGCAGCAGGATCCGGCGCCGAGACAGACAATTTCTTCTCATTACACCGCTGACACGCCAGAACCAAGTTTTCGTAGACGCACGCCTGATTCAAATCCTTCGATTGTGGAATGAGATGCTCGACACACCAAATATCCGTCGGAGCCCAGACCTTGCGCTTGAGGCAATACACGCAACGGAAATGAAATTCATCATCGAGCCACGGGCGGTATTCACCGGGTCGCTTATAACCTCGAGGGGCGTGGCGGCGCAAACGAGATCGGGAAGGATACTTGTAAGGTTGAGCGTTGGGATTCATTCGATCCACTGCCCTTCACGCTTGAGTTCCTCTGCGATTACATCCAATGCACTTGGTCCCGACGGATACAACACATTCACGAATGCACATCGCGCATCAGCCAATCCATCGAGATAATCGAATTCGCGAATTTCGCCCTCAGTCAAGGTCTTCTTTATTTTCCTGGCGATCAATTCGCAACGTCGTTCATTCGTCTGCGGCCAATCCGCAGTAATGGCCAATAAATCGCTCAATCGGTCGAGCGCCGAGAACCCTCGCGGAAAATACGTCTCCTGATGAAAAGGAACTCCCCGCCGGCGCATCCCCGTGAACAAATTCAAAATCTTGCGCTCCGCCCACGCGGGCAAACCATAAAGACGCAACACCTCGGCATCGATACGCCAATGCAAAATCTTCAGCTGCTCGTACCGAGCCTCCTGCGCGGCGTCGTCACCTTGATCATCCAGCAGCGATAACTGCATATCCGCCCCGGGCTTCGTTCCTCGGCTCTTCTTGCGCTGAGGTCGCACGCCCTTGGCCGCCTGGAAATACGCGCGCACCGCGGCTTCGAGAGGTTCGAACGAGCCTTGATCGAGCGGGAAAACCGGCATTTGTCCCAAGGTGCCGCTCAAAATTTCGCGCTTCGAACAATAGGCATAAACGAACGCATTCGCTACGGGAGAATTGCACAGCGCCCACAAGACTCGCGTGGATATCGCCGCGTTCGCAGGCCGGAACACGAGAAATCGGCTCTTGACCGGATGTCCCACGTCGTCGACAAGACACTTCATTCTCCAAGCTTCACGACTGATCGGTGCGTAATTGATGAGAATCTGCGCCCGTCCCCGTTCGATACCATGCCGCGGCCGACTGATGGTTCGTTTGTCAAGGTTGAACCATACTGGCTCGGGCAATTCATGCGTGTATTGCTGATCGTCCCATCCGGAAAAACCCCTGACGAGCCCCTTGCCCGCGGTCTCGCTCTCCAAAAGCGCCCCGACAGGCAGCGTCGGATCATCCACCCCCTTGTGCTGAAATCCCTGCCCTCCGTCCACGTACGCATCCAAACGCGCACACCCCCGCGCATACAACCATTCCCAGACTTCATGCAGTTCCGGGACAAACAGGCTGTCCGTGAGCCGCTCGCGCTCCACAGGGTCGCTCGAACTCGGCACGAGCGTCTTTTTGTAGATTTCGACATGCGATTCTCGAACGCGTCGGTATTCCACGGTCTTGCGTTTCGGACCGGATCCTACGCGCCGGCCGATCAATACCGCAATCTCCGCATCGCCATAGTTGAACACCTTGTCCGCAAACAAAGTCACGTCCGCCAAATCGTATTCGTCGAGCAACAATCGATGCAATCGCTGCGCTTGAGCGCTGCGCAAAAAAGTCTGCGGAACGACGACGCCGAATACACCCCCCATAGGCAAACCTTCGACGATATGACGAAAGGTCTCGTCCGCTCGATTGAAGTATTCCGCGCCCTCGGGACGCGTCGCACCAAACTTCTCGAACGGGGGATTTGCCAACACGATCGTCGATTGCGAAACCGCCGAACGCAATGCATTTCCTTGAAACATGTCCCCGAGGTCCAACAGCCAGCCATTGCCATTCGGAACGTCGGCGAGCGTCAGCGCAAGTCGCCCGACTTCATGAGCAAACGCATCGATTTCAATCCCGCGAAGACGTTGCCGTAAATAATCCTTACGTTCATCGGCGCGATCGGCGGGCAAAAGTTGGCTCAAGAGGCGCATCGCCGCAATCAAGAATCCCGCATGACCACACGCAGGCTCGAATACGCGCCGATCTTCGACGTCCATTTCTTCAATCCACGGACGGAGCTTCGCCACGATGTCGTCAATGAGCCACGTCGGCGTGCTATGCGTTCCAAGCTCCTGGCGCGTGAGTTTGTCGATCAATGCGCTTTCATAGACCCAAGCCAAAGACTCCGTCGTCACGGCGCTCATATTCGCCGATTGCTCGAATCTGGAGGCGACCGACACCAATGCCTGACGCTTCTTGGCGCTGGAAATCCCAAGCGGCTGCGGATCGCGGCGATTGTAATGCTTGGCCAACGTCGCATACACGTGCTCGACGTTGGAAAGTGATAAACTGGAAAAACCCCGGACGCCTTTGTCTTGCAGAATCTTTGCCGCCAAAAGCCAGAAAACAGCCTTCAACAACCACGCGCCATCACGCGGATCGACGTCGCTTTTCCAACGCAGCGCCGATTTCGCTTCCTTGACCGCCCCCTCCAACAAATGCCGAAGCGCCTCGCCCGCCGTATGTTCCACGAGCGGCAAAAGACCGCCGTCGACGAACATATCCAATTGCCACGAACGATTCGTGCGCCCCCAAAGTTTGGCCCGGTAAATCGACCCCGGCGCCAGTTCGTCACGGTATTTCTGAAAATACGACAATACGTTCGGCGTGTCGACTCGCGCGATGAACTGCGGCGCCTCCGTCGATTGCCTCCAAAACAATACATGCGTGGCCGCGCATTGCGCGACGATCGGCGCCCCCGTCGAACGAAGCGTCGACAATTGCCGTTCGTCCAGCTCGCCCATGTCCACCGCGACAATCGCCGATGTCCGCGCATCAAACGGACGATCTGCGTACGCGACGAACCCCTCGCGAAGAGCAATGATCCCAGGTCCGGACACTCCAGAAGCAATACGCTCGCGTCGATACCCAACATGAATCAACGCTTCCCGAACGCTTTGGAGTCCCGCGTTCGTCATGGACGCCACCGTGTGCCACTCGTCATGCGCGCACCGATATCACGGGCATCCCGCCAAGGCAAGACTTTTTCACCATTCAAACAGTGACAGGGCAAACGGTTTGTCGCCCTCGGGCATGACGGCGCCCCGCGACAAAGTCAGCCTCCAAGCACCTCACCGTACGGAATCACCGGCAAATCAAGTGACTCACCCACGTTCGGCATGTTCAGCGGAGCGAAACGATGTTTGTCCCAGTAAACCCAATAAAACGACGCATCGTCGAGCGATTTGTCGAAATGAAAGTCCACGCGCTCGGGCAAAGATCCATCCGGCGTGAGCGTCATGATTTCCACGGTCAAGCCCGCAAGCACGACCCGATCCCCAACGCGAAACGGAAATCGCTTCACGTCGCGAGCGACCGTCGACGTCGGTTCGTGCAAATGCCCCGCCGACAGCACGATGGACAAGGTCTTCGCGTCCACGCGCCTGACGGTCGCCTTCCCTTGCACAACCGTCGAAAGTACGCGAAACGCGTCCGGCAACGGACCGCGCGCATTGATCTTCGCCGCCATTACCGTGTTCGAAATGACGCTGTCCGGCGCGGAAACGACGACAATGGTTTTTCCCGTAACGTCGCCCGTCGGGAACATCGTCGTCACGGCCTGCTCGGTAAAACGATGGAGCACCGAGCCTGTCGCCCAACTGCGCAGAGGCAAAAGCAGCGGAGCCACGATAAGATGCAGAAAGATGAACACGCCGGAAACGAAACGCGCATAATAACGCGCCGGCCGACCAAGATGTTCTCGCGACGCCGTGATCAATTGAGCCACGAGGCCAAACCCTCCGAAACCCGCAAAAAGCAGATTGCGATCCCCCGGCCAAGTCGCACACGCCGGCAAAAGCGACAAGACCATTCCCGTCGCAAAAAACGCCGCCGTCCGGTTACCTCGTAAAACCACCGCCAGACCCGCCGCGACAAACGACAAAATCACTGCACAAATGGTTACGAGTCCGGTTGTTTGTCCCGGCGGCATGCTCATCCAAACGTCCGCCGGCGGCGCCGCCAGCTGTCCCGTCAACAACACGGGCAATCGAATCGGCACGGCCATGAGAAAGTCGCCGATTTGTCGAACCGGATCAATGTAAAAAGCACCGCCGACCGTTCCATACCCGCCAATTTTGTACCCAATGGCCCAAATGGCCGAGATCAC
The DNA here is from genome assembly GCA_964435055.1 of uncultured Polyangium sp. Classification (GTDB taxonomy): domain Bacteria; phylum Myxococcota_A; class Polyangia; order Polyangiales; family Polyangiaceae; genus Polyangium. Next base: position 3,497 of record CAYSYX010000131.1, on the reverse strand, counting down.
GCCATAAGGACCAAGCGACAAGAGGCGCGAACGCCACGGGGATTCATCCAGAAAAACGACGTACGCAAACAAATAGGGTAATGTACTCACCCCGTTTTCTCCGCACAGTAGCGCGAGCGCAAACGCCGCAGGCCCCCAAACCATGCCCGGCTTCCAGTTGTCTTTACGAACCTTGTCGTGCGCCAAAAGCGCCGCGATTCCGAACGCCGTCGCAAGAATCGAATGCCGATTGGCAATCCACGTGAGCACCATGGAGTGGGCATCGTCTATCGCGAACATGAGCCCGGCCAAACCGGCGCATACCGTCGCGCCGAGCAGTCGCCGGTACAAAAATGTCGCGAAAACGCACGCCGCCGCGAAAATCAAGACACTCTCCGCGTGCATCCACGCATGCGCGTCCGGCCAAACCCGGTAATCGAGCGTGTGCAGCAATGACGCCAACGGCCGGAAAAACGCGATCCGAATCTGCGTCGACGACCACCACGGCCAGATCCCTCGATCCATCACCTGCTGAAGGGCGTCGCGATCTTCATCCAAAAATCGAAAAAGATCCCACGAACCTCGCGGCCCCCCCGGATAGGCACCTCCAAGCGCACTCATTTTATGCGCATGGTCGTCCATCATCATGCCCGTCCCGAGCACCGGAATCAAAAGCACGATGGCCACGAGCGCGCATACATACGGCATGCGCGCATGAGAAAGAAGAGCGCGAAGTTTGTCCTTCATTGAATCAACCTATCCTTTGACCACCTCCAAATGACGCTTCGGCGCTTCCACCGACGTCTTGGCCAAATGGTCGAAATAATATTTACGAAATCGCAACGTCGCCTTGTCCGTACGTACGGATTGCTCCTGCGCCGCCGGAGGTACGATCACCGGATCCGAAGATTCGACAACCGCTCGATCCTGCTCCGCAATCTTCGCGTTCGAATGATTGAAATATCCGTTGAGCAACGACAAACGCGCGAAACTGCGCGCTCCGATGATCAACATCCGCACGCGCTCGTGATCGATCGGAATGCAAAACGAGTGCATCCGAAAAATCTGGTTCGGCACGGGAATATGCAAAATCATCATGTTCGGCCGGTAAAACTCGAGCTTCGCTCCCCCATCGTCACGGCCGTCCACCGAAGACTTCGTTTCCCCGCCGAGTTCCGTGTCTTTCCATTCGATGTCCATCCGCGAATCCGGCTTCAAGTACGGCCGAACAAAACGGCCGATCGTCGTGGCATGCAGAAAGGGCACATGCGGCGAATCGAGCATATTCTCCATCGCTCGCGTCCAATGCGCCTTCCATTCGACTTCCAAATGAGAAAACGCCAGCTTTTCATTCAAAAGCGCCTCGGGCACAGGCGGCTCGTTCGGAGGCGGCTCGCCCGAGACATCCGTATACGCCCATAAAACGCCGCCAAGCTCGCGCACGGGCAAAGCCATCGCCCCGTAGTTGTCCTTTTTCGCATCCGGATTCAGCGGAATGTACGTAGCTTTTCCACAACCGTCGAATTGCCACGCATGAAACGGACACTCGATGCATCCCTTCTCCGTCACGCGACCAAGCGATAACTTCACCCCGCGATGAGGACAACGATCGATGAGCGCCTGAGGTTTTCCCTGGGCGTCCCGGAAAAACACAATCTTCTCACCGGCCAGCATGAGCCCCAAAGGTTTCTTTCCAAGATTCTTCGCCGACGTGACCGGAGTCCAAACACGAGCAAAACCTTCGAACATGAACGACCTCACGACCTGCCGCTTCGAGCGGGAAACATTACACCATCCGGGCACATCGAGGGAAACAAAGAAACTGTCAACCGCAAGCTCGAACGTTCACTCGTGCCTCCTCGACAGATACGCCATTTTGTGAAAACATCGCCGATCGTCATGCGCGTATCTGCTCGTTTTCCGTTGCATTTGCTTCTCGCAGTGTCCGTTCCTTTGCCCCTCGCGGGATGCGGAGGTTCAGGCCGGGAAAAACCCCCGATCGTGGTCGTGGCTGCCGGACCGACGGATCGCAATGCGACGCAGGTCCAGTATGAACCGGGCGAAACCTCGGGAGAAAATCAAGCGTTCGCGCAACACGAATCGTATTCCAAGTCGAACCGCAACGGCTCCGACATGGACGGCGATAGCCTCGTGAACGATGTCGACCAGTGCCCGGACGAACCCGAGGACCGTGACGGCTTTCAGGACGACGACGGCTGTCCCGATCCCGACAACGATCGCGACGGTGTGCTCGATCGCGTCGACGTTTGTCCCAATGAGCCGGAAACCATGAACGGCATCGAAGATGAAGACGGCTGCCCCGATACCAACCTCGACCGAGCCAAACGGGCATTTCGCGAAGGCGTCGGTCTATTTTCGCAAGGCGATTACGTCAAGGCGTGCAAGTTATTCGAAGAAGCGTATACCCTCGAACCTCGCGACAACGTTCTGTTCAACATGGCTGTTTGTTCTGACAAACAAAACAATCGCCCACTCGCTTGCCAATACTACAATCGTTGGCGTTCGACACCAACGGGAGCAGCGTCACCGAATCGCGTCCCGTCGCTCGAAACGTGTCCGTAACTCATTTCGCACGAGTTCCACCAGGTATTTGTAAAAGATTCACGACACGTCGGATTCTTTGGCCGCTTCCAATGCTCGTTTCTGGGATTGTCGTTCCGCCAGAAGTCGCTGACGCACCGATACCGTCACGACCTCCTCGAGATCCCGGCTCTCGGCGATGGCATAGATGGCTCGAATCACGGACAGCGGAAATGCCCTCTCCGGCTCGGGATTGAGGACCGTTTCGAATATGTCGGCGGCCTGATTTGCATTCGTGCCGGCTCTTCGCTCGGTTTTGATTTCCAATCCAATGGGAATCACTTGCCGCGTCGCAAAGACTTCGCGAATTTGATCAAAATGAACGACGGCGTCGAGTTTGGCGCTGAGGTGCTTGTCCATATCGAGACGCACGATTTCCTGCCCGTCTTCCGCCAGGATTTCGTCATACAATCCGGTCACCCCGGGCACGAACGCGCTGTGCACCATAAAGTAATTCTTGATTCTTTCGGTGCTCACCAGGGTCAAGCGCAAATCATCCGCCGATGCAAAACCACAACGCTCGTGATCCAAGAGGCGCCGCACGTGTTCGCCTTTTTGCACGGAAACGAATTCGGCGAGAATATGCAATTTCGGAGCTCGCTTTACTTTGCGCTTCTCGAGCGCCCGCGCAAAACGCAACAGGCGCATGGTCGTACGCGCGTCGCGATCAATCGCGTCAGGTTCGTTGAGAAAAACCACCGCGCCAATCGGAGCTCCACGCTCCGTACATTCGACCGCAAAGGTCGCCAAGTCTTGACCTTGATGCGTGTACACCGTGACTTGCCCGCCGTGTTCGAGCGGCAACGTCACACCTTGACGTCCGGGAAGCGGGGAATCGCTGGTCATTCCAATATCGAGCGACGCGAGACGTTCGCCGAGGGGGAGTTTTTCATCACCACGTTCGCCGAGAATCAACG